>CAZSBL010000109.1:0-12030 GCA_964605205.1 uncultured Gemmatimonadaceae bacterium
CGACCTCGAGGAGCGGCGAGGCCGCGAGCAACTGCCGAGGTTCGGGCTCTTAGGCGACCGCTACGGAAACGACTGGCGTGGCGCGCGCTCCCTGTTCGTGCTGTCCACAGGTCGAACAGGGACGAAGACGCTCGCCCGAGCCCTCGATCAATCGGACGCGGTCGACGGCTATCATGAACCGATCCCTTCGCTGGCCAGCGTCTCGACCGAGGCATATCAGGCCGGCGTGGCGGCGCAGGCCGCACCGCAGTGGCAACGGCTCGTCGACGCCGCTCGGGCCGAGTACGTGGCCAAAGCGTTGGAGTCGGGGCAGGTCTACGTCGAAACCAACAACCGGCTCAGCTACCTCGCCCCGGCCATCGCCCGGTTCTTCCCGGATAGCCGGTTCGTCTTCCTTCATCGACACCCGCACGAAGTGATCGAGTCCGGAATGGCCCGGGGATGGTACGAGTCCAACACGTGGGACTGGTGCCGGATCACGCCCCGGCCGGACGACCCGGCTCATGACCGGTGGGACGGCCTGACCCAGCTGGATCGGATCGCGTGGTACTGGAGCGCCACCAACGCGTTCATCCTCGAGGCCCTCGATGCCATTGACAGCCACCGGTGGATCGAGGCCCGATCCGCCGACCTCTTCCGCAACGGCATTGGAACGACGAACCGGATCCTCGGGTTCGCTGGTGTCTCGACGCTCTCCCCAAGCCGGCTGCAACGGGTCTTCAAGGAGCGCCTGAACGCCACCGACGAGGCGGCCAGTGCCCGCGGTGAAGCGCTGGCCCGGGCACGGGAGATCCTGGCACCAATGGCCGACCGGCTCGGTTATGCGCTGTAGGCTGCGGCCCCGCGTTCTGCTCCCCATGGCGAGCGCGTGAGCGACGCGGACCGGCTAACGTCCCGGGTCCTGACCGCAGGGCTGTGGGCCACTCTGCTACGGACGGTAACCTATGGGGTGGGTTTCGTCCGCGCGGTGGTGGTCGCCCGGCTCCTGGCCCCGGACGACGTCGGCCTGTTCGGGATCACGCTCCTCACCATCGCGGCGCTCGAGGTCTTCACGGAGACGGGCTTCCGGGAAGCACTGATCCAGCGAGAGAAAACCATCGAGGGACACCTCTCGTCGGCGTGGACGGTCCAGCTCATGCGCAACGCGCTCATCGCCGCCGCGCTCGTGGCCGGCGCGCCGCTCGTGGCCGCGTTTTTCCAGGAGCCAGCTTCAACTATGTTGGTCAGGGCCGTCAGCATCGCCGTGCTGCTGTCCGGTTTCGAGAACCCGGGTGTCATCCGGTTCGAGCGACACCTCGAGTTCGGCCCCCACTTCCAGCTCAAAGTGGCGGGACTGACGGCGGATCTGCTGGTGTCGGGGTTCGCCGCATACTTATTGCAGAGCCCGTGGGCCCTGGTTCTCGGCCTGGTGGCGCACCGGCTGGCGCGTACGGTCGCCTCGTACGCCCTTTCCGGCTACCGGCCCCGACTGGAGCTGGACTTGGAGGTGGTGAAGGAGCTGTACGGCTACGGCGCGTGGGTCTTCGCGAAGCGCGTGACCCACTTCCTTGCCATGAAAGGCGACGATATCCTGGTCGGCCGGCTCCTGGGCCCATTCGCCCTGGGGATTTACCAGATGGCGTTCCAGATCGGCGAACTGGCGGCCAGGGAGTTATCGCAAATAGTCGGCACCGTGGCGTTCCCGGCGTACTCGAGAATCCAGTCCGAACCCGAACGGCTCCGCACGGGCTACCTGCTGACCGTGGAACTGGTCGCGTCCATCGTTGTGCCGGTAGCCGTGGTTGCCACGTTCATGGCGGAGCCTGTCGTACTCCTCGTTCTCGGCGAACGGTGGATCGACGTGGCGGTCGTGTTGCCGATCCTGGTGTGGTCCGCGTCCGTTCGCGGTGTGGTCTCCACCGCCGGCAGCATCTACATGGCCCTTGGGAAGCCGAGGTTGAGCTTCCAGGTCAGCGTGCTCCGGGTCGTCGTCCTGTTCGCCCTCATCGTGCCCCTCGCTCGCCGGATGGGACTCGAGGGCGTTGCATGGTCCGTTCTGATCAGCACCCTCACCACCATCCCCTTCGCATTGGTGTACGTCCGTCGGATCATGTACCTCCCGGTGAGAATTCTATTCCGGCACTTGGCCCCCGGCTTCGGGTTGGCCGGCACGGCGGCGGTCCCATTCTTCATGGCGCATCGGGCCGGTTGGACGGAGCCCCTGCACCTTTGGCTGGCGACCGGTCTCGCACTTATCCTATATGTATTGGTCGCCGTCGCGACCCACCGGCGGTCGAGCCGCGGACCACTGCGCCTCCTCGCCTTGGTGGACCCCGAGGCGGAAGCCGACCCTCCAACAGAGAAAGCCGAGGGCCCGCGATGCTGAGCGTTTGGGAAGCGGTGGGATACGTTGCGGAGCGGACGGTCCGGTCGCTGCGCCGTGCCCGAAGCGCGTACCGCTCCAGGGTTTACCGGAAGGGACTCCACCGCCTGGGCTCGAGTGTGCACTTCAACGGACTCAGCCGGCTGACGGGACTCGGGGCCATTGAAATCGGCGATAACGTGCACGTGGGGGACAACGCCTTCATTCGCGGCGAGGGCGGCCTGGTGATCGGGGCCAACACACACATCTCCCGCAACCTCGTACTTTATACGTTCAATCATGAGTACGAGGGGCAGGCGTTGCCCTATGACGACACCGAGCGGCACCGTCCGGTGACCATCGGTCGGAACGTGTGGATCGGGATGAACGTGGTGATCCTGCCCGGCGCGGAAATCGGTGAAGGCGCCATCATCGGGGCGGGCACCGTGGTGCAGGGTGAGGTGCCGGAGCGGGCCATTATCGGGGCCGTTCCCGGTCGCGTCATCGATCACAGGGACACGGAGCACTACCGGAAACTGGACGACGCGGGCCGCTACGGAGGGGTCAGTGGCGAGCCGCTGCAATATTAGACGCATCGTGGGAAAGCGAGCCTGAAGGTGCCCACTGTCACCGTCGTGATCCCCACCCGTGACCGGGCAGAGATCCTCCCCGATACGCTCGAAGCCCTCGGCGGCCAGTCATTCGAGGACCTGGAGATTATCGTGGTCGACGACGGCTCCACGGACGAGACCCCGGCGGCGATCGAGGCCGCCGCGGCGAACGACCCCCGCGTCAGGGGGCTCCGGCACGACAGCCCCCAGGGCGCGGCGTCCGCCCGGAACACCGGCGCGGCGCAAGCCCGGGGCCGCTACCTGCTGTTCGAGGACGACGACTGCGTGAGCGAGCCCGAGAAGGTGGAGCGCCTGGTGTCCGCGCTGGAAGTGTCACCGGCGGCGGGGTACGCCTACTGTTGGTGCCGGATGCGGCACTCCGACGGATCGGAGACCGTCCACGGGCGGGACGGCCCCTGGTCCATCACCACCGCATGCGCAATGATCCCACGCGCTACATTCGAGACGGTGGGCCGGTTCGATCCGGAGCTGCCGAGGCTCCAGGACTTCGATCTCTTCACCCGGCTCCTGGCACGGCACGAGGCGGTGGAAGTGCCGGAGGTCCTGTTCACCATGGACCGGGGCGACGAGGGGATCTCGGCGTCGGATGAACGGCTGGTGGTGGCCGCCCGGCACCTCCGGACGAAGTACGACAGCGGCCCGTTGCCGCCGGCCCATCATGGCGCCATGCACCGAAGAATCGCCGGCAAGGTATTGTTCACGGGGCACTGGCGGCTCGGCTTGGTCCATTTCGTCGCTGCCATCCGAGCCCATAAGCGCTCCCTCCGGTCCTGGCTCGGGCTCACCCTGGCGCTGATGGGACCGCCCGTCTACCGGTGGGTAGCGAAAGCCAACTACCGCTTGATCTCGCGGCCCGCGGAATCACAACCAACCCACGCCACCTCCCGTGCCCAGTAACCCCGACCCGACGATCGGCCGCCCGCCCGAGATCCGGCGGTTCGCTCTCATCATCGGCGCCATGAAGTCGGGCACTACCAGCCTCTTCCGGCACCTGACCGCCCACCCGGCCGTGTGCCCGTGCAACGTGAAGGAGCCCGATTTCTTCTCGGACGAGACGGCGTGGAAGCAGGGCATGGGAGCGTATCGCCGCCTCTGGGACTGGGACCCCGATATCCACCAACTGGCATTGGAGGCGTCTACGAACTATGCGAAGGTGCCGGGGATGGCCGGTGTGCCGGAGCGGATCCGTGCCGTGGCGGCCGATAGCGAGTTCCGGTTCATCTACCTCATGCGCGATCCGGTGAGGCGGATCGCATCCCACCTCACCCACAACGCCATCAAACGTGGCGGTGCGGACAGATTGGCCGAAAAGGACTTCGAATGGGCACTCGATGTCTCGCGATACGCTACACAGCTGGACGCATACCTCGAGCACTGGCCGCGGGAGGCGATTCTGCCGCTGATCCACGAAGAGATGCGCCGCCACCCCCAGGCCGTGGTCAAGCGGGCCGTAGCGTTCCTCGGTCTCGAACCCCATTCCATGGACCCCGAAGTGCTGCGACAGGCCCACAACACCCGGATGGACCTCGCCACTACGTCGGCCATTACCCGTACCCTGGGTGACCGCCCCTTCTTCCCCCGGCTGCGAAAGTGGACGCCGGAACCGCTGGTCCGGGCCATCCGGGAGCTGGTCGGACGCTGGAACCTCCACGAGGTTGCACTCACGCCGGAGCAGCGTGAGCGGGCCGCCCGCGAGCTGGCCCCAGAAATCGAGCGGCTCCGACGCGAATGGGGGATCGACACGTCGTGGTGGGACACGGCGCGCACCGGTCGTGGCGGAGTGGGGGAGTAGCCCGTGGATGCCAAGGTCGGCGGACGCCACGACCCCGATGTCTCGGTGGTGATCCCCACAAGGAACCGGGCGAAGCTCCTGGCCGATGCGGCCGCCAGCGCGCTGAACCAGACGCATCGTGCCCTCGAGGTCATCATCGTCGACGACGCGTCGGACGACGCCACCCCCTCGGTGGTGACCCGGCTCCAGGCGCGGGACCGACGCGTGCGGTCTCTCCGCCTCTTGGAGCGCGGCGGCGCCCAGGCGGCACGGAATGCGGGGGTCACGGCAGCCCACAACCCCGTCGTCGCGTTCCTGGACGACGACTGCCTCTGGTATCCGGACAAGCTCGAGAAGCAGCTCAGGGCGCTGACGCCGAACCGGGGCGTGGTTTACTGCCGGCACGCCATCCGGCACGGCGAGGAGTGGGTGGTGGAAGGCGAGCCTGGCGCAGCCCGGGATCCAGTGGGAGCACTTCTGCGCGGGAATTATGTCGGCACGTACTCGATCATTGTGCGCCGCGATCTGTTGCAGTCCGTCGGTGGGTTCGACGAATCGCTGCCCCGGCTACAGGACTGGGACCTCCTCCTCCGGCTCGGGCGCCACACTGCGTTCGGATACGTCCCGGAGATTCTGGTGCACGGGATCCAGCTGTCCGGTGGCATCACCATGGACCGGGAGGCGCTGGAGGTGGCGGCCGCGCGGATGGCGGAAACTCACGGCGCACACCTCTCCCGGAGGCGTCGGGCGGCCCTCCATTACGGCCTCGGCAAGTACCTCCTGGTTGACGGTCTGACGGCCGCGGCCCGGCGTTACTTCCTCCGGGCGCTCCACCTCGACCCCTTTTCACCCCTGCACTGGGCCGGGGTGGCGGCATCGCTCGCGGGGCCCGCCCCGGCACGATGGGTCCGCGCTCTGAGGCGAAAACGACGGGCGGCCGCCGACCCGGAGACCATCGCCGCGCTGGAAGCGGGGCGCGAACACGGTCCAACGGAGCGCCTGCCGTGAGGATCCTCCTGGTCTCCCATGGCGCCGGTCCCTACGGCGCCGAGCGGGTGGGCGTGGCCCTCGCCCGCGGCCTCGCCGGACGGGGCCACGACGTGGTGATGGACTTCCCCCACGGCGGGCCGGCCGTGGACGCCGCCCGCGAGCCGGGGGCGCCCCGGGTCCGGGTCGGCGCCCGCCACCGGCTGCCCCGGAACGCCGCGGAAGCCGTCGGCTGGGCCGCCACCTCGCCCGCCGCCGTCCTGGACGTTCGCCGGACCGTGCGGGACGTCGATCCCGACCTGGTCTGGATCAACTCGCTCTACAACCCCTGGGCGGGCGTAGCCGGACTCGGGCGGCGCCGGGTGGTCTGGCACCTCCACGAGTACCGGCTCCCGGAGCCGTTGGGTGTGACGGCCGCCGCGCTTATCGGCGCCGCCACCACCCGGGTGGCCGTAGTCTCGGACTTCCTCGCCGACGGGTGGCGCCGCTACCCGTGGCTGCGGGGGCGGATCTCTGTGCTGCCGAACCCGCTCCTGGGCTTTCCCCGGGCGGGTGGACGAGGTGACGCGTTGGGTGGCGAGCCCGCGGGCCCGTTCACCGTGGGGTACCTGGGCCAGCTCGAGCCCCGCAAGCGGGTCCCCGATCTGATCGAGGCCGTTGCGCGTCTGCCGGGAGTGCGGGCAGTCATCGTGGGGGACGGCAAGGCCCGGAGCGCCGCCGAGGCGGCCGTCCGGGACGTCGGCGTCGGGGACCGGGTCGAGCTGGGGGGCTTCCGGGCCGACATCGACTCCGAGCTGGCACGGTTCCACTGCATGGCGGTCCCGTCGCTCCGGGAGCCATTCGGGCTGGTGGCGCTGGAGGCCATGGCCGCCGGCGTTCCGGTGGTGGCCGCCCGGAGCGGCGCGCTGCCGGACGTGCTGGGCGACGCGGCGCTCTACCATGCTCCCCGCGACCCAGCCGACCTCGCCGCGCGGATCGCCGAGCTCAAAGCCGATCCGGCGCTCCGGGCGAAGCTGGTCGACCGTGGCCGGGAGCGGGTACAGGCGTATCGTGAAGACGCCTGGCTCGATCGGGCCGAGATCATCGCGCGGGAGACGACCGGGGAGATCGATACGTTGAAGGAGACGGAGACCCCATGACGGCGCTTTTCGACACGCCGGCGAAAAGCGTGGCCGACCCGGGCGCGGGACGCGGCCCCTTCGGCCCCTTCCCCCGCCCCGTCCTCCTCATCGCCGCCGGCGCCATCCTCCTCCGACTCCTCCTCCTCCTCGGCCGCGGCGACTACCTGGCGTTCGACGAGGGGTGGTACCTCCTCCTGGCCCGGTCGCTCTTCACCGGCGATGGCTACAGCCTGGTCGGCTTCCCGCACCTCGCCCTCTCGCCGCTCTTCCCGGTCCTGGCCGGCGCCGCCGGGACGGTGCTCGACAGCTGGGCCTGGGGCGGTCGGATCGTGGCCGCCGTGGCCTCGGGGCTGGTCGTGCTCCCGGCCTGGGCGGTCTTCCGGCGGTTGGCCGCCGAGCGGACGGCCTTCATCGCCGTGGCCCTGGTTGCCGTCCTGCCTTCCCTGGCCCCGTTCACCGTGCCCTTCTGGATCGGCGCGGACCTCTGGGTCGGGGCCGAGCCGCTCCTCCACCTCTTACTCTATACCGGGATCGCCCTCTGGCTCCGGGCGGATGAGCGAAGCGACGAACCCGCTGCGGCCTCGCGGACGCTCTCCTGGCTCGGCGCCGGCGCAGCCTTCGGCCTGGCCTTCCTGGCCCGGCCCGAGGCGATCATCACCTGGGGGCTTCTCGGACTCGGGGCGCTGGGCCTCGCCGCATGGACCCGGTCGCGCCGCCGGGCCTTCAGCCCGGTACTCCTGGGCCTCGGCTTCGTCGTCGCCGCCTCGCCCTACTGGATCCATATCCACGACGTCTCGGGCGAGTGGCGGCTGTCGGGCCGCGGCGTCTCCCTTCCTTCCGTGACGGTGGAAGCCGGGCGCGCAGGAGGATCGGGGCCCGGCACGGCCCGCTCCACCGCGTCCCGGACCATCGAGCGGATGCTCTGGCAGGACGACGACGCGTACCGCCAGTACCTCTACGGCCTCGATGCCTCCGGGCTCCGGCTCCGGAGCGATTACTGGGGCGTGCCGCCGGCGGAGACCCGAACCAGAGTGGACACCGGGGCCGAGCAACCGGAACGCCAGGTCCGCCAACAGGATACGGCTGCACCAGCCGCCCTGCCCCCGGCAGCGCCATCACCGGTCCGCCTCTACCTCCGGTCCGTGGGCCAGATCTTCCCGCTCCTCCTCTGGCTCTTCGCCATCCTCGGCGTGGCGAAGCCACGGGGCCGGGACGTGCTCCGCCGTGAGCTGCCGGTGGCCGGAGCGCTGGTGGGGACGAGCGTGGCCATCGCCGCCGTGGTGGCCGTGGACCCGCGCACCCAGCTCTTCCTGGTCCCGCTCCTGGCGCTTTACGCCGCCCGGGGCTTCCGGCTGGTCGAGGAGACGGTACAGGCCCGGCTGCCGGAGGCGCCGCTGCGGCCGGGCTTCATCGAGCTCCTCCTGGCGGCCACGGCGCTGGTCTGGCTCCTGGGGATCGACGCGCGCCGCCTCTACCTGAGCCTGTCCCTCGGCTCTCCGCACCATGTCGTGGCCGCCCAGAACCGGGCGGTAGCCGAGGAGCTGGACACCCTCCTCGAAGGAAGCGACGGGCCCGTCGCCTCATGGCACCCGGCCATCGCCGTCTACGCCGACCGGGACTGGCGCGTGCTGCCCTACGCCGGGCTGCCGGAGATCGTGCGCTACCTCGACGCCGCCGGCGCCGAAGCCATGGTGCTGTCGGCCTACTACCCGCCGGACCTGGGAGTCGAAGATCTGAACACCCGCTACCTGGTGCTTCCGGTGCCCGAGGCCGACGGCCCGCCTCGGCCGTGGCGGCTCCGCCTCCTGCGGGGCGACACGATCCGGGCGGTGGGCAGGCTGGAACCGGCCGCGACGAGGTCCGAAGCACCGCCGGACGGATAGCCCCGCCCGAGCTCGATTCTCGAACTCGATCCTCGAACTCTGAACTCGAACTCAGGACGGCGTCTCACACCGGAAGACGCCGAACACGCGGGAGGACAGCACGCGGAGGGCTGCGTGTCCTACCGGCTCCCCCACCACGCCATGGTCCGCCGCACCCCCTCCTCGTGCGCGATGGAGTTCGTCCACCCCAGCTCGAGGCGGGCCCGGCTGGAGTCGTAGGGATTGTCGATGGAGAGCCCGCGGACGAAGCGCACGCCGTCGAAGGAGCGGAGGAGGGGGATCGCCCGGGTCGTGACCGCCACCACCTTGGCCGCCGCCAGCGCCAGCGGCCGGGGCACCGGGAGGACCCGGGGCCGGCGGCCGAGCTCGTCGCCTACCAGCCGGACCAGCTCCCGGCCGGTGATGGGGACATCGCGGGCCAGGTTGTACGCCCGCCCGATGGCGATCTTCCGGTCCAGCGCGGCCACGACCCCCCGGGCCACGTTCCCGGCGTAGACCAGCGGCAGCGTGGTCCGTCCGCCTCCGATGAGCGGGGTCACCGGCCGGGTGGCCAGGCGCACGATGATCGGCGTGGCCGAGCGGTCTCGCTCGCCGTAGACCACGCACGGCCGCACCGTCGTGAGGCGGACCGCGCCCTCCTCGTGCAGCCGCCACGCGGCCCGCTCCGACAGGCTCTTCGAGGCGGCGTACGGCGCCTGGGCCTCCGGGTCGGCGTCCGTCCATCGGGCCTCCGTCAGCCGCTCCATCGGCAGCCCGGCGTAGATGGCGACGCTGGAGAGGTGGACCACCCTCGGCGAGGCCCGACCCGCGGCCCGGAGCACGTTCTCCGTCCCGCGCACGTTCACCCGCAGGAACGCGTCACGGCTCCCGCCCTGGAAGACCTTCGCGGCGGCGTGGACCACCGCGTCGGCCGACCGCATCCCGGCGGCCAGCTCATCCACCGGGTCCAGCACGTCGCCCCGTACCAGATGGCAGCCGAGGGCCTCGAGATGAGCCGTGTCGCTGGTCGCCCGGACCAGGGCGATGACCTCGTCGCCCCGGGCCCGGAGCGCCTCCGCGATGTGGGAGCCGATGAGCCCGGTGCCGCCCGTCAGGTAGATGCGCATGGCGCTAGACTACCGAGGGTTCGGGCCGGGGGCCAGCCATCGCGCACTCGCCGGCCTGTGCGGCGACAGGCGCCCAGGTCACCGCGGAGACGCGAAGACGCGGAGTACTCGCGGAGAACTGCCCTGGAGTTGTTCCGGCGAGGCCTGCTCTCCGACCGCTGCCCCACCGGCCACTCCCGTCTTCCGCCGCGAGCCCCACCTCGCCCGGATCAACCCAATAGAAGTCCTCCGCGTTCGCTCCGCGCCTCCGTGTCTCCGCGGTTAGCTGCACGCCAACCCGGCCCACACCCCGCCCATGCGCCACCTACCCGGGGTGCTCCGCCGGAACCGGCTGGTCCTCGGGCTCCGGCTCCTCCACCAGCGGCCTGAGCCAGTGTACGGCCAGGTAGATGGCTGGTGTGTCGGTGGCCGCGATCAGCACCTTGAAGATGTAGCTGGCGATGATGATCTGGACGATCATCTCCGCCGAGAGCTGGCCCCAGAAGAGGATGGTCACCACCAGCACCGAGTCCATGAGCTGGCTGAACATGGTCGACCCGTTGTTCCTGAGCCACAGGTGCTTCCCGTCGGTGACCCGCTTCCAGAAGTGGAAGACCCGGACGTCGATGAGCTGGGCCACCAGGTACGCGATCATGCTGGCGATGATGGCCCGCGAGGACTGCCCGAACACGCCGATGTAGAGCGCCTGGACCTCGTCGGCCGTTCGGATGTCGGTACCCACGGGCGGGACCCACGCCCCGATCCGGAGGATCAGCAGGATGTAGAGGGAGATCCAGAACCCGGTCCACACCACCGCGTCCGCCCGCTTCTTCCCGTACAACTCGCTGATCAGATCCGTCACCAGGAACGTCACCGGGTAGGGCAGGATCCCGGCGGCCAGCACCACCATGTCCTGGCCGAAGATCTCCAGCCCCCACGGCAGCGGGATGCTGAACAGCTTGAAGGTGATGATGTTCGCGATCAGGAGCGACCCGATGAAGAAGGCCGCCAGGACCAGGTAGATACGCTCGCGCAGGGGCATGGGGCGCCAACCTACCGCCCGGGACCCGGCACGAACAACCTCCGCTCCGGCCCGCGCTCACGAGCCGAGCCCCGGGCGAACCGGGAGGCCAACCGCCACGCGGCCCGCCGCAGCGCAGCCGCCCTCGCCGCGAATCCCGCCTCGCCGCGAATCCCGCCCCGCCACCGAGATCAGTTGTTGTTTTCCACCACTCTGCCCATCTTGCGGGCCTATGAAATGTCCGAATTGTGGTGCCGAGAATGAGACCGGGAGCTTCTGCGCCTCGTGCGGTGCGGCGCTCGATGTGACCTGCGACGCGTGCGGGGCCGCCGTCCCGCCGGGGTCGAGCTACTGCACGGCGTGCGGCGAGCCCGTGGCCGCCGGTACCGACGGGGGCGGGAGCGGGGGCGGCTCATCGTCGCTGGCGCCATGGCTGATCGCCGCGGTGTCCATCGTGGTGGTGGTGGTGCTGGTGGTGGTTTTCCTGCCCGGGCAGACCCGGACCACGGCGCCGGCCCAGGGCCCGCAGGGCCAGGCGCCGATGATGGGCGCGCCGGACGCCGGCGGGGCGGGCGGTGGCGGTGCCCCCGGGATGGGCGGTCTGAGCGCCGACATGCGCTCGAACGCCGACCGCCTCTTCAACCGGATCATGATGGCCGCGGAGCAGGGGAACGAAGGCGAGGTCGCGCAGTTCATGCCGATGGCGATCCAGGCGTACGGGATGGTCGACAACCTGGACGACGACGGGCTCTTCCACCTCGGCCTGCTCCACCTCACCGCCGGGTCCTCCGATCAGGCGATGGCCACCGCGGAGCGGATCCTGGCCGATCACCCGGACCACCTGCTGGGGCTGGCCGTCGCGGCCCAGGCCGCCGAGGAGCTCGGTGACCACGCCGGGGCCCGGGGCTACTGGCAGCGCTACCTCGACGCCTACCAGGCCGAGTCGGGCAAGCCGCTCCCGGCCTACGTGGACCATCAGCCGATCCTGCCCGAATACCGCCAGATGGCCCGGGAGGCGCTGGGGCAGAGCTAGTGCGCGGAAGTACCGACCCGCGCACGCCGGCCCGCGCCGTCGCCCGCTCTAGCGGTCCTCCTCCACCACGGCGCTCGAATGGTGCAGCCCGGCGGCCGCGCCGTGGAGCGCGTTGAAGAGGAGCTTGAAGGTGCCCCGGGGCTGGCCCCGGAACTG
>CAZSBL010000110.1:0-11920 GCA_964605205.1 uncultured Gemmatimonadaceae bacterium
TCATCCTCCATGCCGAGCACGGCTTGAACGCATCCACCTTCTCCGGCCGGGTGACCATCGCCACTCTGGCGGACCTGTACTCGGCCATCACATCGGCCATCGGGACGCTGAAGGGCCCGCTGCACGGCGGCGCCAACGAGCGGGTCATGGAGATGCTGCGGGAGATCGATGACCCGGAGCGGGCGGAGGCGTGGATCCGGGACGCGCTGGAGCGGGGCCAGCGGATCATGGGCTTCGGGCACAGGGTCTACCGGGCCCTCGACCCCCGGGCTCCCATCCTCCGGGAGCTCGGCCAGGAGCTGGGCAGCTCGAAGTGGTTCGAGATCTCCGACCGCGTCCGTGACGCCATGCGGACGGCGATGGACGAGCGCGGCAAGAAGATCTACGCGAACGTCGACTTCTACAGCGCGTCGGTCTACGACAAGCTCGGAATCCCGACGCGGTTCTTCACCAACATCTTCGCCTGCGCCCGGGTGGCCGGATGGACGGCGCATATCCTGGAGCAGCTGGCTGACAATCGACTGATCCGCCCCAAGGCGGAGTACGCCGGCCCGGAGACGCGCTCCGTTCCACCCATGGGGGAGCGTACCTGACCCCCTTGATGACGGAGCACCCGGCGTGGAACGAGGCGGCCGGCCCGGTGGTACAGGGCCTCGAGGGCGCACCACAGGGAAGACTGAACCGATGGCTCTGAACATCACGATCCGAACGGACGAGGCGGCGGCGGCTCGTACGCCCCTCCTTGCCCTCTTTCACTTCCAGGATGATGCCGATCCCACCGGGCCGGCCGCCGCCGTGGATGACGCGCTGGGCGGCCTCCTGTCCCGGGTCCTCGACCGCGGCGATTTCGGCGGTCGCGCCGGTCAGGTGGTGGTGGTCTACCCCGAGGACGCCGCGGCTCCCGGGGAGCGGGTGCTGCTGGCCGGCCTGGGGAAGCGCGAGGATGCCGACCACGAGGCGCTGCGCCGGGCGGTGGGGACCGCCGTGCGCCGGGCGGAGGACCTCAAGGTCTCCGAACTGACCGCCGCGCTCCCCGACCCCACCGCGCTGGGCGGTGATGGAAGCCGCCGTGAGGCGGCCCGTGCGCTGGTCGAGGGCGCGGTGCTCGCCGCCTGGGACTATCGGGAGCTGAAGTCGGCGCCCGAGCCCGATGAGGAGCCGGTGGTGCGGCTCGAGGCGCTGTCGATCCTGGCCACCGGCGCCGATGACGCGGATGCGCTCCGGGCGGGCGTGGATGTGGGCCGGATCATGGCGGAGGGGGAGAACCTGGCCCGCGAGCTGGCGTCGAAGCCGGGGAACGTGGCCACGCCGTCGCACCTGGCCGAGGTGGCCGGCAGGATCGCCGAAGAGGGCGGGATGGACATCACCGTCTTCGATCGGGCCGCCATGGAGGAAGAGGGGCTGCGCGGGATCCTGGGCGTGGCCGCGGGCTCGGAGGAGGAGCCCCGGTTCATCATCATGGAGTACCGTGGCGGTGCCGAGGGCGCGGCACCCGTGGCGCTGGTGGGAAAGGGGGTCACCTTCGACTCCGGCGGGATCTCCATCAAGCCATCGGCCAAGATGGAGGAGATGAAATACGACATGTCCGGCGCGGCGGCCGTGCTCGGCGCCATGCAGGCGGTGGCCCGGCTGCGCCCCCGGGTGAACGTGGTGGCGCTGGTGCCGGCCACGGAGAACCTGCTGTCCGGACGGGCTACGAAGCCCGGCGACGTACTCCGCATGTACTCGGGGAAGACGGTGGAGGTGATCAACACCGATGCCGAGGGTCGACTGATCCTGGCGGACGCACTGACGTACGGGCGTGAGAAGTACGGGCCCCGGGCCATGCTGGATGCGGCCACGCTCACGGGCTCGGTGGTCATCGCCCTGGGGCATCACGCCATCGGCCTCATGGGCTCCGATGAAGGAGTGGTGGAGGCCGTTCGCGCCGCCGGGGAGCGGACGGGCGAACGGTGCTGGGAACTCCCCCTCTGGGACGTGTACCACCAGCAGCTGGACAGCGAGGTGGCCGACCTCAAGAACGTGGGCGGACGGCCCGCCGGCAGCATCACGGCCGGCCGGTTCCTGCGCGCGTTCGTAGAGGACGTACCGTGGGCGCACCTCGATATCGCGGGCACGGCGTGGAAGGACGAGCCGGAGGCGTACCTCCGGAAGGGCGCCACGGGCGTCCCCACCCGCCTGTTCATCGAGTGGATCCGATCCTACGCGGAGCAGTGACGCGGCGCACGCCGAGGCGCCCCCGGCCCCCGCACTGGTCGGGGGCGTTTTTCATCATTCTGGCGGGAATGCTGACCGCTGTCCCGGTGGTCGCCCAGGACCCGGATACCACCCGGACGCGGCCCAGGCAGCAGGAGGAGCAGCGGCCGGAACAGGTGGCCCCACAGGACACCGCCGCCGTGGACACGGTGCCTCCCGCGCCCACACCGCTCCCGCCGATGCGGTCGGTGGGGGATCCCGGATGGGTCGCCGGGGTGTGGGAGTGGCACCGCGACGATCTCCTCCGCCTCCCGGACCTCTCGCTTCTCCACCTCCTGGAGCGGATCCCCGGCGTGGTACCGGTCCGGGCCGACGTCGGCGCCCAGCCGGAGGGCGCCGCGCTCTTCGGGGCCGGCGCGGGGGCGATTCGCTACATGGTCGACGGCTTCGCCCTCGATCCCATGACCTCCCCGACCTTCGACCCGTCGCGCCTCTCGCTCCTGGCGTTGGAGCGGGTCCGCGTGGAGCGGGGCGTGACCGGCGCCACCGTCCGCATCGAGACACTTACCCCGGATGACGGGCGCACCAAGTCGGTGATCGAGGCCGGCACCGGCGACTACGGGGTCAACGATTTCCGGGGCATCTTCCTGCCGCCCCGGGTCCTCGACGGCGCCCTCGGGCTGGGATTCGAGCGGCTCTCGGTCAACGGCTTGACGCCGGGTCCCGCGAATCACACGGTCACCTGGCTGAAATGGACCTGGGCGCGCGATTCCGCCGGCGTGCAGGTGGAGTACCGCGGGCGAACGCTGGATCGCGCGGGCGTGGGCGACGGGCTCTTCGGCAACCGCTCGGACTGGGCCGTACGGGCCCGGAAGCAGGTGGGCCCTCTGACTACGGAGGCGTACGTGGGCTCCAGCCGCCTGCAGGAAGAGCTGGGCGGAGAAGGCGGTCCGGCGCTCCGGGAGGGGACCGCACAGGGGGGAATACGCGTGGCTGCCGGGCTCCCGGGGCCGGTCCCGGCGAGGGTGAGCACGGCCCTCCGATTCCGGGGGCATCCGCGCCTGCCCGCGCAGGAGCTGGACGTGGCGGCGGAAGCGGCTCCGCTCCCGTGGCTCAGCGTGGGCGGGACCGTTACGCAGGGGTGGTGGAGCGACGCGGATCCCACCGGTCGCTGGTCGGCCCGGGCCGCCGCGGGGCCGGTTTTCGGGTTGCGAGCCTTCGGCGAGGTCTTCCGCGGTGGCTCCCTGTTCGGGACGGGACCCGAGTTGGCCCTGCCGCGCCCGGACTCGGGCGGGTTCCGCGTTTCCCGGGACGGTCTCCGTGCCGGGCTTCAGCTGACGTCGGGCGGCCTGTCGGTGGGCGCTGCCGCACTCCGGGTATCCGCCGACTCGGCGTACAGTTTCGGACTGCCGATGGAGGAGCGCTGGACGGCGCTCGAGGGCGGCGAGGCCCGGGGGTACGAGGTGAACGTGCGGATCCCCACCGGTTTCGATCCGCTGTCGATCCAGGGGTGGTTCGTCGGGATGGATGCCCCGGGTTGGCTCTATACGCCGGAGCACCACTGGCGAGCGGGGCTGGTGTATCACCACCTGCCGCTGTCGAGTGGCAACCTGGAGATCTTCGCCCGCTTCGAGCACCTCTTCCGGGGCCGGATGAACGTCCTCGCCCTCGCCGATGCAGCCACGGTCACCGAGGTCAGTGATGCGTACCGGGCCACCAATCTCGAGCTCACCATCCGGGTGGTGACCGTGCGGGCGTTCCTGCGTTGGAACAACCTCTTTCACCGTCGCGACCAGACCGACCTGCCGACCTACAGGCTGCCCGGCCAGCACATCCTCTGGGGCGTGAAATGGGAGTTCTGGAACTGACGCGCCCATCGACGCGGCGACCGACGGTTTCTAATCGCCGCCGTTCCCTGTAGGTTCTGGCCTCATGATCCGGAGCATGACGGGGTTCGGCGAAGCGGAGCTGGAGACCCCCGCGGGCGTACTGCGGGCGGAGCTTCGCGCCGTGAACCACCGCTTCTTCAGCGCGAACATCCGCACTCCTCCCGCGATGGACCGATGGGAGCCGCAGATCAAAGAGTGGCTGAAAGCGCACATCTCCCGGGGCCACGTGAACGCCACCTACCGGCTCGAGGCCGGGGAAGGAAAGGCGGGTCCGGCGCTGGCGCTGGACCTGGACCGGGCGAATGCGTACCTGCAGGTCTTCGAGCGACTGAAGGCGGAGCTGGGTCTCCAGGGCGAGATCACGGTGGACCTTCTCGCCCGGCAGGCCGACCTGGTGGTCCGCGAGCAGAACCAGACCGCGGACGTGAACGAGGACGCGCTCCGGGAGGTCACGGACCGGGCGAGTCGGTCGCTGATCGCCATGCGTGAGGAGGAAGGGAGGAACCTGGCGGCGGACCTCGAGGCTCGCCTAACCGGGATCGCCGACGCCCTGGCCACCATCGAGGTCCGCGCCCCGGCCCGCCTCGACGCGGAGCGGGACCGGCTCCGCCGGGCCGTGGCCGAGCTGGCTGAAGACGTTTCGCTGGACGAGGACCGGCTCGCCCGGGAGATCGCGCTGATCGCCGACCGGTGGGACATCAGCGAGGAGGTCGTGCGGCTGCACAGCCACATCGACCACTTCCGTGGCATGGTCGGCGAGGCCGCCAGCGAGCCCGTGGGAAAGCGCTTGAGCTTCCTCGTGCAGGAGATGCACCGGGAGGCCAACACCATCGGGTCGAAAGCCAACGACGCCGACATCGAGCACGCGGTGGTCGCCATCAAGAACGAGATCGAGCGGCTCCGCGAACAGGTGGAGAACATAGAATGAGCATGGAGCGCCCCGCACTGCCCGTCGTCCTCTCCGCCCCCAGTGGCGCGGGGAAGACCACGCTGGCCCGGATGCTCGTCGATCGCAACGACGACGTCGTTTTCTCCATCTCCGCCACCACCCGGCACGCCCGGCCCGGAGAGACCGACGGCGTGGACTACCACTTCGTCGATGACGACACCTTCGATCGGATGATCGACCACGACAAGCTGGCGGAGTGGGCGGTGGTCCACGGCCGGCGCTACGGCACCCCGCGTCAGGAGATCACCGATGCGATCCAGCAGGGGCGGACCGTGGTCCTCGATATCGACGTGCAGGGCGCACGGCAGGTCAGGAAGATGTTCCCCGACGCGCTCATGGTCTTCGTCCTCCCGCCCTCCGCCGAGGAGCTGGCGCAGCGCCTGACGGGCCGGGCCAGCGAGGAAGACCTGGAACGCCGCCGCCGTCTGAGCAACGCCTGCAAGGAGCTCGAGGCCGTCACCGAGTTCGATTACGTGGTGATCAACGACGATCTCGAGGAGGCGTACGGCGACATCGAGGCCATCGTCCGCTCCGAGTGGACCCGGGCGGAGCGGCTCAAGGGACTCGAGGAGCACACCCAGGGCATGATCCGGGCTCTCGACGAGATCATCCGTCACTCCCCTTAGCGACCGGTGGATTGACCGGCACCGACCGGTCCCCTTACCTTTCACTGTCTCGGAACCAACATCTCCACGAGGATTCGTATGCGCGTAGTAACCCCGGAACGGGTCGCAGAGACCACGGGCAGCAAGTACCTCGGCGTGCTGGTGGCCGCCAAGTACGCTCGTGAGCTGAACGCACTTCCGCGGGCGCCAGTGCCCGTGGGCACCGGAACCAAGCTGACCACGCAGGCGCTGGACACGCTGGCGGCCGGTGGGATCGAGTTCCGGCTGATCGCCCGGCGCCGGATGGGCATCTGACGGGCGGCCGACGGTGACGAGCGGGCCGGGCGGACTCGCGAAGCGTCGTCCCTGGGACGGCAAGCGGGTCCTGCTCGGCGTCACGGGGGGCATCGCGGCATACAAGGTGGTCCAGGTCGCGCGAGATCTGACGCAGCTGGGGGCCGAGGTCGACGTTGTGATGACGCGCTCGGCCCGCGCTTTTGTGGGCGAGGTTTCCTTCGAGGGAGTGACGGGCCGTCCGGTCCGTTCGGAGATCCTGCAGCCGGGGCAGGCGCTGACCCATGTCCGCCTGGCCCGGGCCGCTGACGTGGTGTGTGTGGCACCCGCGACCGCCGATTTCCTGGCGCGGGCCGCGCACGGCCGTTCCAGCGACCTGCTGGACGCGATCCTCCTGGCCACCATGGCGCCGGTCCTGGTCTGTCCCGCGATGAACGATGCCATGTGGGCGCACCCGGCCACCCTGGCCAACGCCGAGCGTCTGCGGGAGCTGGGCTACCGGCTGGTGGGCCCGGCCGAGGGACCGCTGGCGTACGGTGAAGGGACGGGCGCCGGCCGGATGGAGGAGCCGGATGTGATCGTGGAGCACCTGGGCCGGGCGCTGGAGCCGGAAGGCCGGCTCAAGGGACGGCGGGTGGTGATCACGGCCGGGCCGACCCGGGAGCCCGTGGACCCGGTGCGGTTCCTGTCGAACCGGTCGAGCGGGCGGATGGGCTTCGCCCTCGCGGCGGCGGCGTGGCGGCGGGGTGCGGAGGTCGAGCTGGTGGCGGGCCCGACGCTGCTGGACCCGCCGGTGGGACCACGCGCCACGACGGTGGAGACCGCCGAGGAGATGAGGGCGGCGGTGGCCGAGCTCGCGGCCGACGCGGACGTCCTGATCATGGCCGCGGCCATCGCCGACTTCCGACCGAAGGATGTGCCCACGCAGAAGATCAAGAAGTCGACCTCGCTGGAGAGCATCCCGCTGGAGCCTGCGCCGGACGTGCTGAACGAGACGGCGGATTCCCGCCCGAGCGGGTGCGTGGTGGTGGGGTTCGCGCTGGAGACCGAGGACGCGGAGGCCAACGCCCGGAAGAAGCTGCAGGAGAAGGGGCTCGACCTGGTGGTGCTGAACGAGACGGGCCCCGACTCGGGCTTCGAGGTGGAGACGAACCGTGTCACGCTCATCGAGCGCGAGGGCGAGTCGGAGGACGTGCCGCTGCTGGAGAAGGAGCAGGTAGCGGATCGGATCCTGGACCGCGTCGAGCGGCGCCTGCCGCGCCGCGACGACTAGCGTCGGGGTGGACGAGCGCCACCGGCTCGCCGGCGTGCTGCGGCAGCTCCGGGAGCTGGGGCTCTCCGAGCTCTTCCTGGATGAGCTAACGGCCCACCAGGCGATTCAGCTCCTGTCCGAGGCCCGGCGCTCGCGGGCAACGACGGCCCCGGCCCGCACACCCCCAGCCGGGGCCGGAACGGCCGCCGGCGCTTCCCCGGCAGAGTCGGACCCGGGGAAGCCCGCCGCGGTGGAGGCCGAGACGCTCACCGGCACCGCACGTCGTCTGGAGATCCTCTCCAATGAGGTCAGCGGGTGCGTGAAGTGCGGGCTGAGCGAGGGCCGGACGCAGGTGGTGTTCGGTCGCGGCGCCGCTGACGCCGAGCTGGTAGTGGTCGGGGAGGCGCCCGGGGGGAGAGAAGACGCAACGGGCTTGCCCTTCGTCGGACCCGCTGGCAAGCTACTGGATCTGCTGCTGCTTGCCGTGGGGATCGAGCGAGACAGCGCGTACATCTGCAACGTGCTGAAGTGCCGGCCGCCGAACAATCGGGACCCCATGGCGGATGAGGTCGAGACCTGCGCACCGTATCTGCACGCCCAGCTGGACATCATCCAGCCCCGGGTCCTGCTGGCGGTGGGCAAGTTCGCGGCGCAATGGCTCTCCGGTCGCGAGCAGAGCATCGGACGGCTGCGGGGCGACGTGCACGAGTATCGGGGGGTGCCGGTGGTGGCCACGTACCACCCCGCGTACCTGCTGCGGAGCCCCCACGCCACGCGCAAGACATGGCAGGACCTGCAACTCATGAGACAGGTGCTGGATGAGCACGCCTGAGGCCGAAGTCGTTTCCTTCCGGAGTGGAGACCGGCAGCCGCCGTACGCGGCGGAGGCCGAGGTCAGCGTCCTGGGGGCCATGCTCATCGACCAGGACGCGGTGGCCAAGGCCGTGGAGGTGGTGGAGGACTCCATGTTCTACCGGGAGGGCCACCGGCGGATCTACCGATGCATGGCCCGGCTCTTCCAGCGCGGCGAGGTGGTGGACCCCACCACGCTGGCGGAGGAGCTGAAGAAGACCGACGAGCTGGAACAGGCCGGTGGGCTGCCGTACATCGCCGAGCTCATGGACGCGGTCGCGACCGCCGCGAACGTGGAGTACCACGCCCGCATCGTCCGGGAGCGGGCGCTCATGCGGCGCCTGATCAGCGCGAGCTCCGAGATCATCCAGGAGGTCTACCAGCCCGGGGAACAGACGGTCGAGGAGCTGCTGGACCACGCCGAGCACAAGATCTTCCAGGTGGCCCAGTCGCATGACCGGGAAGGGTTCGTCTGGCTCAAGAAGATCCTCTACCCCACCTTCGAGCGGATCGAGCAGCTCCAGGCGGCGCAGGGCGGGATCACCGGCGTCGGGACCGGGTTCACCGACCTGGATGACAAGACGGGCGGGTTCCAGAACGGCGACCTCGTCATCGTGGCGGCCCGGCCGTCCATGGGGAAGACGGCGCTGGTGATCAACTTCCTCATGCACGCGGCGATCACCGGGCAGACGCCGGTGGCGCTGTTCAGCCTGGAGATGAGCAAGGAGCAGCTGGTACAGCGGATGCTGTGCAGCGAGGCGCTGGTGGACCTGGGCCGGCTCCTGCGGGGGCGGCTCACCGACGACGACTACGTCCGCCTGGCCCAGGCGGCCGGCCACCTTAACACGGCGCCGATCTGGATCGATGACTCGGGGACCCTGACGGCGCTGGAGATGCGCGGTAAAGCCCGGCGTCTGAAGGCGGAGCAGCCCGACCTGGGGCTGATTGTGGTGGACTACCTCCAGCTGATGTCGGGGGGGCAGGGGAACGCCGAGAACCGGCAGCAGGAGGTGAGCGAGATCAGCCGGAACCTGAAGGCGCTGTCGAAGGAGCTGAAGGTCCCGGTCATCGCCCTCTCCCAGCTCTCCCGGGCGCCGGAGCAGCGGACCGACCATCGGCCTCAGCTATCGGATCTGCGGGAGTCGGGCTCCATCGAGCAGGATGCCGACCTGGTGATGTTCCTCTACCGCCCCGAGTACTACCTCTCCGACGTGGAGGCCCAGGAGCAGGGGCTGGCGGGGAAGGCCGAGCTGATCATCGGCAAGCAGCGGAACGGTCCCACGGGGATCGTGGAGCTCTTCTTCCGCAAGGAGAGCACCCGGTTCGAGTCGTTCACACCGGCGGAGCGGATGGCGTAGCGGTAGCACGACGACGCGGCGTCCGCCCACGCCCCGCTCCGGCGTTCGTCGCGGGCGTGATCCTCTCCCCGGCCATACCCCGATCCGAAATGGCGAAGTCGAAACCAGTTTTCTTCTGCACCGAGTGCGGGAACGAGACGGCCCGCTGGCAGGGGCAGTGCCCCGCGTGCGGCGAGTGGAACACGCTGGTGGAGGAGCTGAAGCCGAAGAAGAAGGCCGGCACCCGGAAGCGGGCGCCCGGCGGCGCGGGTGGGTCGGGGGGGCGGGAGACAAAGCCCACGCGGCTGAGCGAAGTCCAGCCGAACGCCACGGACCGGTGGTCCACGGGGATCCGGGAGCTCGACTTCGTCCTGGGCGGGGGCGTGGTGCCGGGGTCGCTGATCCTGCTGGGTGGGGAGCCCGGGATCGGCAAGAGCACTCTGCTGCTGCAGGTGGCGGCCCGGCTCGAGGCCGGCGGCCATCCGGCCCTCTACATCTCGGGCGAGGAATCGGCGGGGCAGGTGCGGATGCGGGCGGACCGCCTCGGTGATGGCGCCGGTGAGGTGATCTTCCTCGGGGAAACGGAGCTGGGCCAGATCCTGGACCGGGCCCAGGGCGGGGAGCCGAACGTGCTGGTGGTCGATTCCATCCAGACCACGTACACCGACGAGCTTGACGGCGCGCCCGGGAACGTCAGTCAGGTCCGGGAGTGCGCCGCCCGGCTCCAGCGTTTCGCGAAGGAGTCGGGCACCGCGGTCTTCCTCGTGGGGCATGTGACCAAGGGCGGGACCGTGGCCGGGCCCCGGACGCTCGAGCACATCGTCGACACCGTCCTGTACTTCGAGGGCAGCCGATCGCTGGACCACCGGGTGCTGCGGGCCAACAAGAACCGCTTCGGCGGTGTGGACGAGATCGGCGTCTTCCGGATGACCGGCGCCGGGCTGGAGGCGGTGGAGAGCCCGTCGGAGCTATTCCTGGGGGAGCGGACCGGGGAGGTGAGTGGCGCCGCCGTGGTCTCGACGCTGGAGGGTACCCGGCCGCTCCTGGTGGAGGTCCAGGCGCTGGTCTCCCGCTCATCGTACGGCTCGCCCCAGCGGGTGACCACGGGCTTCGATCGGCAGCGGCTGTCGCTGCTGCTGGCGGTGCTGGAGAGGCGGGCGGGGCTCTCCTTCGGCGACCAGGACGTATTCCTCAACGCCGTGGGCGGTGTGCGGCTCACGGAGCCGGCGTCGGATGCCGGTGTGGTGGCGGCGCTGGCCACCGGACTCCTGGACCGGACCATCGCCACCGACACCGTGTTCGTGGGCGAGGTGGGGCTGGGCGGAGAGCTGCGGAGCGTGGGGCAGATGGAGCGACGGCTGGCCGAGGCCGAGCGGCTGGGCTTCCGGACGGCCTACGTTCCGGCCCGGACCCGGGCGGTGGTGGATCTGGACCTGGTGAAGGTGGCCGCCGTCTCCGAGCTCCTGGGGGCGCTGTGAGGACGACGACGGCTGGCGGCGGACCCGATGGACCCTGCCCTCGGGGCGAGGTCGGGCTCGGGGGGCGGCGGTGAGGGTCGCGGCGGTGCTCCCGGCGGGTGGGGCCGGTCTCCGGATGGGGCAGGGCGTGCGCAAGCAGTACACCGAGCTGGACGGCGAGCCGGTGCTCCTGCGCTCGCTCCGGCCGTTCCTCGAGCATCCGGAGGTGGAGTGGGTGGTGGTGGCGCTCCCCGCCGATGACGTGGGCCACCCGCCGTTCGAGCTGCCGGACGACGTGATCGTGGTTGCCGGGGGCGCCGAGCGGGGCGACTCCGTGCGGCGCGGGCTCGCGGCGGTGCCCACCGACGCGGAGGCCGTCCTGATCCACGATGCCGCCCGGCCGCTCCTGCCGGCGGCGGTGGTGGAGCGTGTGCTGCGGGCCATCGGGCCCGGGACCGGCGCCATCGCGGCCGTACCGGTGGCGGACACCCTGAAGCGGGTCGACGATCACCGGATCACGGAGACGGTGGACCGGGACGCGCTCTGGCGAGCCCAGACACCTCAGGGCTTCCCTCGCGCCATGATCGTGGACGCCTACGAACGGGCGGCCGCCGATGGAATGGCCGCCACTGATGACGCTGCCCTGGTGGAGCGCTACGGCGGTCGGGTGGTGGTGGTCGAGGGCGATACGCGCAATCTGAAGATCACCCGTCCGGAAGACCTGCGCCTGGCCGAACACCTGCTGCGGGACGCCAGTCGGTGACTGCGGTGGTGACGTACGCCACGGCGTCGGACCGGGCTGCGATGGCCGGGGCGGTGGCGGAGCACCTGAGGAGCGGCGGCATCATCGCGTACCCCACCGAGACGGTGTACGGCCTCGGCTGCGCGCTGCGGACCGAAGCCCTGGAGGCGCTGGCCCGCTTCAAGGGGATCCGGCCCTTTCTCCTGTTGATCGGCGGGCCGGAGGATGTCCCCGGGCTCTCGTGGACCGGCGACGCCCGGCGCCTGGCCGAGGCCTTCTGGCCGGGGCCGCTGACGCTGGCGCTCACCGCGGAGCGTGACGCCTATCAGCCGCGGGTGGTGGGGCCC
>CAZSBL010000111.1:0-11765 GCA_964605205.1 uncultured Gemmatimonadaceae bacterium
TGCCGCTTCCGCGACCGCTTCCCCTGCAGCGCGCTGTTCACCGCCACCCGGTGCAGCCAGGTGCCAAAGGCGCTGTCTCCCCGGAACGTCGGCAGCGCCCGGAACGCCCGGATCCACGCCTCCTGGGCCCAGTCCTCGGCCAGGGCGTCGGTGCCGGCGATACGGCGCACCACGGCGTACACTCTCGGCGCGTAGCGTCGGTAGAGTGTGTGCATCGCCGCCTCGTCACCCTGCTGTGCCTGGCGGACCAGGGTCTGTTCGGCCGTGCCGTCCACGTCTCGTCGTTCGGTGGAATCGTTGGTGTCGCCCTTGGGATGCGGCCAGCGGCCGGGAGGGTTGCACCGCGCCGTCGGCCCCGTCGCTGGCATCTACAGGTCTGCAAGCTATCTTGCTTCCCACACCATGCACACATAGCCCACCGATACCATGACGGATATCACGCTGCTGGCGCCCCCCGGTGCCGCCTACCTGGAGTGCGGGATGTGCGGCGCCGCCTACGCCGACACGGAGACGCCCTGGCGCACTTCGCCGTGCTGTGAGAAGCCGCTGCTGGCTCGCTACGAGCTGGCCCCGCTCCGGGGACGGTTCACCCCGGCGGCGCTGGTGCAGCGGGCGCCTACGCTCTGGCGCTACGCGGAGGTGCTGCCAGTCCGGGCGCCGGAGTACCGGATCACCCTCGGTGAAGGGTTCACGCCGCTCCTCGATGCGCCCCGGCTCGCCGAGGCGCTGGGGCTGGAGCAGGTGTGGGTGAAGGACGAGGGGCAGAACCCGACGGGCAGCTTCAAGGCCCGGGGTCTGGCGCTGGCGGTGTCGCGGGCGAAGGAGGTCGGGATGGAGGCGGTGGCGCTGCCCACGGCCGGGAACGCGGGCTCGGCGGCGGCGGCGTACGCGGCGGCGGCGGAGATGGCGTGCCACGTGGCGGCGCCGAAGGACACACCTCGACCGATCGTGGCGGAGATGCGGGCGTTGGGGGCGGAGCTGGAACTCATCGACGGGCTGATCACGGACGCCGGGAAGATGATCGCGCGGGGCGCCGAGGAGCACGGCTGGTTCGACGTCTCCACGCTGAAGGAGCCGTACCGGGTGGAAGGGAAGAAGACGATGGGGTACGAGCTGTTCGAGCAGCTTGGCCGGCTGCCGGACGTGATCGTCTATCCCACCGGCGGCGGTACGGGGCTGGTGGGGATGTGGAAAGCGTTCGACGAGATGGAGGAGCTGGGCTGGATCGGGTCGGAGCGGCCCCGGATGATCAGCGTCCAGAGCACGGGGTGCGCCCCGATCGTGCGGGCGTGGGAGGCGGGCGCCGAGAGCGCCGAGCCGTGGATCGACGCCGAGACGTACGCCTCCGGGCTTCGGGTCCCGTCGGCCATCGGTGACTTCCTGATCCTGCAGGCGATCCGGGCGTCCGGCGGGGCGGCCATCGCCGTATCCGACGAGGCCATGGCCGAGTGGGTGGACACCATCGGCGCCACCACCGGGGTGTTCGCGACGCCGGAAGGCGGCGCCACGGCGGCCGCCATTCCCATCATGCTGGAGCGAGAGCTGATCCGTGTGGACGAAGCGGTGGTCCTCTTCAACACCGGCAGCGGACTGAAGTACACCTAGCCATGGCCCGCCGTCGCCTCCCGCGCTTCGACCGCCGCTGGCTCATCGGGCTGGCGGTGGTGGTGGCGGTGGTGTTGGTGGTGCGAGCGCTCCCCGAGCGGGTGCCCGACCCAACGCTCCACCTGGTGGCGCTGGGCCCCGAGGGCACGTTCCACGACACGCTCGATGTGCCTGCCGCATGGCGGGACAACACGGGTGACGAGGTGCGGGTGCCGCTGGTGCTGGGCGTACGGAGCGCAGGTGAGCGGGCGGCCCGGCCGGAGCGGCTCACGCTGAGCCTGCCCGCCCAGTACCGGCTGTCGGATGCGGAGGGGCGGCTGGTCCCGTCCCTCGAGGCCGGCTCCCCGCTGGTCCGGTACGTCGTGGAGCCGGGGCTCGGCCCCGTCCAGCCGGAGCGCCTGCCCGCCCTCCTGCCCGCCCTCGACACGGTGTGGCTCGAGGTGATCCTCCCTGCCGTCCACTGCGTGACGCTCGGAGACTCGGTACCCGAGTTCATCCCTGCGCCGCCGCCGCCGGTGTCGACGCTGCGGGACGTGCGCATCTTCTTCTCCTTCGAGGGCGGCGACCTCAGACAGCGTCGGACCGGCACCCTTACGGTGCGGCTCGACAGCGCGCTCCTGGACGTCGAGATGCCGCCGCCACCTCCGTCGTACCCGGTGGTGGTGGACACGGCCCCCGTGGAGGTGGGCCCGATGCGCTTCGTCGGGAGCCGGATGGCCGAGTGCGGCGAGCCGCAGAACCCGAGGCCGATGCGGAGCACGCTCTGGCGCACGGAGACGGGTGGGCGCGTGATCCTGCTGGGGCAGGGTGGCACGGTGCGGAAGCGGCTGTACGACCTGGATGGCGACGGAGTGGTGGAGCGTGAGAGCTGGGACGCCGATGGCGACGGCACCTTCGAGTCGACCCGGCGCGCGGAGCTGCCGATCCCGGAGTTCCTCCTCCCCCTGGCCGCCGCCACCGACACCACCGGCTAGCTCCTGGGCGCGTCCGCCCGCGGGGTCGAGGAACGCAAGTTGCCCATCGGTAATCCCGGGTACACCAGACCGCAGGCCGAGCAGAGGAGACCATGAAGAAAGCGGAGCGCGAGCGGATCGAGGAGCGGCTCCTGGAGGAGCGGAAGGAGCGGATCGAGATCCTGGCGGAGATCGACGAGCGGTTCCAGGAGCGCCTCGAGCAGGGCGATGATGGCCTCACCAAGTACCCTCTGCACATGGCCGACGAGGGGACCGACACCATGGAGGAGGAGAAGGAGTTCCTCCTGGCCCACGCCGAGGGTGAGCAGCTGATGGAGATCGACGAGTCGCTGCGCCGCCTCTACAAGGAGCCGGAGAAGTTCGGCGTGTGCGAGAGCTGCGGCGAAGAGATCGGGGTGGAGCGCCTCGCCATGGTTCCCTGGGCCAAGCTGTGTATCACGTGCAAGCGGGACGCGGAGGAGGCGCCGGCCCCGGACCGCGAGGCCGCGGCCGAGGAGGCCGGCGAGGCGTGACCGGCTGGCTCTTCGCCGCCGCCGCCGTCCTGGTGGCCGGGGCGTGGTGGGCGAATCGACGCCGGCTCCGCCGGATGCGGGACCAGGCGTTGAGCGAGGCCGACATCCGCCGGATCGAGGCCAGCGGCCGGGTCGAACGCGACGAGCCCCTCGACCTCGACGAGGCCGCCGAAGAGGAGGAGCGCTTCTGGAGCGAGACCTGGGACGAACCGGAGCCGCTGTGACCGACCCGAACGACGGATACGAAGGGATCACCTTCCTCGATCACACCGCCGATGTGGGGATCGACCTCGAGGCCCCGTCGCTGGAGCTCCTCTTCCACCGGGCCGCCGTGGGGATGCTGGCGCTGCTGCAGGGGCTCGACGACGAGGAGCCCGGAGCCGCGTCGTTGTCCGAAGCTGACGGGGCGTCCGACCGTTCGGGGCTCGAGGACGCCCGGGGCGTGGAGGTGCTCTCCATGGAGCTCGAGGCCGAGGACGCCCCCGCGCTCCTGGCCGACTGGCTGCGGGAGCTGCTCTTCCTCCACGAGACCCGCCACGCCGACTACGCGCGGGCCACCTTCGACCGCCTCGGGGAGACGGTGCTCGAGGCCCGGCTCGAGACGGAGCCGGCGGCACCGGCCGTGCGGGAGATCAAGGGCGTGACCTACCACGAGCTGGGGGTCGAGCGGACCGAGGGCGGCTGGGCGGCGCGAGTCATCTTCGACGTGTAGGTGCAGGAGAGCCACGGAGGATCACCATGAGTGAGCTGCAGGTCGAGCAGATCGACGCTTTCCGCTGGCGGGTCCCGAAGCAGGGCGGGATGCGCGTGGAGGGGCTGATCTTCGCCAGCGACACGCTGATGGAGGACATCCGGAGCGATGAGGCCGTGCAGCAGGTGGCCAACGTGGCGCACCTGCCCGGGATCGTGGGTCGCTCCATCGGGATGCCCGACATCCACTGGGGCTACGGCTTCCCCATCGGCGGGGTAGCCGCGTTCGATCCCGAGGAGGGCGGCGTGGTGAGCCCCGGCGGCGTGGGCTACGACATCAACTGCGGCGTGCGGCTGCTGCGAACGAAGCTGACCGCCGACGACGCGCGGGAGCGGCTCGGTCGCCTGATGGACCGCTTCTACGACCGGATCCCGGCGGGCGTGGGCCAGGGCTACGACCGGTTCAAGCTCTCGGCCTCCCAGATCCGGGACGTGCTGGAGCGGGGCGCCGAGTGGACCCTCGACGAAGGCTACGCCACCGAGTCCGACCTGGCGCACATGGAGGCCGGCGGCCGGATCGACGGCGCCGACCCCGACGAGGTCAGCGACCGGGCGATCCAGCGGGGCCGCGACCAGCTCGGGACCGTGGGCTCCGGGAACCACTTCATCGAGCTCGGCTACGTGGACGAGGTCTACGACGATGGGGCGGCCCGGCGTCTCGGGCTCGAGGCCGACACCGTGACCGTCTTCATCCACTCCGGCTCCCGGGGGCTCGGCTACCAGGTCTGCGACGACTACCTCCAGGTCATGATGGACTCGGTGAAGCGCCACGGCATCGACCTGCCCGACAAGCAGCTCGCGTGCACCCCCCTCGACTCCCCCGAGGCCGACCGCTACATGGGCGCCATGAGCGCCGCCGCCAACTACGCGTTCGCCAACCGCCAGATGATGAGCTACCGGGTCCGCGAGGCGTTCGCCGCCGTCTTTGACCGGCCGTGGGAGGAGCTCGGGATCGGCCTGGTCTACGACGTGGCCCACAACATCGCCAAGTGGGAGACCCATGAGGTGGACGGGCGGGAGCGACGGCTGTGCGTCCACCGGAAGGGCGCCACCCGCGCCTTCCCGCCCCGCCACCCCGAGCTGCCCGACGCCTACACGGACCTGGGCCAGCCCGTCTTCATCCCCGGTGACATGGGCCGCTACTCCTACGTGCTCCTCGGTACCGACGGCGCCTACAGCGAGACCTTCGGCTCCACCTGCCACGGCGCCGGCCGCCGCATGAGCCGACGCCAGGCCAAAAAGACCGCCAAGGGCCGGGACCTGCGCCGCGAGTTCGGAGACCGGGGGATCGAGGTCCGGGCCTCCTCCTTCGGCACCGTGGCCGAGGAGATCCCCGAGGCGTACAAGGACGTGGCCAACGTGGTCGACGTGGTCGATGCCGCGGGGATCGGGCGGAAGGTGGTGCGGCTGCGGCCGTTGGGGGTGTTGAAGGGCTGACGGCTTTTCCCCGGGGGAGGCCTTGCCGGGGGCCGACGCTTCTGGTGGGGCAGGATTCGCGGCGCCGCATCGCTCCAGCACTCTCTTCCCCCGCAAACTCCTCATCCCCGCATCGGGACGACCGACCAAGCCAGAATCCTCCGCCGCGAAGCCTGCATCGCACGGATCATCCCCTCATCAGCCTGTCGAGGCCGTAGCGTTTGCCCTACAATGCCGCCCATGACTGAGAAGACGGCAGCCGACGCCTTCAGCGGGCGCCGCCGGCGCGTGCTGGAGGCGCTCGGCGATGACTCCGCCATGATCCTGCCCGCCGCACCGGAGATCGTGGTGGGCCGGGACATCGAGCTGCGCTACGTGGTCGAGCCGGACCTCTGGTACCTCACCGGCTACGAGGAGCCGGAGGCCGTGGCGGTGCTCTGCCCGTCGGCCGACGAGCCGTTCACCCTCTTCGTCCGGGACCGCGACCCGGAGCGGGAGCTCTGGACGGGGCCACGGGAGGAGGTCGAGGAAGCCGGGGATCGGGTGGGCGCCGATGCGGCGTACCCCAGCGATGCGCTGGACGAACGGCTCCCGTCGCTGTTGAAGGGGGTGGACCGGATCCACTTCCGCGTCGGCTCCGGCCCGGCCCATGTCGAGAACCTGGTCCTGGACATCCTCGGCGGCGGGCGAGCGGCCCGGCAGCGGTCCGGGCGTGGGCCCGCTGCCCTGGTCGATCCCGGGCTGATCCTCGATCCGATGCGGATCGTGAAGGCGCCCGCGGAGATCTCGGCGATCCGCGATGCCGTCCGGATCACCGTCGCCGGGTTCCGGGAGGCGCTGGCCGCCGCCGGGCCCGGGGTGGGCGAATGGGTGGTCGAGGCCGCCGCCGAGAGCGCGTTCCGACGCGCCGGCGCAGACGGCCCGGCCTTCGCCACCATCGCCGCGTCCGGCCCCAACGCCACCTTCCTCCACTACACGGCCAACCGCCGGGTCATGCGCGACGGCGACCTGCTCCTCCTCGACGCCGGCGCTCGGCACCGGATCTACAACGCCGACCTTACCCGGACCGTGCCCGTCAGCGGACGGTACGAGGCCGCCCAGCGCGATGTCTACCACGTGGTCCTGGCGGCCAGCCGCGCGGCCATCGACGCGTGTGCCCCCGGCGCCCCGGTGAACGGTGTGCACACCGCCGCGCTCCGGGTACTCGTCCATGGGATGGCCGACCTCGGGATCCTGGACGGCGACCCCGACACGCTCCTGGAGAACGAGGCCGCCTGGAAGCCCTACTACCCCCACAACACCTCCCACTGGCTCGGACTCGACGTCCACGACGTGGGTACCTACGTCCGCGACGGTGAGGCCCGGCCCCTGGAACCCGGGATGGTCCTCACCGTGGAGCCCGGCCTCTACATCGGCGCCGACGACCCCGACGTCCCCGACCCCTTCCGCGGGATCGGGATCCGTATCGAGGACGATGTCCTCATCACCGACCATGGCCACGACGTCCTCTCGGCCGACCTGCCGAAGGACCCCGACGCCGTGCGGGAGCTGGTGGTCGCGACCTGACGCGTCACGAAAATACGGACAGCGCTACGGTCTCCGGGTTGCTGTGGTCCCCCCTTGACGTCAATCTGAACGCCGTTTAGACTCCGGCCCCTGAACACTGTTCAGACCTGGTTCCCTGAACGCCGTTCAAGCGGTGCGGGGAGCGGTTTCCAGAGACCATGAGGCGGGATGAGCACGGCAGAGCGAGAGACGGAGCGAGGGGACGTCCGGGAGCGGATCGTGGAGGCGGCCCGTGACATCGTGAGTGAGGAGGGGCTGGACGCCCTGTCCATGCGTGCGCTGGGGGTGCGGATCGGGCATTCGCCCGGGACGATCTACCAGTACTTCCAGGACAAGGATGAGCTGCTGCGCAGCGTGATGACCGAAGGGTTCAAGCGGCTGGGCGAGTCGATGGAGGCGGAAGTTGCGAAGGTCGGCCGGGACGCGCCCCCCCTGCGGCGGTACGCGGCGACGGGGCGTGGCTACGCTCGGTTCGCGCTGGAGAACACGGGCTACTTCCGGGCGATGTTCAAGATGCCGGCGGTAGCGCAGCTGGAGCAGTGCCCGGAGCCGGGGTCGGAGCTCGACATCCTGCCGGCGTCGCGGAACCGTGGGGAGGAGCTGCTCCGTCGGGCGATGGAGTCGGGTGAGGCTGCGGTGGGCGATCCGGAGCGGGCGGCGGTGGTGGGGTGGGGGCTGATTCACGGCCTGACGTCGCTATACCTGAGCGGTCACCTGCAGGAGCGGGTGAGCAGCCACGAGGAGTTCATGGAGTTGATCGAGAGCGCCATCGAGGCGCTGGGCCAGGGCTGGCTACCGAGATAGGGGAAACCGATACCGATGGAAAGAACGTTTCGAGGAGAGCGGAGGGCGAGCGTTGGGTGGAGCGTAGGACTGGCGGTGGCGGCGCTGGTGCTGCTGGCGCCGGTGGCGGATGCGCAGGTGCCGGAGACGGGTCAGCTGACCGTGCGGGACGCGGTGGCGGCGTCGCTGGAGGCGAACCGACAGCTGGGGAACGCGCGCTGGCAGCTGGAGGCGGCGCAGGATCAGGCCCGGGAGGCGTGGGGCAGCATCATGCCGAAGGTGAACTTCAACGCGAGCTACACGCGGAATCTGGAGGTGCCGACGCAGTTCCTGCCGGCGGTGATCTTCGATCCGACCGCGGGACCGGGCGATGTGATCGGCGTGCAGTTCGGGTCGGACAACCAGTGGTTCGCGCAGGCCCGGGCGGACCAGCCGCTGTTCAACGCGGCGGCGTTCCTGGGGGTGAGCGCGGCGGGCCGGTTCGAGGCGCTGCAGCAGGAAGCGCTGCGTGGCCAGGCGCAGCAGGTGGCCACGCAGGCGCGGCTCCGCTACTACGACGTGCTGCTGGCGCAGGAGCAGCTCCGTTTGACGCGGCAGAGCCGGGACCGGGTGGCGCGGGTCCTGGAGGAGACCCGGAAGCTGAACGAGGCGGGGCTGGCCTCGGACTACGAGGTGCTGCGCTTCGAGGTGGAGCTGTCGAACCTGGAGCCGAACGTGGCCCGGACCGAGAACGCGATGGCGACGGCGCGTCGTTCGCTGGCCATCGCCATGGGTCGTGAGGCGCTTGGCGGGCTGGAGCTGGCGGGGTCTCTGCTGGCGGTGGAGCTCGGGGAGGACGGGGGCGTGGAAAGCGACGCGGCGCTCCTCCTTGACCGTCCGATCCGGGCCGAGGCGCTGCCGACGGAAGAGGTGCTCCGGCTGGCGCTGGCGAGGCGCTCGGACATCCAGCAGCTCGTGCTGACGAAGGAGCTGCGGAGCACGGAGCGCACGGTGGAGGTCACCCGGTACCTGCCGCAGATCTCGGTCTTCGGGACGTGGACGGCCAGCGGTCAGGGGAACGGGAGCCCGACCTTTTTCGGAGACCAGAACGCGTCGTCGAGCGCGGTGGGTCTCGAGGTCAGCGTGCCGCTGTTCAGCGGGCTCCAGCGTCCGGCGCGGGTCAGCCGGCTCGGCGCGGTGGTGGAGCAGGTGACGGCGCAGCTGGAGCTGGCCCGGGATCAGGCGCTGAACGAGGTCCGGACATTGCGCGACCAGACGGAGGAAGCGCGGGACCGGGCGCTGGCGCAGCGGCGCGCGGTGGAGCAGGCGCGCCGGGGCTACGAGATCGCCCGCTCGGAGTACGAGGCCGGGACCGGCAGCCAGCTGCAGGTGACGGACGCGGAGCTCGCGCTGCGGCAGAGCGAGTTCAACTACGCGCAGGCGGTGTACGACTATCTCACCACGCAGGCCCGGCTGGACGCCGCGGTCGGGGTGGTACCCATGGTGGATGGGGGCGGCGCGGTCGCCCTTCAGCGATAAGGCGGGGACATGATGACGGAGCGAATCGGAGCGATGGCGGCGCTGGCCGTGGCCGGCGTGGCGCTGGCGGGCTGTGGGGAGGCCGATGGGATGCAGGCTCAGGAGTCGTCGGAGCCGACAGTCCGGACGATGAACGTGGAGGTCGTGGAGGTGCGGCCCGGTGATTTCACCCATTTCGTCCGGGTGGTGGGGACCGTGGAGGCCGAGCGAGACGTGACGGTGGCCGCCGAGGAGGGCGGCGTGATCGAGGCGCTGCTGGCGACGAAGGGATCGGGGGTCGCCGCCGGCGAGGCGCTGGTGAAGATCGATGATGACGTGCTGCGGGCGCAGCTCGACCAGGCGGAGGCCCAGGCGGAGCTGGCGCGGGAGCAGTGGGAACGGCAGAAGCGGCTGTGGGAGACGGACTCGGTGGGCACCGAGATCCAGTACCTGCAGGCACGGACCAATGCCGAGGCGGCGGCGGCCCAGGCCCGGGTGCTGCGGGCGAGGCTGGATCGCACGACGGTCCGGGCGCCGGTGGCCGGGATCCTCGATGGCCGGATGGTCGAAGTGGGCAGCATGGTGAGCCCCGGCACGCCCATCGGGCGGATCCTGGACGTGGATACGGTCAAGGTGGTGGCGGGGGTGCCGGAGCGGTACGCGTCCGACATCGCAGCCGGTGCCGAGGTTCGGGTCGACGTGGATGCCCTGGCCGGCCGGGAGTACACGGGCCGGGTGGATTTCGTGGGCTCTGCGGTGGACCGGGACAGCCGGACGTTCGAGGTCGAGGTCGTGGTCCCGAACCCGGGGCTGGGGATCAAGCCGGGGATGGTGGCCAACGTCCAGATCGCCCGGCGCACCATCGAGGGCGCGCTGGCGGTCCCGCGCCACGCGGTGATGCGGCGGGAGAACGGGTACGTGGCCTACGTGGCGCGGGAGACGGCGGACGGCCCGACGGCGGCGGCCCGGCCGGTGACGCTGGGTGTGACCCGGGGCGACTACGTGGTGGTGACGGATGGGCTGGAGCCCGGGGCCCGGGTGGTGACGGTAGGTCAGCAGCAGATCGCGGAGGGCGATCGGCTGCGGGTCACCAACGAGGTCGAGGTGTCGGTGCCGGCGGCGATGGGCGGTGAGGGATGACGGAGTCCCGGGAGCGTGACCACGGGCGGCCCCCGCTGCCGCGGGGCCACCACAAGGGGGAGTACCGCCAGTTCGCGCTGACGAATTTCTCCCTGCGGCACCGGGTCAGCACGCTGGTCCTGCTGGTGATCATCGCGGTCATGGGCGTGGTCTCGTACACGAACGTGCCCAAGGAGGCATCCCCGGAGATCACGGTGCCGTTCATCGCCGTGAACACCATCTACCCGGGCGTGGCGCCCCGGGACATGGAGACGCTGGTGGCTCGTCCCATCGAGGAGGAGCTGAACACCATCGCGGAGATCAAGGAGCTGACCTCCACGTCCGTGGAGGGCTATACCAGCATCACGGCGGAGTTCGAGACCGGGATGAACATGGACGAGGCGCTCCGGAAGGTCCGGGAGAAGGTGGACCTGGCGAAGTCGGAGCTGCCGACCGACGCGGAGGAGCCGTCGGTCATGGAGTTCAACCTGTCCGAGTTCCCCATCATGCAGGTGAATATCTCGGGGCCGTACGGGCTGGAGCGTCTGAAGGAGGTGGCCGAAGACGTCCAGGACCGGTTCGAGCAGATCTCCACTGTGCTCGAGGTTCAGCTCTCGGGTGGACTCGAGCGGGAGGTCCAGGTCGGTGTCGACCTGCCTCGCCTGAAGTACTACGGGCTCACGTTCAGCGATGTGGTCGACGCGATCCAGAGCGAGAACGTGAACATCCCCGGCGGCGTGGTGGACGTGGGCAACCAGGAGTACACGCTGCGGGTGGCCGGTGAGTTCGACGAAGTGGCCCCCATCGGGGACCTGGTGGTGGAAATGCGGGGCGGTCGGCCGATCTACGTCCGTGACGTGGCCGACGTGGAGTTCGCGTATGCGGACCGGGAGACCTTCGCGCGGCTCGATGGCAGCCCGGTCATCACGCTGGGCATCGTGAAGCGGTCCGGCGAGAACATCATCGAGACGGCCGAAGCGGTGAAGGCCACCATCGCCGAGATGGAGCCGGACTTCCCGGCGGGCACGGTGGTGAAGATCACGGGTGACCAGTCGGAGGACATCCGTGACATGGTCAGTAACCTGGAGAACAACATCATCAGCGGGCTGCTGCTGGTGCTCGCGGTGCTGATGTTCTTCCTGGGTGTCCGCAACGCGGGGTTCGTGGCCACATCGATCCCGCTGAGCATGCTGCTGAGCTTCATCGTCATGGGGATCCTGGGGATCAGCATGAACATGGTGGTGCTGTTCAGCCTGATCCTGGCGCTGGGGATGCTGGTGGACAACGCCATCGTGGTGGTAGAGAACATCTACCGCTACATCGAGGAGGGCCACGACAACTGGAAGGCCGCCCGCCTGGCCACGGGCGAGATCGCCATGCCGATCATCGCGTCCACGGCCACCACCCTGGCGGCGTTCTCGCCGCTCATGTTCTGGCCGGGGATCGCCGGCGAGTTCATGGGCTACCTCCCCCTCACCCTCATCATCACGCTGTCCAGCTCCCTCTTCGTGGCGCTGGTCATCGTGCCGGTGCTGTGCGCCCT
>CAZSBL010000112.1:0-11707 GCA_964605205.1 uncultured Gemmatimonadaceae bacterium
TGCCCCGCCCGGCATGGCCGCCTGGCGCTGGAATCCCAGCTCTGCACGTCAACAAATGCGGCGAAGAGCCGTAGGTGTAATGAACCCAGCGGCTTTCGCCGCTAATCCGGCCCTGGCGGCAAGCCATCCCGGCGGCCCACCTGGAAGCCGACTCCGGCTCCGTCTCATCCGCTCCAGCTGTCGAAGACCCTCCTTTTCCGGGCATGCGACGGGAAGGAACCCTCTCCCCGGGGATCCGGTTGGGTCACCGGAGAGTCAACCGATTTCCTGGAGAGGACAGCATGACCGGACGGACCCGCACGGCCGCGGAAGAATCACGATGAAACAGCCCCTGCTGAGCGTGATCGTCGCTGCACGGAACGACGAGGCCACCGTCGGGCTGCTCCTCTCGGATCTGAGTCGGCTGGCGGCGCCCAACGAGGTAATCGTGGTGGATGGCGGAAGCACGGACTTCACCGCTGCTATCGCCCGGGCGGCCGGAGCCCGCATGCCCCGGGGGCCGGTGGAGCCCGGCCGGAGCGCACAGCTGCGGGTCGGCGCCGCAGCCGCAAAGGCCCCCCTGCTCCTCTTTCTCGACGCCCATGCCCGGCTCGATGGGCGCGCCGTTCGGCTCCTGGATGAACTGGCGGTGGCCCGCCCGCCGTGTGCCATGGCCTTCCGATCGAAGATCGCCGCCCGGGGAGCGACGCACCGTCTCGCGGAGCGCTGGGCCGAGGTACGGACCCGGCGCCTCGGGCTGCCACGCCCCGACCAGGGGCTCCTGGTGCGGCGTGAGCACTATCTCGGTGCCGGTGGGTTCCCCCGGCTCCCGGAGCTGGAGCACATCGCCATGGCGGCAGCGCTGCGCAAGGTCGCGCGGATCCATCTCCTGGAGGCCTCGGTCGAGGTGCCGTCCCGCTCCCGAACCGCCGGGCGGCGTCGCGCCGGCAGCTGGATCCACCTCATCCGGCACCTGGTGCGTACCTTGCCGACCCCTTCCCTCAACGCAACGGACGCTGCTCCGCCTGGTGAATCGCCCACGCCGCGGTGACGAGACCCACGTGGCTGAACGCCTGCGGGAAGTTGCCGAGCAGCTCGCCGGTGGCGGGATCCACCTCTTCCGAGAGGAGTCCCACGTCGTTGATGAATGACCGCCCGCACTCGAACACCTCCCGGGCCCGGCCCACATCACCCGCCAGCGCAAGGGCATGGGCCAACCAGAACGTGCAGAGGAGGAACGTCCCCTCGCCGTCACGGAAACCGTCGTCACTGTGGTAGCGGTAAACCAGGCCGTGATCGTCCGTCAGGTGCTCCTCCACCGCCCGGATCGTCGACTGGACCCGTTCGTCGTCCGCCAGGAGGAACCCGACGATGGGGATCAGGAGCGAGGCCGCGTCCAACGCGTCGTCATCCAGGCTCTGCCGGAAGGAGCCCAGGGCCTCGCTCCAACCCCGGGTCTCGATGGCCTCCCTGACTGCGTCTCGCGCGTCCCTCCACCGCTGAAGTCTCTCCTGGGACGGCTTCAGGATGTCGGTCATCCCCATGGCCCGGTCGAGGGCCACCCAGCACATGAGCTTCGAGTGGACGTACGGTCGCGGCTCGCCCCGGATCTCCCAGATCCCGTGATCCTCCTCTTCCCACCGTCGGGCCGCCTGGTCCGCCAGCGCCTTCAGGAACTCCACCAGCGTCGGATCCGGATCCACCTGCTCGCGCAGCCGGACCAGCGCGCCGAAGATCTCGCCGTACACATCCAGCTGCTTCTGCTGGAACGCGCCGTTTCCGACCCGAACGGGCCGACTGTCCCTCCACCCCGCCAACCGATGGATCTCGCGCTCCGGTAGCTCGTGCTCACCCCCGATCCCGAACATGATCTGCGGAGGATCCCCCCGTCGCAGTCGGCCGAGACTCGCGCCCGTCAGGAAGTCGAAGAAGTGGTGGGCCTCGTCGGGACACGCGGCGACCCACAGCGCCTCCAGCGTGAGGGTGGCGTCCCGGATCCAGGCGAAGCGGTAATCCCAGTTTCGCTTCCCGCCGATGGCCTCCGGCAGTGACGTGGTGGGCGCCGCCACGATGGCGCCGGTGGGGCTGTACGTGAGCCCCTGCAATACCCGGCCGCTGTGGTGCGCGAGGTCGGCCCAGGGGCCCTGGTAGCTCTGGTGCATCTCGGCCCAGCTCCGCCACGCGTCCACGGTCTCGGCCAGCCGCTCGGCGATGGCGTCGGAGGCCCACACCTCCGGATCGCTCGATGCCGTCGGGCGGAAATGAAGGGCGAAGTGGAGACTCTCCCCCTCTTCCAGCTCGAAGCTGCCCCGGGCGACTGATCCATCGACATCCAGCGAGATCGGCGATGAGAGCACCATGGAGAGGGGACCGCCACGGGACCGGAGACCCCCTTCACAGCGTTCCAGCACGGGGTGTACGAGGCCGTACTCGGGTCGCGGCACAAACTCTACCTCCAGCCGCACGCTGCCCCGGACACACTCCACCCGCCGGAGTAGTAGCCCCGGCGCGTCCCGCCTCTCCGCTGACCGTGATGTTCCAGTGACCGGCGCCCTCGTCCAGGAGGCGGCCGAACACCGCCGGTGAGTCGAACCTTGGGGCGCACAGCCAGTCCACGGAACCGGCCCGGGAGACGAGGGCGGCCCGGTGACAGTCCGACAGGAGTGCGTAATCGGCGATGGGCACGCTCATGACAGCAACCCAACCGATAGGGCGCCCGGGGGGTTCCGCATCCGTCCGCTACGTGATGGTGATGGCCCCGCCGCCCGTAGTCAGGATGACCAGGCTGCAGGTCAGGTAGAGCAGGTCGTAGTACCAGCCCTGGCTCTGGTCTCCCCAGAACCCCGACTTCCAGACGAATACCTTCTTCTGGATAGCACCGAGCATCACACCGGCCAGGATGACCGCTCCGACCTGGGCGTACAGGCCCACTGCCACGGAGAGAGCGCCCAGCACCTCGGCGATCCCCAGCACCCGGGTGAACGCGGGTGACATCCCGATGCTCTCGGCCCGCCCTTCGGGATCCGACATGTGGGACCACCCGCTCGTAGCGAACACCGCGGCGATCATCAGTCGCAGCAGGAGGAGCGTCACGTCCGTCAGTCCCGCCAGCTCTGGAATCAGCATTGCCGCCACCTTTCAACTGGATATCCCTTGTACGACTTCCGGGCTGCAACCGGTGTTCCGGAACCCCGGCCGGGCCGGAACGGGAACATTCCGGGCGGTCGCCCACTTCTGTACCCGGAGGCGATATGAATACAACGATGACAGAGACGGCGCAGCGCGAAGGCCGTGTCCGGGCATGGCTCGGGCACCTGGGGCGGATTGCGCTCCTGCTCGTGGCACTGGTACGGGCGCTCCGCAGGCCCCGCAAGTGGTTCGGGCTGTTCGTCATCGAGCTCCGGCGCCAGAGCCTCGGTGCGCTGCCGCTGGTGCTGTTCCTCACCGCGCTGGGTGGCGCGGTGACGTCCCAGCAGACGGGCTACCAGTTCCAGGCGGCGCTGCCGCTCTGGGTCATCGGGAGCGTGGTGGCGGCCAGCGTAGTCACCGAGCTGGCCCCGCTCCTGACGGCCATCGCCCTCGTCGGTCTCGTGGGCGCGCGGATCACCGCGGAGCTCGGCGCCATGAAGGTGACCCAGCAGGTGGACGCCCTGGAGATGATCGGCCGCGAGCCCGTGGTCTACCTGGTCCTGCCCCGGGTCCTGGCCGGCGTCCTGGCCGGTCCGATCCTCGTAGCGCTGGCGCTGGCCGCGTCGCTGGCCGCCGGCTACGGCGCGGCGATCCTCGTCACCCCCATCACCGGCGCCGAGTTCATCTACGGCGTGAAGTTCTACATGCGTGATTTCCCTCTCTTCTTCGCCCTTATCAAGGGCACCGTGTTCGGCTTCGCCATCACGTTCACCGCCAGCTACGTGGGGCTCCGGGCCCGGGGCGGGTCCACCGGGGTGGGGGAAGCCACGACCCGCGGGGTGGTGGCCACGCTGACCGCCATCCTCGTACTCGACAGTCTACTCGCACCACTCCTGAAGGTGATACGCATATGATCGAGATCGAAGGCTTGACCAAGGCGTACGGCGGCCGCCCGATCCTGGAGGGACTGGACCTCCGGATCGAGACCGGCCAGATCGTGGCCCTCCTGGGGCCGTCCGGGACCGGGAAGAGCGTGCTCCTCAAGAGCATCGCCGGGCTCGAGACGCCCGACGCCGGCGACATCCGCGTCGATGAGGTCTCCGTGCCGCAAACCTCCCACGCGGAGCTGAAGCGGCTCCGGCGCCGGATCGGCTACGTCTTCCAGGACGCGGCGCTCCTGGACTCGCTGACCATTCGCGACAACCTGCGCCTCGCCCTCGAGGACGAGCGGTGTGACGATAACCCGGACTTCTGCCCGCTCCGGATCGAGAAGGCGCTGGGCACCGTGAACCTGCCGGTGGAGATCCTCGACCGGCTGCCGGGCGAGGTGTCCGGCGGGATGCGGAAGCGTGTGGGCGTGGCCCGGGCGCTCATGAACGACCCGGACTACCTCCTCTACGACGAGCCCACCACGGGGCTCGACCCACAAAACGTGGCGGCCATCGCCCAGGTCATCCTGAACGCTCGCCGGGCGTGCGAGGCCACGAGCCTGGTAGTGACCCACGACATCGAGATCGTCGTTCCCGTGGTGGACCGCGTGGTCCTCCTGGCGGAAGGCGGCATCCGCTTCGACGGCCCCGCCGATGACTTCATGGCCTCCGACGACCCCGCCATCCTCCGGTTCCGCGGCGTGCAGGACCTGGCCACGGAGGCGGCGTAATGGACAATCTCGCCCGGGGCCGGGACCTGACCCGAATCGGCGGGCTGGCGCTCCTCGCCCTCGTCGTCTTCGCCGGGATGTTCCTCTGGCTCACCGACCGCGGCCTCAACGCCGACAGCGCGGCGCTCTACGTCCGCTTCGAGTCGGCGGAGCGGCTGAAGCGGGGCGATCCGGTCCTCTTCCGGGGCGTGCCCGTAGGAGAGGTCAAGGAGCTGGCGTTCGCCGAAGAAGGCGGCGTGGTGGTGCGGGCCCGGCTGAACCGACGGGTCCCCGCCGCCGCCGACGCCACCGCCGGGCTCCAGGCGGTGGACGTGTTCGGCGCCCAATCCATCGTGCTCCACGACGGATCGCCCTCCGCCCGCCGGCTCGACGACGGTGACACGATCCCCGGCCGGACCGGCACCGACCTGGCCGGCCGGGTGGAGAGCCTGAGTGACCAGGCCGGTGAGATCCTGGGGCCCCGCACGGTGGACGGGATCCACGGGTCGCTGGAGAACATCACCGCGGCCACCGCGGAGCTGCAGCGGACACTGGCCGAGGCCCGGGGGCTGATGGGCGATCAGGCCGAGGCGCTGAACGCCACCATGGGCAACCTGGCGGCCACCACGGCCAATCTCCGGGAGGTCACGGACCCGCACGAGCTCGAGGCCACGCTGGCCAACCTGGAGACCACATCGGCCCGACTGGCCCGGCTCTCAGAGAGCCTGGGCCGTGCCACCCTCTCCCTCGAGAGCGTGCTGGCGAAGGTGGACGGCGGCCAGGGGACCGCCGGCAGGCTGCTCAACGACCCGGCGCTCTACGACCGGCTCGTCGTCACCACCGACCACCTCGACGCCCTGCTCATGGACCTGAAGGAGAACCCGGGACGCTACGTCAGGCTGTCGCTCTTCTGACGCCCGTCACCGGTACTCCGGGTTCGGGTGGTCGAACCGGCACCCGGCGTCCCATTCCGACCGCTGGTTGCCGTGGGCCGGCACGCCGCCCCGGTCCTTCAGCATCCGGGCCAGGTGCAGGAGGTTCCACGTCATGAACGTGGTGTTCCGCTGCGTGAACTCGTTCTTCCGGCCGCCCGAGCCCTCGTCCAGGTAGCTGGGCCCCGGCCCCGCCTCCCCGATCCAGCCGGCGTCGGCCTGGGGCGGGATGGTGTAGCCCAGGTGCTGCAGCGAGTAGAGGATGTTCATGGCGCAGTGCTTGATCCCGTCCTCGTTCCCGGTGACGATGCACCCGCCCACCCGGCCGTAGTAGGCGTACTGCCCCTTCTCGTTCAGGTCACCCGAGCTGCCGTACAGCCGCTCGATCACACGCGTACACACCGACGATTTGTCACCCAGCCAGATCGGCGTGCCCAGCACCAGGATGTCCGCCGCCATCACCTTCTCCTGGAGCGCCGGCCACTCGTCCACGTCCCACCCGTGCTCCGTCATGTCCGGGTAGACGCCGCTGGCGATCTCGTGGTCCACCGCACGGATCACCTCCGTGGCCACGCCCTGCTTCTCCATGATCGACCGGGAAACGTCAAGCAGCCCCCGGGTGTGAGACTCCCGCGGCGTCTTCTTCAGTGTGCAGTTGATGAACAGCGCCCGAAGGTCCGAGAAGTCCCGGCCCGGGGCGTCCTGCTGCGACGTATGGTCGGCGCCCGATGACATCATGGCTCTCCTCTGTGGTTCGCAAGTCGGTAGGCTCCCCGCACGGTGGCGGGGGTGTTCGACCCCGTAACCGGAAGAGCCGTGCCCGGGTTCCCCGCCGGGAACCCCGCGTCGTCGATTCCGGTTAGGCCTCTGACCGTGACAACATGCCGGTCCCCTTCCCGGGGGAAAAGGTGACTCATTCGAACGACGGAGCCCACAATGTCGAATCTCGCTGTCAGGAACGTTCTTCCGGTCACGCTGCTGGCCCTGGCCCTGGGAGTGCCCATCGGCACGGCCGCCCAGGCGCCCGACAAGGAGCCGTTCACGGAGCAGCGGTTCGAAGCGCTCCAGGAGCAGGGTGCGTACGTGCTGCTGGACGTCTTCGCCGACTGGTGCCCCACCTGCGCCGCGCAGCAGGAGGTCCTGGCCGCGTTCCAGGAGGAGCACGCCGACGCGCCGCTGCACATCCTCTCCATCGATTTCGATGACCGGAAGGACCTGGTCCGGCGCTTCGGCGCGCCCCGCCAGTCCACGCTCATCCTCTTCCACGGCACCGAGCGGATCTGGTTCTCCGTGGCAGAGACCCGGCGCGACGTGATCTTCGACGCCCTGGCCGCGGCCACCCCATGACCCTGGAGCTGACGGCCATCCCCCTGGCGCTGGTGGCCGGCGTCGCGGGGGTGCTGTCGCCGTGTGTGTGGCCCCTGGTCCCCGTGGTGACATCCTCCGCCGCCACCACCGGCCGGTCCGGCCCCTACTGGCTCGCCGGCGGGCTCAGCGTCTCCTTCGCGGTGGCCGGCACCGTCCTGACCCTCCTGCTGGTCAGCCTGGGGCTCGATCCGGAGCTGTTCCGGTACGTCTCGGCCGCCCTGCTCATCGCCGTGGCGCTGCCGCTGCTCGTGCCGGCCCTGGGCGACCGGGCCACCCGCGTCCTCTCCGCGCTGTCGGCGAGCATCCCCATAGGCCAGGGCGGCCGGGACGGCACCGTAACGTCGGGACCCGGCCAGTTCCTCGTGGGCGCCCTGCTGGGCGTGGTGTGGCTCCCGTGCGTGGGCCCCACCCTCGGGGCCGCCGTGGCGCTGGCGTCCATGGGCCAGGACATGGGCGTGGCCTTCGCCGTGATGCTGGCCTACGGGATCGGCACGGCGGGCGTGCTCCTCGTGGCCGGCCTCGTCTCCGGACAGCTCCTCAAACGGTGGCGCGGGACCGCGTTCGGAACGGCCAAGTTCGGCAAGCGGCTCCTCGGATGGTCGCTGCTCCTCCTGGGCGCCCTCGTGCTCACCGGCTTCGACAAGGTCCTCGAGGCCGCCGCCGTGGGCATCGTCCCCGACTGGGTCTTCTCGTTCTGACCGCGCTCCACCGCGGCCGGCGCGCTCCGGACCGCCGCGCACCGGGTGGTGGACCCACCACCCACTCGTTACCATCCGCCATGCGACGACGTTTCCCAACCCCGACGCTGCACCCTCTCCTCGCCCTGGCCTTCATGGCCACGTTCGGGGCCGCGTGCCACGACGCGCCCCCGGAGCTGGGCCCGGCGAATGGCGCCGACCTGCCACCGGTGGACACCGGACGGGTCGCCGTGGGTGACACGGCTCCCGACTTCACCCTCCTGGATCGGCACGGTGAGCCGGTGACGCTGTCGGATCTGCGCGGCCGTCGCATCGTCCTGGTCTTCTACCGTGGCCACTGGTGACCGTACTGCGCCGCTCAGCTCGGTGAGCTGAAAGACCTCCTGACGGACCAGCAGCGGGCCTCCACCCGGATCGTGGCCGTCTCCATCGATGACGCGGAGCATATCGAGCGGATGCGGCGGCGAGTGGCCGACGAGCAGCGGACCGACCCTCCGGACTACCTGTTCCTCTCGGACCCCGGCCACAGGGTCATCGATCGATACGGGCTGCGGAACCCCGATGACGACCGCGGCATCCCCCACCCCACCACGTTCGTCCTGGACCGCAGCGGCGTAGTGCGGTGGAAGTTCGTGGAAACGGACTATCGGGTGCGCCCCACGAACGAGATGACGCTGGAGGCCCTCGCCGACATCGACTGATCACCAAGTGGGCGGCGGTGCGAACCGCGCCCCGTCCGCTCAACGGATCAGCCCCACCATCCCGGCGGCCAGAGCTCCGGCGCCCGTACGGCCGCCGGGTGTACGCGGCCGTATCCTCCACCAGGCGGACCGCCAGCGGGTCGCCGACGCTCCTCGCCTCGTGGACCGTCTCCGCCGTGATCTCTCCGATGGACCCGGCCCGGCGGACCAACTCACGGCCCCGATGGACATCGGTGCGGGCTGCATCCCGCGCGCGCTCGGCGATAGCCCATCCTACGGGGCTCCCGAGCTATCGGGCCGCGGCCGCGCCGATGCTCGCCGCGGAGCGCGACGGCACCTCGCCGTACACGCCACCCACCACGGCGCCGTAGACCAGGTGCCCGATCAGGCTGCCCATGGCCATGACCACGGAGCCCGAGAAGAGCGGCATCCCCATCATGGGCATGACCACGATCTGCGCCAACAGGAACGGGGCGATCCCGTACAGAGCGCCACGCACTGCGGGAGCGCCCGGGAGCCGCCCGGCCACGAGCGCATAGCCGATGGCCAGGACGATCCCGATCATGAGGTGCCCGGCCCAACCAAGAACCAGGCTCCCGCCCATGGCCCCGGCCAGCATGTTGGCCGGGTTCATGGCGGGCATCCCCATCATGGGCGCCACCCACAGGCCGACGGCCGTCATGACCAGTGTTCCGATGATGCCTGCCGCAACGGCGCGGCCGATCCTGATGTCCATTTCGCCTCCCGCACAGAATGAGTACATCACGGCGGACCGGGGCGACCCCTGGCCCTTCCGTTCACGGCTGCCCAACCGGATCGAGCACGGGAGGGTTCCCGACCTCGAGGCGCGTCCCGGCCCGTTCACGCGGTGGAACAACGATGGTCGCTCCGCGGTAGCTGTATCGTGTTGTTCCCCACTTCCGAACCCTGCACCACAGGAACGATACGACGTGCCAGGCCACCGAGTCTCCCTGCCGCTTCTCCTGCTGACCCTCATCCCCGCCGGCCTCGTCGCTCAGGCCGACACCGTCCCCCGGTCCGACACCACGGTGTACGAGGTCGAGGGCGTGACCGTCCAGGCGCAGCGGCCGGTGATCACCGTGGGCGGGGCCAGCGCCCTGGACGTGACCGTCGACTCGGTGATCCTCCCCGTGGCGGCCACCACCAGTGAGCTCTTCCGCGAGATCCCGGCCCTCCACGTCCGGACCAACTCCCGGGGCCAGGCCGAGATCTCCGTGCGGGGCTCCGAATCGCGCCAGGTGGCGGTCCTCCTCGATGGCGTGCCCCTGACCCTCGGGTGGGACGCCCGGACCGATGTCTCGGTCCTCCCGGCCACCGCCATCGAGGACATCCAGTTCGTCCGCGGCCTTTCTACTCTCCTGCACGGGCCCAACGTCCTGGGCGGAGTGGTGGAGCTGAGCCTGGCACGGGTGGGTGACCTGCCAGGGGAAAGCCGCACGTCCGTGTCGGCGGGCATCGACCACCTCAGCGGGTACGGCGTGACGGCCACCACCACGCGGCCGTTCGAGACCGACGGGGGGCGGGGCGTGGTCCGGGCCGGCGCCGGCTACCGGGACACGCCCGGGATGCCGCTGGCCCACGGCGTCGTGGAGCCGCTGCCGGCCGATGATGGCAATCTCAGAGTCAACACCGACCTCGAGAACCTCGACGGCTTCGTGGCGCTCCGCTACGTAGACCGTGACGGCGCGTGGGGCAGCTTCTCGGCGGTGGCGAACCGGGGCGAGCGAGGGATCGCGGCCGAGCTCGACGCCGACGACCCCCGCTTCTGGCGCTACCCCACCGTGGCCCGCACCATCCTGGCCGTCTCCGGCGGTACCGGCTTCCGGGACACGCCGCTGGGGCGAGGCGATCTCGAGGCCAGCGTAGGCGTGGACCTGGGACAGACCGACATCCGCTCGTACGCTACGCGCGCGTACGATGACATTGTTGGGACCGAGGACGGCGAAGACCGCACGTTCACCGTCCGCCTCCTCGGCGACCATACGCTGGGCAGCCGCGCCGATCTCCGGGCCTCGGCCACCTGGGCGGACATCTCCCATGACGAAGTGGTCGACGGCGACGCCGCCTCCTACCGGCAGCAGCTGTTCAGCCTCGGCGCCGAGACGGTCTGGCGGCCCCTGGACACCCCGGCCGGCGGCTTCCGCAGCCTGCGCCTCACGGTCGGCGGGGTATACGACCGGGCCGCCAGCCCCGAGACCGGCGGGCTGGAGCCGCTGGGCACCCTCCACGATTGGGGCGCTCGGGTCGGGCTATCCGGCGTCATCAACGGCGGCGCCACCATCCTTCACGCCAGCGCGAGTCGACGGGGTCGGTTCCCCTCCCTCCGCGAGACCTACTCCGAGGCGCTCAACCGCTTCGTCCCGAACCCCGGCCTCACGGCCGAGCACCTCGCGGCCGTGGAGGCCGGCGTGACGACGCGGGTGGGACAGGGTGAGATCCAGGTGGTGGCTTTCCACCATGACCTCACCGACGCCATCCGTCGCATCACCCTGGAAGACGGCCGCCGACGTCGGATCAACTCGGACCGGCTCACCAGCACCGGGATCGAGATCCTGGGCTCCCGGTCCATGGGCCCGCTGGAGGTCGGCGGAGACCTCACCCTCCAGACCGTGGAGCTGATCGACCCGGGCACCGCCGCGTCTTCGGAGCCGGAAAACCTGCCCGAGCAGGTCGGCCGGCTCTGGGGACGGTACGCCCTCCCCGCCGACGCATGGGTCCGGGGCGAGGCCGAGTACACCGGCACCCAGTTCTGCCAGGACCCGGATACGGGCGAGGACGTGGAGCTCGAGGCCGGCACGTGGCTCAACGCCACCATCGGCAAGGTCTGGGACATCCTCGGCGGCCGCCTCCTCCAGACCTCCGTGAGCGGCGTCAACCTGGCCGACACCAGCCTCTACGACCAGTGCGGGCTGCCCCGGGCCGGCCGCCTGGTACGGTTCCAGGTGCGAGTCTTCTGACGGTCCCCGTGGCCCGCGTCCTCCTGCCCCGTCGGCTTACGCCGCGCTCTCCCCCGTGAAGATCCGGTGCGCCGACCGCACGGCTTCACTCGGCCCCACCAGCACCACCCGGTCGTCGTGCTGGAGCACCGTGTCGCCCCGGGGCACCACGAACTCCTCGTTACGGATCACGGCGGCCACCACGCAGTCATCCGGAATCTGGATCTTCCGGATCGGGAGGCCCACCACACCGCCCTCCCCGGGCACCACCAGCTCCAGGAGGCTCGCGATCCCCGACTCGATC
>CAZSBL010000113.1:0-11403 GCA_964605205.1 uncultured Gemmatimonadaceae bacterium
GCGTGAACGGGTTCATGAACGGCGAGTCACAGCGGCGGTCCCTGAACAGCTTCGCGAACATTTCGGCGGACCGGGTCACCGAAGATTGGAAGATCGAGCTCGACATGGGTGGGTCGCTGACCCAGACGGACATCGACCTGACGGATACGCACTTCACCCAGGAGTCGTACAACGGCAGCGCGCTGGTGGCCCGCTCCGTGGGCTCCCACTGGGCGGTGGGCGGGCTGCTGTCGTGGCGGCGGTCCACGTTCGCCAACTACCGACACAGCGCCCGTCTGGTGCCGGCGATCGAGTACAATCTGTTCCATTACGCCGAGTCAAACCGGCGGTTGCTGACGGTGCTCTACGCCGTCGGGCCACGGTACAACGAGTACGAAGAGGTCACCCTGTTCGGTGAGACGATCGAGACGCTCATCGAGCAGGAGCTCGTGGTCAACTCCGATGTGACCCAGCCGTGGGGGAGCGTGGACGCCTCGGTGACCGCCACGCACTATATCACCAAGTTCGGAGAAGGTGAGGCCTGGCCGGAGCCCCAGTACAACATCGGGATCTTCGGCGGCTTCAACGTGCGCCTCTTGAAGGGGCTGTCGGCCAATCTCCACGGCAGCCTCCAGATGGTGCGGGGGCAGATTCAGCTGGCGGCCGCGGGATTGACCGAGGAGCAGATTCTGACCCGACAGCGCGAGCTGGCCACCAGCTACCGGTACTTCTTCAACTTCGGGCTCAGCTACCGGTTCGGGTCGATCTTCACCAGCGTGGTGAATCGGCGCCTCGAACCGCTCCGCTAGGGCGCGGGCAGGGCAGGGACACGGGCCCGGCCGAGCCGTGCACGCGGCCGGGCCCGACACTAGCTTGACCGGCATGGACCGACTCGACGCGCTGGCCCGCCCCGACAAGTGGTACCTGAGTGCCGGCGAAGGCGTGATCTGGGCGCCCCCGTTTCCGGCGCACCTCGACCGTCCCGGCTTCTGGGACGAGGCCCACGTCTTCCACTTCCCGGTGCGGCCGCTGTTCACCGTGGCGCTGGTGGACGCCCGCGGCCGGGAGATGGCGCTGCGCCCCGGCCACCGGCGCTGGCGGCCTGACCGCCTGATCGTGCGGTGGGAGACGGACACCCCGGGCGCCGAGCCCGTTACCCTGGTGGAGGAGCGGTCGGTGCTCCCCGGGGCCCGGTTCGGGTCGGTGTGGTACCCGGGCGACGAGGGCTGGGCCCATCCATGGCTGGCGGGGGCGTGGCTCGCGGCGTTCACCCAGATCCCGGCGGAGGCGCTCCGGGGGATGGGTGCCCGGGGCGGTCCGGGGCTGGAGCCGTCGGCCGGAGCCGCAGCGTTGGAGGAGGTCCCCGGCGGGGTGGGCTGGACGCGGCACGTGGTCCACCGTGAGCACCTGGCGGCCGAGCTCCGGTTCGCGCTGGGGGTGGAGGCCGTGGCCGCGGGACGGCCGGGGGCGGGCGGTGAGGGGGTCGGCACCGATGGCGAGGCCGCCGTCCGGACACTCATCCCGGCGATCCGACGCCGGGCGGTCCGCTCCGAAGGGCGCGAGACGCCCCGATGGCCGCTGACCCCGTTCCCGGAGCTCTGGCGTTCCGGCGCCGATGACGGCGACGGCCCGGGCGACGATCTCGCGCTCCGCGGCAACCCCGGCGGGTGGGTGCACGCGGCGGTGGCGGTGCCGCTGGACGCGGTCCGGGTCGGGACGGCGATCTCGTTCACGCTCGGCGTGCGGACGCCGGGCTACCTGGAGGCCGGCTGGCGCGTCGAGGCCACCGCCGGCCCCGGGGTCGAGGCCGCAGACGGGGCGTCCGCCCCGGGGGAGGGGGGCGCCGGGACCGGGCCTCGACCGGCGTCGTCCGGGGAAGGAGAGGCGGGCTGGCGGGCGTACTTCGATGGCTACCCCCGGTTCCGCTGCTCCGACCCGTTCCTGGAGCGGTACTGGGACTACCGGATCTACGGGCTGCGGCTGAACCGGGTGGCGCCGGGGCCGGCTGGCTACCCGCACCCGGCCATCGCCGAGGGGATCGGCTACTTCCACTGGCCGATCTCGTACTCGGCCCAGTGCCACATGCTGGAGACCCGGTGGGGCGACCCGGCGGCGGCCCGGGGCTCGCTGCTGAACTTCCTGGCCGCCCAGCGCGACGATGGCTCGCTCCCCGGCCGGCTGCACCTCTGCCCCGACGCGCCGCCGGAGCCCGACTTCTACCACGCCAGCTGGGGTGACGCGGCGCTGGCCGTGGACGCGGTGGTCCCGGACCCGGCGTTCGGCCGCGAGGCCTACCGCGGGCTGTCGAGCTACGCCCGGTGGCTCATGACCGCCCGGGACCCGGAGGGCTCGGGGATGATCACGGTCACGAACCACTACGAGACGGGGCAGGAGTATATGTCCCGGTACGTGGCGGTGGACGCCGCCGCCGACACCACCGAGTGGGAGCCGCGGCTGGCGCTCAAGGGGATCGACGTGACCGTGTACCTGCACCGGCTCCAGCGGGCGCTGGCCGTGCTGGCCCGGCGCCTCGGCCGCGACGACGAGGCCGGCGAGTGGGAAGAGGCCGCCGCCGCGTCGTCGCAGGCGATCCTCGACGTCATGTGGGACCCCGAGACCGGCTTCTTCAGCGACGTGGACGCCGGGACCATGCAGCGGACGGGGGTCAGGGCCGCCGTCTGCTTCTACCCGCTGCTAACGGACCTGCTCGACGACGCGCACGTGGACCGGCTCCTGGAGCACCTCACCGATCCCGGCGAGTTCCGGACCGAGTGGCCCGTGCCGTCGAGCTCGGTGGACGACCCGCTCTACAGCCCCGACGGGCTGTGGAAGGGGAAGCGCCACAACTGTCCCTGGAACGGCCGGGTCTGGCCCATGACCAACAGCCACGTGATCGAAGGGCTGCTCCGGCAGTGGCGGGCCGGCCGACGGCAGGTGGGCCCCGTGGCCGGCGAGCTGCTGCTGAAGTTCGTCCGCATGATGTTCGACGACCAGGATCCGGAGCGGCCCAACTGCTTCGAGCACTACAACCCCGACACGGCTCACCCGTCGCGGTTCCGGGGCATCGACGACTACCAGCACTCGTGGGTCCTGGACCTCATCGCCCGGGGCGCGGCGGGGCTGGACCCGGATGGCTGGCTCGGCGACGGGTTCGGCGTCGGGCCTGCGGCGCCCACGGGCTCCGGGGCCGGGTCCGGCGACGACGGTGCCCCGGGCGACGGAGGCCGTCCCTTCCTCGTCGTGGATCCGCTGCCGCTGGGGCTCGAGGCGCTGGAGCTGGAGGGCGCCGTGATCCGGGGGCACACGGTGGCCGTGCGGATCCGGGGCGATGCGCTCACGGTGGCCGTGGACGGCGAGGCGTACGGGGGCACGGTGGGCGAGCCGCTGGTGGTCCCGGCGCCAGGGAGGACGCCGTGAGCGAAGGCGCCCGGCCCGGGTCGATCGCCGGGAGCGGTGGCGTCCCCGGCGGAGCCGGCACGCCCGGGGCCGCGGGCGGCCGGGCAGGCAGCGCTCGCCCCATCGTGCTCCGGGGGCTGACGAAGCGGTTCGGAGACGTGGTGGCCGTGCACCCGCTGGATCTGGAGATCGAGGCCGGGGAGCTGCTGGTGCTGCTGGGCCCGTCGGGGTGCGGGAAGAGCACGGTGCTGCGGATGATGGCCGGGGTCGAGGAGCCCACGGCCGGCGAGGTGGTGATCGACGGGGCGGTGGTGAACGACCGGGAGCCGGCGGAGCGCGACGTGGCCATGGTCTTCCAGAACTACGCTCTCTACCCACATATGAGGGTCCGGGACAACCTGGCGTTTCCGCTGAAGATGAGGGGCGTGAAGGGAGAGGCCCGGGACAGGCGGGTCGAGTGGGCGGCCCGGATGCTGGAGCTGGACGGGCTGCTCGACCGGCGGCCGGGTCAGCTGAGCGGCGGGCAGCGGCAGCGCGTGGCGCTGGGCCGGGCGCTGGTCCGGGAACCGAGCGTGTTCCTCTTCGACGAGCCGCTCTCGAACCTCGACGCCCGGCTGCGGCTCGAGATGCGCGACCTCATCGCGTCGCTGCATCGGAAGCTCGCGGCCACGATGGTCTTCGTGACCCACGACCAGGTGGAGGCCATGAGCCTGGGCCAGCGGATCGCAGTGCTCCGGGAAGGCCGACTCCAGCAGGTGGGGCCGCCGCTGGAAGTCTACGCGGAGCCGGCGAACCTGTTCGTGGCCCGGTTCATCGGCTCGCCGCCCATCAATACGGTGGACGGCGTGCTGGGCCACGATGGCGGCGGGCCGGTGTTCCTGGCGGAAGAGCTCACGGTGGCGGGTGCAAGATCGTCCGATTCCGCCATGGCTGTGCCCGGTGGCGAGACCGATCGTTCAGCAGGGGGGGACCCCGCGGCGCGCACCGCTCCGGCGCGTCGCGCCCCGGACCGCCCCGTGATCCTCGCCGTGCGCCCGGAGGCCCTGGAGCTGGTCGACCCCGACGGCGACGACCCCCACCTCCGCCGCATCGTCCGCCGCCTCGAGCCGCTGGGGAGCGAGCTGCTGGTCCACTTCGACGGCCTCGGCCAGGCCGCCGGGCCGTGGGTGGCCCGGGCGCCGCCGGACTCGCCGGTCCGCGCCGGTGAGGAGATCGGGCTGCGGATCGATGGTGACCGGGCCCACGTCTTCGATGCCGCCGATGGCGCGCGGCTCGGGTTCCTCGGCCGGCGGGTGGAGGAGCCGGGATGACGGATCGCGGTCCGCGCAGTCCGAACCGGTCGCCCCGCCGGGCGGGTCGGGCGACCCCGGTGCAGGGTTTTCGCCGCGCGGTCCGGGGGCTCCCGGTCGTCGCGTTCCTGGCCACCGGGCTCGCGGCCGCCGGGCTCACCGGCTGCGCCGACACCGACGCCCGGGTCCGGCTCCGGGTCATGACGTGGGCCGGCGACACGGAGATCGCCACCGAGCAGCGGATCGCCGACGGGTTCAGCGAGCGGCACCCGGAGGTGCGGGTGATCGTGGAGTCGGCGTCGACGCACTACCAGGAGAAGCTGCTCACGTCCATCGCCGCGGGCACGCCGCCGGCGGTCTTCCTCCTGGACGGCCCCGACATCCCCACCTTCCTCGACCGGGGCCTGACGCTGGACCTGACGCCGTACCTCGACGAGGTGGGTTACCGCCCGGAGCGGGTGCTGCCGACGGTGCTCGAGACCTTCCGGCGAGGCGGACGGCTGTACGCGCTGCCGAAGGACTTCACGCCCATGGTCATGTACCTGAACCGCCGGGTTTTCCAGCGGTTCGGCGTGCCGCTGCCGCCGCCGGACGGGTGGACGCGCCGGGAGTTCCTGGAGACCGCCCTGTCGCTGACCCGGGACACCACGGGCGACGGCCGCATCGATGTCTACGCCTTCGACTTCCCCCGGAACCCGTACCAGTGGATCCCGTGGGTGTGGGCCGGCGGCGGCGACATCCTGGGGCCGGCAGGCGACCGGGCCAGCGGGTACCTCGACGCGCCGCCGACCCTCGAGACGCTCGACTTCCTCACCGACCTGGTCACCGAGCACCGGGTCACGCCCGGCGTCCAGTTCGTGGAGGCCGGCGACCCGGCCAAGGAGGCCCGGTTCGCCACCGGCGGCCAGGCCATGCTCTACAGCGGCCACTGGACGCTCCAGCTCCTCACCGACGGGATGGCCCAGGCGCTGGATGACATCGCCATCCGGCCGATCCCCCACGCCGAGGGCGGCGAGCCGGTGACCGTCCTCTACGCGTCCGGGTGGGCGGTGCCGGCCAACGTGACCCACAAGCGGCTGGCCATCCGGCTGGCGGCGTTCCTGGCGTCGGAGGAGGCGCAGCGGATGCGGGCGCAGACGCGGCTGGCCGTACCCGCGTTCACCGACGTGGCCGCCGAACTCGCCGAGGCCGACGTCGTCGGGATCGAGGCCGCGTTCCTCCAGGAAGCTCGCCGTGGCCGGATGACGTGGGGCGCCCGGGTCCGGGACTTCCACGAGGTGGAGGAGGCACTCTTCCACGTGGTGGACCGGCACCTGCTCCGGGGCGAGCCGCTGGAGGCGGCCGCCTCGGATATCGCGGACCGGATCGACGGGATCCTGAGCCGATGAGCGACGACGGCGGCGCACCCGGCCTCCGCGGCTCCCACGTCCTCTCCGCCATCACCGCCGGCGCCCTCCTCGCCACCCTCGCCCTGGGCTTCTTCCTCCCCCGCCGGGCCGTCCGGCAGGCGGAGGACGAGATCCTCCTGGCCGAGGCCGGGATCGCCCAGCAGCTGCTGGTGGAGTCGGGGGACCCGGCGGTGGTCACCGGCGTCCTCGGCGACCGATGGCGGGCGATCGAGCTGCCGGCGGGGTCGGAGGGGTCGGCCGACGCGTCGTTGGAGAGCGAGCTGCTCGGTCAGCCGGTGCTGGTGGACGGCCCCGATGGCCGCGTGGCACGGGCGGCCCGCTACGCGCCGGACCGGTGGACGGTGATCGGGGCGGTGGAGGTGGGGCCGGGCGAGTACGCCGGCGCCGGCTTCCCGCTCTGGCTCTGGCTGCTGGCGCTGTCGAGCGCCGGCACGCTGGTGCTCACGGCGGGCGGCTGGGTCCGGCGAGGGGAGCGCGACGACGTCCGGGCCACGGCCCTGCCCGCCCTCTTCGCCCTCGCCGTTCTCGGCATCCCGCTGATGGGCGCCGGGGCCTGGGCCGAGGACCGGCTGGACGCGCTGACCGACCTGCGGCTGCGGCGAGGCGTCGAGGTGCTGGCGGCGCTGCCGGAGCCGGACGCGGTCATCGAGCGCCCCGGCGGCGTGGCGCAGCTCACCGGGCTGTCGTTCCTGGTCCGGGCCGACCACGGCGCGTCGTTCAGCACGTTCCTCCCGGCCACGACCGCAGCGCTGGCGGCGCTGGATGCGCCGGCCGCCGGCGAGGCTGGCGGCGGGCCCGCGGTGGAGTCCGGTCCGGAGCCCGGGACCGACCCCGGCCCGTCGGTGAGGGCGCCGGACGCGCCCCGGGTCGTGCGCACCGCGGTCGGCCGGACGCCGTGGGCGGTGGCGGGGTGGGGGAGCGTCGTCGTCGCCCGGGTGCCGTACGACCACACCCGGAGCCCGTGGGGCACGCTCCTGGGCGTGGCGCTGGCCGGGCTGGCCCTGGCCTGGATCCCGGTGACGCTGGCGCCGCTGGTGGCAGGAGGCCGGAGGCGGCGCCGGGAGCTGCGACGCAACCTCGTCGCCTGGGGGTTCCTGAGTCCCGCCGCCATCCACCTGGCCATCTTCACCTTCGGCCCGCTGGCGTTCGCCCTCTGGCTGTCGCTCCACGAGTGGTCGCTCGTGGACCCGGCCCGGCCGTTCGTGGGGCTCGGCAACTACCTCGGCCTCCTCGGCGACGGCGAGTTCTGGAACGCCATGGCGAACACGGCGGTCTTCACGCTCCACGTGCCCGTGGCCATGGCGGTGGCGCTGGCGTTCGCGCTCCTGGTCCACCGCCGGGCCGGCGCGGGGAGGGCGGTCACCGCGGTCCGGGCCGTCCTCTTCCTCCCGACCATCACCAGCCTGGTGGCGGTGGCCATGGTCTGGCAGTGGATGCTGAACGACCACTACGGGCTCCTGAACTGGGTGCTCTCGAGCCTCGGGCTCGGCACCGTGCCGTGGCTGTCGTCGCCGAAGACGGCGCTGGCGGCGCTCATACTCATGGGCGTCTGGCTGGTGGTGGGCTACCAGATGGTGCTGTTCCTGGCCGGGCTCGCCGCCATCCCCGAGGACCTCTACGACGCCGCACGCATCGACGGCGCCGGCCCCTGGCGACGCTTCCTCCACGTCACCCTACCGGGGCTCCGCCACACCCTCTTCTTCGTCCTGGTCACCAGCGTCATCGGGTCGTTCCAGGTCTTCGGCGCCGTCTACGTCATGACCGAGGGCGGGCCGCTGGGCAGCACCGACGTGGCCGTCTACCACATCTACCAGGAGGCGTGGGAGTTCCTCCGCTTCGGGAACGCCGCGGCCATGAGCTGGATCCTCTTCGCACTGATCTTCGGGGTGACCTGGCTCCACTTCCGGCTGCTGGAGCGGCGGGCGGAGGCGCCGGCATGAAGAAGCGGCTGCTCCCGGTCCTGGCGTGGACCGCCACGCTCCTGGCGGCGGCGACCATGCTCTTCCCGTTCCTCTGGATGCTCGTCACCAGCCTCCAGGGCCAGCTCGAGGTGTTCGGCTACCCGCCGGAGCTGGTCCCCGACGACCCGCAGTGGTCGAACTACCCGGAGGCCCTCACCGCCCAGCCCTTCGCCCGCTACTTCCTGAACTCGGCCATCTTCGCCAGCTGCGTGGTGGCCGGCCAGCTGGTGACCGCGGCCACGGCGGGCTACGCCTTCGCCCGCCTCGAGTTCCGGGGCCGCGACCGGCTCTTCCTGCTGTTCCTGTCCACCATGATGGTCCCGGCCGTGGTGGTCCTCATCCCCCGGTTCCTCCTGGTGGAAGGCCTCGGTTGGGTCGATACCTACCAGGGGCTGATCTCCACCGAGCTGGTGAGCGTCTGGGGGGTCTTCCTCATGCGACAGTACTTCCGCACCGTACCCGACGAACTGGAGGAGGCCGCCCGCATCGACGGCGCCGGGCCGTTCCGGATCTTCTGGTCCGTCTCGCTTCCGCTGGCCCGCCCGGCGCTCGCCACCCTCGGCCTCTTCGCCTTCATCGACGCCTGGAAGAACCTACTCTGGCCGCTCCTCGTCACCCGGTCGCAGGAGATGCGCGTGGTGGAGGTCGGGATCGCGTCGTTCCACGGCACCTACGAGGTCAACTGGCCGTACCAGATGGCGACGGGGGTGGCGGCCGTGTTGCCGGTGGTGCTCCTCTTCATCTTCACCCAGCGGTATTTCGTGAAGGGGATCCAGATGGAGGGCTTCCGGTAGGGCGGGGGGGGCGCGGAGGCCGCGCGGCACGGCTGACCGAGGTTCGGCGTCGTGGGCGCATCGATTGTTGGGTTGACGGCAATAATCGCAGTCAACTGCACAAGCGTTGGTGGCGAGTCGCGCCCGGGCCGGCGCTCTGACGGGAGGTGGCAACGCCCGGGGTGGTCGGGCCGGCGATGGTCGGGCCGACGATGGTCGGGTCGACGATGGTCGGGCCGACGGGGTGGCCGCGGCAGGGCCCCGTGTTTCAGCTCGACCCCTCGCCGCCCGGTCCCCGGTCTCCCGCGCCGCCGCTGTGGCGCTTCGTCCAGATGGCGATGGCGCCGCAGGAGGCGTAGCGCCCGCTGAACATGGCGGGCAGCTCGGCGGCGCCGCGGTAGACCTCGATCCCGGCCACGCTGGACGGGTGGACCATGTTGACGGCCTCGGCGGCTTCCCGCTGCGCCGCGGCGGTGAACCGGTTCCGGATGTAGGTGGCCCGGACGCCGTCGAGGTAGACCATGGGCGCGCAGTTCTGCCGCGGGTTGATCAGCTGCCGGCCGTTCTGCTCCACCCGGAGGTGGTGCGTCTGGAGGACCTGCGTGAGCTGGGTCGCATTCCTTCGCTGGATCTCCTCGGCCAGGATGAAGGTGCCGCGCCCCCTCTCGAGCCGGTTATTGAACCCGGCGATCTCACCCCGGAGCGGCTCGGCGCGGACGGTGACGTGGACGGGCTCCATCTCGAAGGGCCGTGTGGCGAGCCGGACCTCGACCTCCACGGTCTGACCGCCGTCGAGCTCCACGGTGCCGTCGGCGTCGGCGTAGCCCAGGAGGGAGGCGTGGATCGGGATCTCACCGGGGGCCACGTCGCCGACGACGAACCCGCCGCCATCGTTCGTGGCGACCCGGGCCCCGGCCACCTCCACGATGGCGCCCGGGAGCGGCCGGTCGGTGCCGGCCTCCAGCACCCGGCCCACCACCCGGCCCGGGGCGTCGGCTGAGACGTCGAGGACCAGGTTCAGGTCCACGTCCAGCACCGTGTCACCGGGGACAATGAGCTCCGTCCGGACCGGCGCGGTCCACGGCATGTGGGCCACCACCGTGTGGCGCCCGGCGGGCACGCCGCAGAACTGGAAGGTGCCGCCGGATTCGGTGCGAGTGCGCCGGGCCCCGACGCGGTCGCCGGCGCCACCGGTGCCACCGGCGGTGTCCGCCGCTCCGGCGACGCCCGCTCCCCCGGGCTCGGCGGTGGGGCGGAGCTCCACCACGGCCTCCGGCAGCGCGGTGCCGGTGGACGGCTCCACCACCCGGCCCCGGATGACGCTCCCGGTGCCGAACGGGCAGCCGGCCTCCACCACCGCCGGAACCGCTACGCGGAGCACGGCGGTGGTGTCCTCGTCGGACTCGACGTCCACCGGGAGCACGGCCGCAGGCTCGTCGCCGAGCTGGCCGTGGTAGGCCGCCAGGTTGTAGCGCCCGGGCCGGACGTCGGTGAGCCGGAACGCGCCGTCGGGCGACGTGGTGTCGGCGTACGTGGTGCCGTTCAGGTAGACCAGGACGTTGCCCAGCGGTCCGTCGTCTTTCCGGGCGAGGACCCGGCCGGACACGGTGCCCGGCGGGTCGCCGAGCTGCAGCTCGAACTCGGGGCCGTCGACGGCGACGACCTCGCCGCTGGACTCCCGGACGTAGCCCACCGCCCGGTTCGGCACGCCCAGTCGCGACATACGGGGCTGCGGCGTACGGATCACCCAGCGTCGCACGATCCACGCGCCGGTGGGCAGCCGCTGGTACTCGATCTCGCCGCCCACCTCGAATCGGGCCGTGTAGAGCGGCGGGTTCAGGTAGGTGTAGGTGAGACGACGCGGCTCGGCCGTGGCCTCGGCGAGCCAGATCACGCCCTCGATCTGCGACACCCGCCGGTCCCGCCGCACCGGCGTGAACTCCAGCCCCAGCTCGCCGGGCTCGCCCCGGACCAGCGCGAAGCAGTAGCGATTCAGGAACGCCTCCGACAGGAGGAGCCGCGCGTCGGGGCCGTAGTAGGCCGTGGTGTCGCCGATCTCCTGGATGAACCCGTTCTCGAGCAGGTCGCTGGCCGGCGCGCTCCGGAACGGATCGACGGCGGCCGACCACCGCTGCGACGCCGCCTCGGCCAGCACCGTCCCCCACTCCCGGTCCAGTGCCCGCTCCAGGAACTCCAGCCGGTAGTTCAGCTGCAGCGAGTCGGTCAGCGCCACCGCCGTCAGCCCCTTGCGGGCTTCCGCCCAGACCCGGGCCAGGTCGCTGCCACCGCTGGCGACCCCGCAGCGACGATCCGTCGAGATCCGGATCCCGTCCAGGTCCACCGGCTCCAGCGCCACCTCGACCCGTCGAGTGACCACCTCGTCGGCGCCGACCTCGAACCATTCGGTCCGCGTCGTCTGGTAGCCCAGGGCACCCAGTGCGATCCGATACCGACCCGGCGAGGCGATCCGCAGGAAGAACCGCCCCCGGGAGCCGGTCAGCCCGGACGTGACCACTCCGGCGGTGTCCTCGAGCTCCACCAACGCACCGGCGATCGGTGCGCCCGTATCCCCGGCCACGGCCTCCCCCGTCACCGC
>CAZSBL010000114.1:0-11349 GCA_964605205.1 uncultured Gemmatimonadaceae bacterium
CTCCGCGGTTCACCGGGCGTTCGCCCCGCCCAGCCCCCGGGAGCCGACGCTGGCTCCTTTCACCCACTGCAGATGTCGCCGCTGGAAAGGGCTGCCCGCTGCCCCGACCTTCGGGGGGCCACCCGGCCTCAGAAGCCGATCCGGCGCTTCTCCTTGATCAGGTCGTCGACCTCCATGTCGACGTCGTCGGGGACCAGGGTGACCAGCTCGTCCACGGTGACGGTCCCGTCCTCGGCGGCCCGGGCGGCCATGTTGGCGTAGGCCTGCTCGAAGAGGGAGCGGGCGAAGCGGGCGTTGCCGAAGTCCTGGCGCCCGGCGTTGCGGGCGAAGATGGCCCGGGCCTTCTCCCGCACGCCATCGGCCAGGCCGATCCCGGTCTCGTGGGCGAAGCCGGCGAAGATCTCGGTCAGCTCGTCGGGCGAGTAGTCGGGGAACGTAATGTAGGTCTTGAAGCGGCTCCGGAGCCCGGGGTTCGAGCCCACGAACTCGGCCATCTCGTCTTCGTAGCCGGCCACGATCACGGCCAGCTCGCCACGGTAGTCCTCCATGGCCTTCACCAGGGTGGCGATGGCCTCGCGGCCGAAGTCGAGGTCCGACCGGGGCGTGAGGGCGTACGCCTCGTCGATGAAGAGGACGCCGGGGCGTGACCGGTTGATGACGTCCTGCGTCTTCATGGCCGTCTGCCCCACGTACCCGGCAATGAGGTCGGACCGGCCCGCCTCGGTGAACCGGGCACCGGCCAGCGCTCCGGTGGCGGCGTAGAGCCGGGCCATGAGCCGGGCGACCGTCGTCTTCCCCGTCCCCGGCGGCCCGGTGAACACCAGGTGCAGGCTCGGGTTCACCGGCGCGAGCCCCGCCTTCTCCCGCTCCAGGTTGGCCTGCACCACGGCGATGACGTCCCGGACCCGCTCCTTGACCGGGCCCAGCCCGATGAGGGCGTCGAGCTCGGCCAGCACGTCGGCGACGGTCTCCTTCGGCGACGCCCCGCCCTCCACCTCCCCGGGCGACGCCGCACGCACGGCCTCCGCCCCGCCCACCGCCTCGCCCACCGCCGGCTCCTGGGACCCACCAGTCACCGGACCGGTGTGCCCGGCCTCGGAGCCGCCGGCGCCGTCAGCCGCCCCGGAGCCCGGGGGTCCCCCGGAGGCGTCGGGCCCTTCCGGCCCCCCCGGGCTCCCCGGACTCCCGGCACCATCGGGACGGTCCTCCCGGGTAAGCTCGGCCTCGAGGACCGCCAGCGCGTCGGCCTCCGACGGCAGCCGCTCCAGGAGCGCCACGGCGTCGGCCCGCAGCGCCGGTACGTCCAGCGCGTGGCCCCGGGGCTCGAGGGCCGCCCGGGCGGCGTGATAGAGGGGCTCCACGCCGTGGCGGTCGCGGAAGCGCCTGGCAATGGCGAACAGCACGTGGCGCGGCTCCACCTCCGCGTGCCCCCACGCCTTGGCGACGGACACGGCCCGGTCCCGGATCTCGGCTCTGAGCACCGTCGCCTACCGGTCCGCCAGCCGCTTGCCGCCGAACCGGGCCTGGAGCTCGTCGTCCAGGTCATCGGCCACGGTCAGCACCCCGAACATGGCCGTCGCCAGCTCGGGCTCATCGAGGTAGTCGCCCAGCAGCGTATGGGTCATGACCAGGAAGAGGGTGCCCGGCTCCTCCGGGTCCTCAGCGGCGGCCACGTGCCCGAACAGGTAGTCGCCACCCTTCGTGGCCACCCACTCGTAGAGCTCCGGCGACGGCGGTACCGCCCACAGGACCGGCGCCGCCACCCGCACCAGCGTACGGGGATCGCCGTGCTCGTCCTCGCCCCAGTCCAGCACCCGGAGCCGCACCTGCGTGCTCATCTCCGCGAACTGCACGGACATGGTGTCGCCCTCCAACTGGACCCGGAGCCCCATGGGGCCCGTCAGGATCCGCTGGACTTTCATCATCGTCTGCTCGACCGTGGCCATCGCGGGCCTCCGAGGTCCGGGTCACGTGGCGGGCGGGGCACGCCGGGGACCAAGATGCCCAGGGGCGCGGTACGGGGCAACGGGGTCCGCGCCGCGGGGCAACCCATCGCGCGTGGTCGGGGCACGGGTGTCCGCTTCGTCGCTTGGTCCTCACCCCATCATGACGGTCGCGGTGGCGTCGGGGGTCCGGGTGCGGCCCGGGCTTCGTGGTGCGGCGGGTTCGCGGCGCGGGGTTGCGAATATCGCTCCTCAGCGGACACCCGCACCCCTCCCTGCAGGTATGAACGGCCACCGCCCGTGAGGTCCGCCTCGTGCGCGTGCTCCGTGCGGGTGCCGGTGTGCGAGCTGCTGGGTCGGCCCCGGCTACGCCGCCACGTTTGGCAGCGGCTCGATCCGCTGGATCGCGTCGGCAGCGGGCGAGTGACGCTCGTGCCACAGGTCCCAGTCCATCTGCAACCCCAGCCAGAAGTCGGCGTCCATGCCGGTGGCCCGCTCCAGGCGCAGCGCCGTGTTCGGCGTCACACCCCGGCGGCCGTTCACCACGGCGTTGAGCCGCACGTACGACACCCCGATCCGATCGGCGAACTCGGTCTGCTGGATCCCGAGGGGTTCCAGGAACTCCTCGCGGAGCATGGTGCCCGGATGCGTGGGTGGGCGGTCTTCGGGAAGCCTCTGTGTGCTCATCGCGTGTGCTGGGCCGTCAATGATAGTCGGTGATCTGCAGCTCCGCCGGGCCGTTGTCGGTCCAGACGAAACAGATGCGGTACTGATCGTTGATCCGGTTGCTGTGCTGCCCGGCGCGGTCACCCGAGAGAGCCTTCAGCCGGTTCCCTGGCGGAACGCCGAGCTGCTGCAAACGTGCCACACGATTCAACTGGTCCAGCTTGCGTTGCGCCGTACTCCACAGCTCGAGTGGAAGCCTTCGCCGTGCCCGCCTCGTTTCCTCGCCATCGTAGATGGCAGCGGTCTCCTCATCCTTAAACGAGACGATCATGTCCGCACATAAAACGTAGTACGTTTATCGTTATATATCAAGCCTGGGCGCTTCCCTCCAGGATCACCTCCCGCACGCACGCTTCGATCCCGTCCAGGATCTCGCGGGCGAGGAGGAGCTCGGTGGCGTCGGCGCCGGGGATGCGGGCGATGTCATCGAGGTGCTCGCGGGAGCGGCGGATGCCTCCGAGGGCCCGGGCCCGGCTCGCCTCCCGGTCCGCGGTGGTGAAGCGTCGCGGGGGCTCGGCGTCGCCGTGGATGCCGGCGATGCCGCACCCGATGTCTACGGCCGCCAGGATCGTGGGCTTGAACAGCCGCCACTGGTGTTCGGGCGGCAGGCTCTGGAAGAGCCGGTCGGTGCAGCGGACGAAGGTGCGGGCGGCAAGGAACTCGGGGAGGTCCTCGAACGCCTGCCCCGTGATGGGTTCCGGCTTCCTGCCGGGGGGCGGGAATCTCCGGTCACGCTTCTTCATCGGCGCCTCCGTGGTTGGGGTCACGGGAAGATGGGGCGCCAGGGGCGCGGAGCCGATAGCGGGATGGGACGACTTCAGGTCGGAATGCGACGAGATGGGCTACGACCTAGCCGGGCGGCCCTTCCCGCCATCTGTTCCGGGGTGTACCACGCCTCGTCGCACTCCGAACAGCGATAGAGATCGCGCTCCACCTTCGCCGCGCGACGGCCGAGCTTCACCTCCTGGCGTTCCCGGACCCGGAGGCGGCAGCCCTCACAACAGCTCGATCTGCACGCTGTCGTCGCCGGTACCGCGCCGCTGCCGGGGCGTTATCCCCGGGTCGGCGGAGCCGGCCGATTCGAGCCCACGCGTCGGGTGCCCACGCCCCACCTCAACAGGGATTTCGGCCGCATCCAGGGCGACGGCCAGGTCGAGAACGGCGTCCATCCGCTGCGGATACGGCAGGGTCTCGTCCTCGGTGATGGCGTCCAGGATCGCGGCGATCTCGTCGGTGCCGACCCCCTCCAGGGCCAGGGGCTCGCGGGCCAGGAGCCACGCTGCCGCCGCCAGGGCATCGCCCTCGAGGGCACCGTGGTCGGCGAGCCAGGCGATGGGGAGGACGGCGGCGTAGGGCGGCTCGTCGAAGTCCGGGGGCAGCACCCGCAGGAGAAGGCCCAGGCCGTAGCGGGCCAGGACTTCCAGAACGGGCGCCGGGAGCGCGGCGTCGCGCAGGCCCGCGCGGACGACGTACCCGAAGGCCACGGGGTCATCGAGGATGTCGGCGTTCGCGCGACGGTCGGGCGCGTCGGCTCGCCCCGGGCCGGAGCGGTCGAGAAAGTCGCGGACCCCGGCGGTGAGCACCGCCTGGATGGCGGGGGCATGGTCGTGGAGCCCATGATCGGCGACGAAGGCGTCGATATCGAAACCCTCGCCCATGTGTTCCTGGAGGCGCACCTCGGCCACCACCGGGCCAAGGTGCTCGCGGAGCTCAGCCGCGTCCCGCACCGGAAGGAGGTCCCTCAGCTCCAGGGCGTCGGTCCACCGGATCTCCAGGCCGTCATCTGCGTCGTCCCACAGGTCGGCCGACTCCTCGGCCACGGTGCGCAGCTCCCGGCTCCGGGCGCTCACCGACGCCGACGAGACGTCGAACCACCCGGCCACGGTGGCGGCGGAGGGCGCCCGGGTCCAGAAGGAGTCCCACAGCAGCGCCGCGTGCAGCGCGCCCGCGGCGAAGGTGTGGGGTCCGTGGGCCCGCAGCAGGGCGTCGGGCCGCTCCCCGGCGTAAACGGTCAGGAGCTCGAGCGCCAGCTCGAGGACGGGTGGCGCTACCTCCGGGCTCTCGCCGGCCACGTCGAGCAGCCGGTCCCGCAGCTCTTCGAGCCGGTCCGCCACGTCAGCGTCGAAATCCCCATCCTCGACGGTGTACGCAGGGCCGTATCCGAGACCAGGGCCGGGCAGGTACTCGAGGCGAACACCGCCGTCCTCCGCCTCCCAGACCTCGATGTCATCCAGGTCACCCGGGCCACCGGGCTCGTCGCGCCCGGCAAGGAAAGCGGGCACCGCCCGGAGGATGGCCGTCAGGTCCTCGACCACGGCAGAATCGATCCCGCCGCCAGGCGTGTTCAGCGTGTAGAGGTTCGGGTAGGCGTCCGGCCCGGCCACCGTCCAGCCCGAGGCCATGATCTCCCGGCGCGCGGGCCCCGGGAGCTGGTCGAGCGGGCCGAAGTCGAGGGTGATCATCGCGCCCTCGAAGGACTCCAGAACCCACTCGGGGCCCATCCAGCCGATGAGGTCGTAGTCCTCGTAGTCTGAGAGCAGGGCGAGGCCGCGCTGGAGTCCCGCCTCGCCCATGACGGCGGCCGCCCACTCGCGATCTCCCACCACCGCCAGCAGCGGCCCGTCGCCCAGCCGCGCCCACGGCTCCGCCCGGTAGAATGCGGCCGCCGCGTCGAATAGTGCCCCGCACACACTGCCCGGCAGCCCCCACCCCTCCCGCCAGCTCGGGGCCGACTCGGCCAGGGGTACCTCGTCGTGGCCGGCCATCTCCCGGTTCAGCGACCGAGCCGCGTCCAGGAGCCCGGACAGGTCCCCGTCCGCACGGACCTCGATGCCGTCGCCCAGCGCCGTCACCAGCGCATCGGCCAGCGCCGCCGCCACCTCGGCGTGCCGGACCCGCACCACCCCGGGGGTCACGCCCACGGCGTCCCGGGTCTCGCGCACGGCCCCCGCCAGCGCATCAGCCACGTCCTCCACCGTGCCCAGGGGTGCGTGGGAGGTCTCGACGTGGAGCACCAGGCCGTCGGCCGTCACCATGGCCACGGTGGTCCGGCGCGCCGGCGCCGCATGGATCTCGACGCTCAACGGGAACACACCCACCTCCCAGTCGCAGGACGCCGCGGCCTCCTGCATCGCTTCCCCCACCGTGCGCGCGGACTCTACCGCCTTCGCCCGGTCCGTCGGGAGACAGCAGCGCTTGTACTTTCGCCCGGAGCCGCACGGGCACGGCGCGTTTCTGGAGGTCTGCATGGTGATCACCCTTTTGGTTGCGCGACGCCGGGACGGGATCTCCGGCCCCCTGCCGCGACGATAGCGAAGCTGCGAAGCCGCGACAACACCCCGCGCATCCCGTCGCCATTGAAGTACGGACGGTACACCATCAGCCACCTTTGACCGATCCAGCTATGGCTCTGCCCCGATTCGCCAGCCATCGTTGCGGGCATGGGACGACACCAACGACCGAACCTGCCTGGCGCGATCTTCCACGCCACCGCGCGGACGCTGCACCGCGAGCGGCTCTTCATGCCTGACGTTCGGACCGGAGCGCTGGCAGACCTGGCGGACGCAGTGCCGCAATCTGGCTGCCGCATCCTCGCCGTTGCCGTCATGTCCAACCACCTCCACCTGGTCTTCCAGCAGGGACCCAGACCGCCGGCGGCCCTCATGCAGCCGTTCCTCCGACGCCTCGCCCGTCGCACTCAGATGGCACATGACCGGGAAGGGCCGATCTTCTGGCGCCACTACGGCGCCGTCGCCTGCCTCGACCCCTGGCACGCGCGCAACGCCATCGTCTACACGCACCTGAACCCGGTCCGGGCAGGGATCGGCAGCCAAGCCAGCGACTACCCGTGGACGTCCCACGGGCTCTACGCCGACCCGGCCCCTGCGGGCGGACTATCGCGCCGTCGTCGAGTGGCGGCTCGAACTGGACCGGCTCGGGCACGACCGGTCTCCGGCGACCGACGACTCGGAGCTGCCCGCTCGCCCGCCCGTCGCCTGGGCCGCGTCGTCATGGTCGGCGTCCCTCAGTCCCCTGTTCCACCCGCCCGCGTACATGGCGCAGCGAAGCTACCCGGCGCTCTCGTCGCCCGCGCCCGATATGACGGCCATCGCGCGGGCCACGCTCGCGACCGAGGCACCCGACGCCGCCCTTGAGCTGATCCGAGGACCCGGGCAGGGCCAAGAGCGGAGCCGGCTCCGGCACGCCATCATGCGACGCCTCCACGCCGCCGGCTATCGGAACGTCCAGATCGCCCGGTTCATGCACGCTTCGGAGTCCACGGTATCCAACGCCGTCCGGCGATGGAAACGACGGCCCCGAGACGAGGCCGCTGGCCGATGACGTGCAGGTGGTCCGGTGGAGTCGCCGGGCACGCGGGAGCCCGGGATCTTCCGGGACTCGAGGTGGGGGTGGACGCCGGCGCTGGGACAGACGCCGGAATGGGACACGGATAGGCCTTAACGGATCACGAGTGGCGGATGGTGTACCGTCCGCCGAGTGAGGTCCGCCGAGTGAGCCGTCCGCCGAGTGAGCCCTGGCGGCTCAGCCAGCGTCCAGCACCTGGCGGACCTTCCGCTGCAGATCCCGGACGCCGAACGGCTTCTCGATGATCGGGGCGGCGGGATCCACCACGCCATGCTGCGCGATGACCTGCTCGGCATAGCCGCTCATATAGAGGACCCGGACATCCGGGTACAGCTCACGCAGGCGGCCGACCAGTTCTCCGCCCCCCATGCGCGGCATCACCACGTCGGTGAGTACGATGTCCAGCGTATCGGCGTTGTTCCTGCAGACCTCCACTGCTTCCACGCCATCCCCGGCCTCGAGCACCTGATACCCGGCGCGCTCGAGGGCCCGCCGTGCCATGGCGCGAACCCCGGCCTGGTCTTCTACGATGAGCACGGTCTCGCTGCCGGTCAGACGATCCGGCTCGGTGGGACCACTCGTGGACGGTTGCGGCCGGTCCTTCGGCGCCTCGTCGGTCCGGGGCAGGAAGATCTCGAACCGTGTGCCCACCCCTTGCTCGCTCTCGAGCCGGATGTAGCCGCCGCTCTGTTTGATGATGCCGAACGTGGTGGCAAGGCCGAGACCGGTTCCCTGCCCCGGGTCCTTGGTGGTGTAGAACGGCTCGAAGGCGCGCTGCCGGGTCTCCTCGCTCATGCCCACCCCGTTGTCGGCCACGAAGATCCGTACGTACGGCCCCCCATCCATCGCCTCGGCGAACCCTCCGGCATCGACCTCGGCCCCGTTCACGTTGGCGGCGCCGATCTCCAACCGTCCGCCCGTGGGCATCGCATCCCGGGCGTTCACGGCCAGGTTCAGCATCACCTGCTCCAATTGGGTCGGGTCGGCACGAACCCGTCCAAGGTCGGGTGCCACGGAGACGTCGAGCTCGATGTCTTCGCCGAGGAACCCCTGGACCATCTCGGTCGTGGTCCGGATGACGTCACGCAGCTCGATGACCGTGGGGTTGCTGACGTGCTTGCGGCTGAACGCCAGGAGCTTGTCGGTTAGAGACCGGGCCCGGTCGGTCGCGCCCAGGATCTGCTCGAGGTCTTCCCGGGACCCGCCCGCCGGATCGGTATCGCTCAGCGCGAACTCGACTCGCCCCTTGATGATGGTCAGCACGTTGTTGAAGTCGTGGGCGATCCCGCCGGCGAGGCGACCCACGGCCTCCATCTTCTGGGCCTGCCGGACCTGGTCCTCGAGGGCCAGCTCGTGGGAGACATCGCGCAGAACACCGACGAAGTGGCTGATCCCGTCGCCGGCCGAACGCACCGGCGTGATCACGGTTTCCTGGGTGTAGAGGCTGCCGTCCTTCCGGCGGTTGATGAACCGGGCGTGCCACGGGTCGCCGGCCCGGAGCGCGCGCCACATCCGTTCGTAGAACCCCGCATCCTGCTTGCCACTCTTGAGGATCCGCGGGTTCTGGCCGAACACCTCCGAGCGTGCGTAGCCCGTGATCTCCTCGAACGCCGGGTTCACGTACTCGATGGTCCCGTGCACGTCCGTGATGATCACCGCTTCACCGGCGTGCTCGATGGCCGCCGCCAGGAGCTGAAGCTCCTCGTCCCTGCGTTTGCGGTCGGTCACGTCCTCGGCGATCCCCGCCACCCGGTACGGTTCGCCCGCGGCATCGCACACGGGGAACGCCCGGTCCCGGACCCAGCGCACCTGACCGTTCGGGCGCACCACGCGGTACTCCTCGTCGTACGCGCCTTCGGCCTGTCGCGGGAGCGCGGCCTTCACCCGCGCCCGGTCCTCGGGGTGTATGGACTCCAGCCATTCCATGGGGCTCTCCATCAACCGCTCCGGCGATCGTCCCCAGACCGTCTCGTAGACGTCGCTGATATAGATGATCTCGGACTTGTCGAGCGATGTCATCCAGAAGACCTGACGGATGTTCTCTACGAGCTGGGCGAAGAGCCGCTCGCTCTCGTGCAGCGCCGCCTCCGCGGCCCGCTGCTCGGTCACATCCACCACCACCACCACGAGGCCCGCCGTCCGGCCTTCGTCGACCAGCGGCGCGGCCGACGCATTGATCTGGACCCGCTCACCGTCCTTCCGGACCCGTTCGAGTTCCAGTGCCCTCAGGGGATGCCCGGCAAGCGCCAGGCTGTGCAGCTCCTCGAAGCCGTTCCGCGAGGCCTCCGGGACCGTGGGAAGCGGCGGTCGGCCCACGACCTCGGCCTCGGTCCAGCCAAAGATCCGTTCCGCCGCCGGGTTCCACAGGGTGACCCGCCCCTCCGGATCGAGGACGTAGATGCCGGCCGGCGAGGCGCTGATGAGGGCCTCGAGCGTCCGCGTCGTCTCCCGGAGCTCGGCCTCCGCACGCTCCCGGTCGGTTATGTCCCGTCCGATGGCCAGCACCGCCGGCCCGTGGCCGTAGTGGACGGTGGTCCCGGTGACACCCAGCCGGATGGTGTCGCGGTCCTCGTCCAGGGTGACCACGGTCACCTCCCTGGCCCACACCCCCTCCTCCCGGGACGCCAGCGATCGTTCGGCTGCCGCCTCGAAGGCATCGGGAGAGACGAAATCCCGGACCGATCGCCCGATAAGGTCGTCGGGACGTTCCGCCCCCAGCATCCGCGCTCCCGCAGGGTTGATGTAGAGGATCTCCTCGTCCCGGAAGGTGGCGATGAGGTCGGGCGAGGCGTCCACCAGCGTCCGTAACCGCGCCTCACTGCCGCGGATCGCCTCCAGGTTCCGCCGGCGTTCGATTTCGCCACCGATCATCTCGGCCACAACGCGAAGCGCCCGGGCGTCCGCGGCGTCCCACGCCCGCTTGCGCTCCGTGTCGTCGAATCCCAGGAACCCTTCGAGCTCGCCGGACCGGGTCCGGATCGGCACCACCAGCACACTCTGGATCCCCTGCGCTTCCAGGATCTCCCGCTCTGTGGCTGCCGCATCGTCCATCGCGGCCACGTCCGGGACCAGGATCGTCTCGTCACGCCGCAGACGCTCGATCCACCAGGGAGTGCTGTCGGAGTCCAGGTCCTGCAGGTTGTCGATCTCCGGACCCACACCTTCCGCACACCACTCGTGGGTATTGTCCATCTTCGCGCCGTCCTCGCGGAACCGAAAGATGTACGATCGGCTCGCTCCTACGGCCCGGCCCAGGCGCTCCAGCACACGGTCCAGGTCCGGGACGCGGCTGCGGACGAAATGCGTGGACACGTCCGCCAGCGCCCCCTCGATCCGCAGACGTCGGTCCTTGGTCTCCTCCACGCGCCGTTGCTCGGTAATATCCCGGCAGTAGACCGAAACCGCTCGGCCCGTCGGATGCAGCGACAGCTCGTACCACCGTCCGCCCCCTCGGAAATCGGTTTCGTAGCTGACCGTGGTACCGGTCCGGCGCGCTTCTTCCAGCCGCACCTCGAACCCCTCCCGGCCACCCGTCTCGAAAACCTCCGACACGACCTCTCCGATGAGCGCGTCCGGCACGCCACCCAGCACCCGCGCCGCCTCCCGGTTCAGATAGGTAAGCCGGTCGGCCTCATCCAATACGAAGAATGCGTCGGCCAGAGAATCGAGCACACCGGCGACAGGCGACTGCGCCAGCTCCCGGTACGAGTCCAGCCCCGGAGCACCGTCGCGGCGCTGTCGTCTATCTCCCGTCATTCAGCCTCTTCCCTGGTCACTCGCGGTTGGCGTAGGGGTCATGGTGGCTCTATCAGTATCGGACCAGCGCCGCCCGCCCTTTAGACTGAACCACGCGAAAAGAACACCACCCGACGCGTCCAGTCGCCAAGCCATTGCCCGCCAATGGCTTACCGTCTCCAACCCCGGCGGCATACGAAATAATGGTCGATACTTTTTGCGGAGGACGGGCCCTTCAACGCTCCAGGTCGAACGTCGTCCGCGGTGCTTCCCATCGGGAACCGGCCGTTGAGGTGACTTGAAGCCGGTCTCCTTCCGGCGACCCTGCCCCGACCGGCCGGCCGTAGCGGATCCCGGACGGATCGAGCTTCAGGACGGGATCGGCCGGGCCACCGCCGCGAACAGGCTGAGCCCGAGCCAGTCATGGAAGGAGCGTCGCAGCTCCGTGGCCCCCCTGAGCGCCACCTCCCGGCGCTTCAGCATATCGTCGAACCTGTAGTCGCCAACCCAGATCCCGGTCATGATGGCCAGGTCCGCCTCGACCACCAGGTCCACGGCGTACCCCGGGTCCTTCCAGCAC
>CAZSBL010000115.1:0-11283 GCA_964605205.1 uncultured Gemmatimonadaceae bacterium
CAACGCCCGGGCGGCCCGTCCCGGCGATGGTGTTCCTGCGAAGCGGCTCCGCCGCGAGCGGGTTGCGGCCGCAGGCCGCCGTTGGCCGGTCGTCAGGCCGGCCCTGTTGCGAGGCCGCAGGCCGAGCCTGTTGCCGGCGCAGCCGGCCTGATGCGGGGGCGCCGCCGAAAAACGGACCGAGCGGACCGCCAGTGCGCCCCCGCCGGTTGCTCGCCCGCAGGGCGAGCCCCTACGCGTACTCCGGCAGCACGTTGAAGAGGATGATCAACGCCACGACCAGGAACATGGCCAGCAGCATGGGCGCGAGGAAGACGCTGGTGAAGATGCGGCTGTCCATCTTCAGGTGCATGTAGAACATGACCACGAGCGCGAACTTACCGGTGGTCAGGGTCAGGAGCAGCGGCACGATGACGCCGGAGAGGGCCGGGATGTAGAAGATGGCCACTTCCAGCGCGGTGAGGACGGTGAGCACGGCGGCCACGACCAGGTAGGTCATGGTGCCGGGGTGGTCGTGCTCCTCGTGCTGTGTTTCCTGTTCGACTGCGTCTGCCATTGCGTTGATTCCTCCTCGAGTCGGCTCAGCCGGGAGCCTGGAGCAGGTAGATGAGGGTGAAGATGACGATCCAGACGATGTCCACGAAGTGCCAGTAGAGGCCGGCGATCTCGACCTTGAGTGCGTCGCCGGAGTCGATCCGGCCGGCCAACGCCTGGAGCCAGAGGATCAGGAGCCAGATCACTCCGATGGTGACGTGTGCGCCGTGGAACCCGGTCAGGATGAAGAAGCTCGATCCGAACAGGTTCGTGGAGAGGGTGAGCCCCTCGTGGTAGAAGTGGGTGAACTCGTACGCCTGGAACCCCAGGAAGAGCAGTCCCATGAGCGGGGTGACCATCAGCCAGATCAGTGTCTGCTTCCGGTTCCCCCGCTGCACGGCCGACAGCGCCAGCACCATGGCCAGGCTCGACATCAGCAGCACGAAGGTGCTGAGGGTGGTCAGCGGCACGTCCAGGATCTCGTGTGGGAGCGGGCCCTCCACGTTCCGGCCCGCGTAGATCATGTACGTGGCGATGAACGACCCGAAGAAGAGGGTCTCCGAACCCAGGAAGGTCCAGAACCCGAGCTTCCAGGTGTCCAGCCCCGTGGATGTCGGCGGGTGGTGCCCGGCGTGTTCCGCTGCGTGCGCTTCCATTAATTCGTACTCGTCTTCGTATTCGTAGTGGGGTTCGGTCCGGCGGTTCCCCTGGCCGGGGTCCTCACCAACTCGCTCATCCCGCCGGCTCGAACGACCAGTTCACGATGGCGATTCCGGTGGCCACCAGCCCGATGAGCGGCATCCACCAGATATCAGTCATGAACAGGATCAGTGTGGCCGCGGCGCCGGCCGCGGTCACCAGCGGCCAGAACGACGGATCCGGCATGTGGACCCCGCCCTCGGGCTCCGTGTACACGGCCTCGCCGAAGTCCTCGCCGTGGTCCCAGAGCGGGTTCCGGCTCCGGACCTCGGGCAGCGTGGCGAAGTTGTACTCCGGCGGCGGCGACGTGGTGGCCCATTCGAGCGTCGGGGCGCCCCAGGGGTTCGGCCCCGCCTTCTCGCCCTTCCGCCAGCTGCGGATGATGTTCCAGGCGAAGGCCAGCGTCCCGAACGCCATCAGCAGCGCGGCGATGGACATGAACAGGTTGATCCCGCCCAGGTTCAGCTCCTCGGCGTAGGTGTAGATCCGCCGGGGCATCCCGAGCAGCCCGACCCAGTGCATGGGAAAGAAGGTCAGGTTGAACCCGATCACGAAGAGCCAGAAGTGCCACTTCCCGAGCGTCTCGCTCAGGAACCGGCCGCTCACCTTCGGGAACCAGTAGTAGAGCCCGGAGAAGACACCCATGAGCAGCCCACCGATGAGGACGTAGTGGAAATGGGCCACCACGAAGTAGGTGTCGTGCTGCTGCAGGTCGGCGGGCGAGGCCGAGTGCATGATCCCGCTGACTCCGCCGATGGTGAACAGCGCCACCATGGCCACGGCGAAGAGCATGGAGGTGGTGAACTTGAGTTTCCCGCCCCACATGGTCGCCAGCCAGTTGAAGATCTTCACGCCCGTGGGGATGGCGATGATCATGGTGCTGATGGTGAAGAACGAGTCGGCGATGGGCCCGAGCCCCGTGGTGAACATGTGGTGGCTCCACACGCCCCAGCTGATGAATCCGATCAGCGCGCCGCTGAAGACCATGATGGCGTAGCCGAAGAGCGGCTTCCGGCTGAACGTGGGGATCACGTCGCTGGCGATCCCGAACGCCGGCAGGATCAGGATGTAGACCTCGGGGTGCCCGAAGAGCCAGAACAGGTGCTGCCAGAGGATCGGGTCGCCGCCGGCGGCCACGTTGAAGAAGTTCGTGTCCCAGAACCGGTCGAACGTGAGCATGAAGAGCGCCACGGCCAGGACCGGCAGCGCGGTCACGATGATGAAGCTGGTCACGAACGCCATCCACGTGAACAGCGGCATCCGCATCAGCTTCATCCCCGGCGCCCGGAGGTTGATGATGGTGGTGATGAAGTTCACGCCGCCGGCGATGGACCCGATCCCCAGGATCTGGAGCCCCAGAGCGTAGAAGTCCATGTTCGGCCCGGGACTGAACTGGCGGCTGCTCAGGTTCGCGTAGCCGAACCAGCCGCCGTCGGGCGCGGCGCCGATGAAGAAGCTGGAGTACATGAACAGCCCGCCGAACAGGAACACCCAGTAGGAGAAGGCGTTCAGCCGCGGGAAGGCCACGTCCCGGGCCCCGATCTGGAGCGGCACGATGTAGTTGAAGAACGCCACCGCGATGGGCATCCCCACGAGGAAGACCATGGTGATGCCGTGCATGGTGAACAGCTGGTTGTAGAGGTCCGGGCCGATGACCGCCGCCGCCGGCCTCGCCAGCTGCCATCGGATCACCAGCGCCTCGAGCCCGCCCAGGATGAAGAACACCAGGGCGGTGGCGCCGTAGAGGATCCCGATCTTCTTGTGGTCGATGGTGGTCAGCCAGTCCCGGAGCCCGCTCCGGGGCGCGGCTTCCTTCACCGGTACCTGTGTTTCCGTCGTTGCCATCGTGCGTCCGTTCCGTGAGTGACTACTGGGCCGTGTCCGGCGACGGCGCGGCCGGCTGGCGCTGGGCACCCTGCCCCGCCCCGGCGCCCATCAGCTCGTCCCGTCGGCCCGCCATCGGCCGCCGCAGGTCGTGCAGGTACGCCGCGATGGCCTCCGCCTGCCCCCGGCTCAACCCCGTGGGGGCCATCCCGCCGCCGCCCACGTTGGCGCCCGGCATCTTCGCACCCTTCTTCAGCTCCGGCGCGTCGAGGATCCACTCCACGGTGTTCTCCTCCGTGTTCGGCATGAGCCCGGCCGCGATGCTCCACCGCTCGCCGAAATGGGTCAGGTCCGGCCCCAGCCGACCCTGGGCTCGCGTGCCTTCGATGGCGTGGCACGCGATGCAGACGCTGCCCATGAACAGATCCCGGCCCTCCGCCGCCAGCTCGCTCGATGGCTCCACCGGCGAGTTCATGTCCTCGATCCACGCCTCGAACTCCGCCGCCGGGACGCCCACCGCCAGCATCCGCATGATGGCGTGGCTCGTGCCACAGAACTCCGCGCACTGGCCCAGGTACTCACCGGCGGAGTCGACCTCCACCACGATCTGGTTCATGTGCAGCGGGTCCACCCCTTCCGGGGTCCGGGGTACCGGGTTCACATCCTTCTTCCCGCCCAGCCGCGGGATCCAGAAGCTGTGGATCACGTCCGCCGACCGGAGCCGCAGCGCGATGGGACGCCCCACCGGCAGGTAGAACTGATTGGCCGTGATCACGTCGTGCTCGGGGTAGCGGAACTCCCACCACCACTGGTGTCCGATGGCTTCCACCACCAGCGCATCCTCCGGCGCATCCGCCTGCGTGGCGAAGATCGTCCGGATCGTGGGCACCGCGATGATCAGGATGATCAGCGCCGGGATCACCGTCCACGCGATCTCCAGCTTCGTGCTGCCGTAGATCGGCTTCGGCTCGGGGCTGTCCTCCCGCTCCCGATAGCGGATCAGGATGAAGATCAATGCGCCGAACACCACCACCATGATCCCCACCGTCCACCAGGTCACGGTAGCCCAGAGCGCGATCTGGAGCCGGCCGTACTCGGTGACCGGCTCGATCATCGTCTGTGGAAACTCGCGGGCGCACGCCGCGAGGAATAGGAACGCGCCGGGGATCAGCCGGCGCGTGAGTCTCGAGAGGCGGTCTCGCATTGACTGTCCGGGTTCGTCTCGTTTCGGGGCCGCGGGGGTCACCGGAGCCGGCAAAGGTTAGGCCAAACGTACACGCGCGTCAACCGTTACCTGACAGAACCGTGCCACGAGTGTCGGGAAAGTCCCCACGCCCTCGCGTTGCCCGGGGCACGCGACGGCTCTATCGTGACCCCGGAGCCCTTCAACGAGCCGTGCCGACATGACCTTCTACACCCTGAAACCGCCATGCGACTTCCACCGCTCGACCTCCGTACCGCGCCCGTGCTCCTGGCGTTCCTCATGCTCGCCGCGCCCGTGGTGAGCCACGCCCAGTCCGGTGGTGCCGACGGCACCGAGCGGCCGCGCGCCCGGGAGGCCGGCGTGGTGGTGGGGGTGCTGGCGCCCGGCCCGGGCAACGCCATCACAGACGTGGCCGGTGTGCGGGTGGGCCACGCCACGGTCAGGGAGGGTGACAGCGTCCGCACCGGCGTAACCGTCGTGCTCCCCCACGGTGGGAACCTGTTCCGGGAGCGGGTCCCGGCGGCGATGGTGGTGGGCAACGGATTCGGGAAGCTGTTGGGAGTGACCCAGGTCCGGGAGCTGGGCGAGCTGGAGACGCCGATCCTACTGACCTGCACGCTGTGTGTCTGGCGGGCGGCGGACGCCATGGTGGGGTGGCTCCTCGAGCAGCCGGGAATGGACGGCGTGCGGTCGATCAACCCCGTGGTCGGGGAGACGAACGACGGGTACCTGAACGACATCCGTGCGCGGCCCATCCGGCCCGAGCACGTGGTCTCGGCGCTGGAGTCGGCCACCGGCGGGTCGGTGGAAGAGGGCAGCGTGGGCGCCGGGACAGGCACGCGGGCGTTCGGGTGGAAGGGCGGGATCGGAACATCGTCGCGTGCGCTGCCGGAGAGCCTGGGCGGCTGGACCGTGGGCGTGCTGGTGCAGACCAACTTCGGTGGCGTGTTGAGCATCAACGGGGCGCCGGTGGGCCGGGAGCTGGGCCGCTACTCGTTCCAGGGCGCCCTGGAGCGCGAAGAGCCCGACACGGATGGCGGCGATGGCAGCATCATGATCGTGGTGGCCACGGACGCGCCCCTCACAGCCCGCTCTCTCGAGCGGCTCGGGCACCGGGCACTGGCCGGCCTGGCCCGTACCGGCTCCATCATGAGCAACGGCTCCGGTGACTACGTGATCGCGTTCAGCACCGCCGAGTCCGTCCGCCGCCGGCCCCAGCGCGGGCCCCGGGAGATCATCGACCTCCCCAACGACGCCATGTCGCCCCTCTTCCAGGCCGTGGCCGAGGCCACCGAGGAGGCCATCTACAACTCGCTCTTCCGGGCCACCACCGTCACCGGACACCAGGGCACCGCGGAGGCGCTCCCGTTGCCGGAGACGCTGAGGATCCTCAAGCGGTACAACGCGCTGCGCTGGGACGAGACGCTGCCGCCGGGCCCCTGAGGTCGCGTTCATCCTTTGTGGCGCATCCGGCCTTCGGGGGCGCGTCCAGACGCCCCGAATACAACCCTACCGCGTCGTTGCCCGTCCAACGTAGTATCGAAACCATCTTTGGGTCGGCACCGTAGGGTGCCGTCGAAGCCCGGGTTCGACCGAAGCGAAGGGACGGAGACCATGAGGATTCTCGCCAGCGTCCTGCTTCTGGCCATCGCCGTGCCGGCGGTAGCCCAGGAGCAGGCGATCCGGAACGCCAATCTCCCACGTCAGCTGGAGTGGGAGCTCCTGCGCATGTACGAAGGCCACGCCGAGCGGTACGACGGCCCGGCCACCATCGGACGGCTGGAGGTAGTCCGGGGAGATGTGGCGGTCCTGGGTGGCCCGTTCCGGATCGCCGGCCGGGTCATGGGGGACGTGGTCATGGTGAACGGCGACGTGATCATCGAGGAGGGCGGCTCGGTCACCGGTGACATCACGGTGATCGGCGGCGAGGTCCGGCTGGGCGATGACGCAGACGTGCGCGGGACGATCACGGCGTACGCCACGTCGTCTCGCCGGTACGCCGACGAAGGTCGGTGGGGCGACCGGGACGACCGCGACGACCGGTGGGAGACCCGTCGGTCGTACCGTGGCTTCTCCCGGCTCACGCTGCGGACCGGCGCGAGCTACAACCGGGTCGAGGGGCTGCCGCTGATGTTCGGACCCGTGCTCCAGACGGAGGGGCGTAATCCGCTGCGGCTGGAGGCACTGGCGATCTGGCGGTCGGAGTCGGGCACATCGCTGGACACGGACCGGATGGGGTACCAGGTGCGGGCGGAGCAGTTCCTGTTTGGCCACCGCCGGGTGAGCATCGGCGGGTCGGCGTACTCCACGGTGGACCCCATGGACCGGTGGCAGATCACGGACCTGGAGGCGAGCCTGGCCACGGCGCTCTTCCACGAGGACTACCGGGACCACTATGGCCGGAAGGGATGGAGCGGGTTCGCCACCGTCGAGCCGGTCCGGGGGCTCGAGGCCAGCGTCGAGTACCGGCAGGAGACCCACTCCGCCGTAGCGGCCGGTGATCCGTGGTCGCTCTTCGACCGGGGTGAGTTGTGGCGTCTCCAGCCTATCGTGGGCCAGGGTGACATCCAGCTGGTGACCGGATCGCTGGAGCTGGACCTTCGCGACGATGACGACGACCCGGAGCGGGGCTGGCTCGCTCGCGTCTCCGTCGACCAGCCGGTGGGCGGCACGCTGACCCGCCCATCGCTCACCTTCGTCCGGCCGGAGGACGGCACCGCCACCCAGCTCCTCGCCGCCGAGGAGCTGGGCACCGACTTCACCACCGGGCTCATCGATGTCCGGCGCTACACACCCGTGTCTCGCGGCTCCCAGATCAACTTCCGGGTCGCCGCCGGTGGCGCCCTCAGTGAACAGGCGCTCCCGCCCCAGTTCCAGCACGCGCTTGGCGGGCTCGGCACGCTCCCCGGGTTCCCCGTCTTCTCCGCCGACTGCGGCGCCCGGGCCGTCACGGGCCGCTACGAGAGCACCCGTTTCTTCACCCGGTACGGATGTGATCGGTTCGTGCTCGGGCAGGTCGAGTACCGGGGCGGGCTCTCGCTGGACTTCGGCTTCGGCGAGCCGGACTACGACGACGATGACTGGTGGGGCGACATCGACATCGACCTGAGCCCCACGTGGGTGGTCTTCTTCGATGCGGCTCAGGGGTGGTCGTACGGCGACGCCCTGGCTGGGACCGGCACCGACACCGGGATCCTCTACGACGCCGGCGTCGGCTTCCTGGTGGATGACCTCGGGTTCTACGTGGCGCTCCCCCTCAACGGTGACGTGGAGCAGGAGCCGCGGTTCTTCGTGCGGCTGGGTCGGCGCTTCTAGCTGACATCGCCGTGGCGCGCGGTGTCCGCCTCCGCCGTCCCGGGCTCCATCTTCAGCAGCTCCGCCAGGTCGTCGAGGCGGGCCTCGGCGTCTCGTTCGCCGAGCTCGATCACGGCCCGGATGAAGTCGGGCTGGAACATCATCATGGCCAGGGAGTCGGGGCTGCCCGCCCGGGTCGCCCCGATCCCGCGGCTCAGGAAACGGATCCCGGCCGGGAGCCGCGGCTCGAAGTCCCGGGCCATCCGTGAGAGGTCGCGCGAGGGGCGGAGGATCACCATCTCCACCGGGCGCATCCCCTCTCGCTCGTCTTCCGGCACCCGCTCCAGGAGCTGGTTGAACCGCTGCAGCCGCCTGGCGTCATTGTCGAGCGTCTCCAGGAAGATGGCGTTGGTGAGCACGCCCATGACCCGGGCCGGAGGCGGGTAGCCGGCCACCTCGGGCCGGTCCGCCTCGGCCCGGCTCCGGTCGTAGCGGGTGGAGACCGCCAGGATCCGCCCGGCGCCCAGGTGCAGCGCCGGGGAGAGGGGGGCCACCAGCCGGATCCCGCCATCGCCGTAGTACTGATCGCCGATCTTTACGGCGGGGAAGAGGCCGGGCAGCGCGGAGGAGGCCATGACGTGGTCCACCCGGAGCTTGGTCTGCACGCTAACCCGGTTCGGCCGCTCCCACAGCTCGATGTCCCGGCCCTGCACGAACACCAAGTTCTGCCCCGTGGTGTAGCTCGTGGCGCTCACCGCCACCGCCTTCAGCCGGCCCCGGTGCAGGTTGTAGTCGATCCCGGTGATCTCCCCCTCGATGATCGCCAGCGCCTCCGTCAGGTACGTGCGCAGCGGCGTGGTGTCCAGCAGCGACTTGATCTCCGGCATCGGCAGCATCCCGCCCGTCAGCAGCCGCGCGCCCCAGCGGAGCACCGACCACGCCAGGTGCGGCGGATCGGTCCGGAACACCTGCTCCGGCGAGAGATCACACCACAGCTGGGTCAGCTCCTCCGCCGCCTGCTCCAACGTGCCGTGGTGGGCCGCCAGGTGGACCGCGTTCACCGCGCCCGCCGAGACACCCGTGATGATGGGGATCTCCAGCTCCGGGAACCGCCGGGCCAGGCACCGGAGCAGCCCGACCTGGTACGCCCCCCGGGCCCCGCCGCCGGTCATCACCAGCGCCAGCTCGTTCTCCGTTTTCGGCGAGGTGTCCAGCGGACCCCAGCGCAGGAGGTCCTTCCAGGTGAAGCTCGGGAACTCGAAGCGTGGCATATGCGACCGTCAGGATCCGCCCTCGACGAACACCGTCCGGGTCGGGTACGCGAACTCGATGCCCAGCTCCTCGAACCGGCCGAAAAGCGCCAGGTTGATGGCCTGCTGTGTGTCCATGTAGGCGTTGTAGTCAGGTACGAGCATGTAATAGACCACCTCGAAATCGAGGGACGAGTCTCCGTAGCTGGCGAAGTGGGCCCGGTCGAACCGGGTGTTCTCCCGGCTCTCGATGATCTCCCGCACGACCCCCGGAATCCGCTCCAGCATCTCCTTCGACGTCTGGTAAGTCACGCCGAACCGGAAGAGCGCCCGTCGCTCGTTCATCCGCTTGTAGTTCCGGATCCGGCTCGACAGGAGGTCGTTGTTGCTGAAGACCAACTGCTCGCCGGAGAGGCTGCGGATCCGGGTCGTCTTCATCCCGATGTGCTCCACCGTGCCCATCATGTCACCCACGATGATGAAATCTCCGATGACGAACGGCTTGTCGAGCACTATGGAGAGCGAGCCGAGGAGGTCGCCGAGCACGTTCTGCACGGCCAGCGCCACGGCGATCCCGCCCACGCCGAGCCCCGCGACGAGGGCGGTAATATCGACGCCGGCGGTGTCCAGCGCCACCAGCGCCACCAGGACCCAGAGGATGAGTCGGAGGAGGAACCCGACGAACCGGACGGTGGTGGCCTCGGCGGCGTCCTCCTCCATCCGCTGCTCGCTGTAGCGGCCGAGCCCCACCTGGATGGCGGCGTTGCCCCAGAACCCGATCTGGAGGAGCGTGGCCAGCACCACGAGGGCGTGGACCCAGCCGGTGACGCGGTCGGACAGCTCCAGAGCGTGGGACCCCACCAGGACGGCCAGGGCGAGCACGAAGAGGAAGCTCGTGCGCCGGATGACCGCCACCAGCAGGTTGTCGAAGTGGGTCACGGTGCGGTCGGCCAGGCGGCCGACCTGGCGGACGAGGAACGCCTTCACCGCCTCGATGGCGCCGATGGTCAGCAGCGCGATCCCGGTGGCGATCAGCCACTCCAGGATGGTGTTCTGGTAAACGACGGTGCTCAGGATTTCCATGGTCTCCGGGGCTCTCGCTCGGACTCGCGCTCAGGGACTCTCGCGTCGGGACCCGCGCGTCGGGCGTTCCATTGGCAAGATAATGGCTGGCGCGCCGGCTCGCTCCCCCGGGGTGGGGGCGGCCCGGAGACATCAATCCGAGGTTCGTCGCGTTTCCGGATCGCGCGGTCGGGGTTCACGGCTGCGATCGACGGCAATCGGCCGTGCGGCTCGCTCCTTCATGGACGCGGCGGCAGTTCACGTCGCTGAGAAACGTGAACTCGCCGGGGAGTGTCGGAACCGGCAGTCCCCGGTGGGTTGACGTACGGGCCCTCCGCCGGCGTGGCCGGGTCCTCCGCCGGCGTGGCCGTTGGGCCCCTCGGTTGCGATCCGGCGGTGTTCTCGCTATTCACGTCGGCATGGAAATACTGCAATCGGTCTTCGCGGGCCCCTGGGGTCCTCTGGTCATTTTCATGCTCCGCATCTTCGATGTCTCCCTGGCGACGCTGCGGATGCTGTTCATCGTGCGGGGTCGGCGGGTGCTGGTGCCGCTGATCGGGTTCATCGAGGTGATGATCTGGCTGTTCGCGGCCGGGAGCGCGATCCAGTATCTGGGCAGCCCGCTCCACGCCATCGGCTACGCCGGCGGGTTCGCCGCGGGGAGCGCCGTGGGGCTGTGGATCGAGGAGAAGCTGGCGCTGGGACTCGCCCGGGTCCAGGCGTTCAGCACGCACAGTGGTGTCGAGATGGCGGAAGCGATCCGGGAGCTCGGGTTCGGCGTCACCGAGTTCCTGGGCCAGGGCCGGGAGGGCCGGGTCGAGCTGATCTCCACGGTGGCCCGGCGCGCGGAAGTTCCGCGGATCCTGAAGACCATCGACCAGTGGGATCCGGACGCGTTCGTGACGGTGGACGAGCCCCGGGCGGTGCACCGGGGCTGGCTGCTGCAGAAGCGGCGCAAGTAGGTCGGCCGCCTGGCGGCGGCCTCCCGGGTAGCGGGCGGCTGCGCCGCCCGCGTGTGGCTCGGCGCTGGCGCGCCTCGCGGGTAGGTCGGCCACTTCGTGGCCTCCCGGTTGGCGGCCTTCGGCCGCGGGTGGGTCGGGCACTGCGTGGCCTCCCGTCGTGCGGCTCGCGTAGCGAGAGCCCCTCCCGCGAGCGAAGCGAGCGACCCGTGAGCCCGCGCAGCGGGCGAGCCAAACGCGAGGCGCGCAGCGCCGAGCTACCCGCGGCCGGAGGCCGCTACCCGCGCCGAACGCAGTGAGGCGCTACCCGGGAGGTCGCGCAGCGGCCGACCTACCCGATTTCCAGCATGCGCTCGATGGCCCCGCGCGCCTCGGTCCGCGTGGGCTCCGGCACGTCCACCTCGTAGCGGTCGTGGAGGAGCGCGTCGCGGACGTTCTCGAGGGTGATCTCGTTCATGTG
>CAZSBL010000116.1:0-11255 GCA_964605205.1 uncultured Gemmatimonadaceae bacterium
CGGAGACGCGGAGGCGCGGAGCACGCGCGGAGAACTTCTTTTGAGTTTGATCCGGGCACGGCAGGCTGGGCGGCGGAAGACGCAAGCTCTGCGTTGGCGGCACAGAGGCCGGGTTCGGGTTCACCCACACCAGTTGTCGGGGACTTTCTCCCCCCGCAAAGGCAGCCTCGCCGGCATACCGCCGCGCCGCCGGCCGTCGTACTGCGCAGCTTATCGCCTGGGGGATCGAGCCCCCGTAGCCGCTCGCAGCTCGTACGCCGTACTGGCCAGCCGCTCGCGCGTCTGCTTCTGTCCCCGGGAACTGTTGGTCGGTGTCTACCCCCGTGGGCGTTGTTGGATTATGTAAACCAACAGGACCCGGGGACACAATCAGATAGGGCCGAGGTCAAGAAGGGGAGAGGCCGCCGCCGGCCGGCATGGCGCTCCGGGGCACGCCCTTCCCGCGCCCCTTCGCGCCACGTCCCGTTTCTAGCCCCCCTCCTCCGGCACCGGCGGCGCCTGGTCTGCCGGAATTGGACTCTGATAGGTCTCGCCGTCCATCCGCTCCTGGAACTCGGCCTGCGCGGCGGCGACGATGTCCGGGGAGACGGCGAGTTCGATGGCGGTCGCGGCGAGGGTCCTGGCCGCGGTGAGCATGGCCTTGTCCCCGATGCTCATGCCGGCGGCGGCCACGACGGGCCATGCGTGCCACGGCGTATCGAGGGGAGACGAAGCCACGCGGATCTTGGCGGTGGGCGCGATCCGGCTGACCTCGGCCACGTCTGTGGATCCGCCCTGAGCGGGCACCTCTTCGTCGGGGAGCGAGTCGATTCCGACGAACATGCCCTTCTCCTCCTTGCCGGTGGCCTGCTGGACCTCCCGTGCGAAGGCATGCTCTTCCTCGGTCCATTCCGGGGCGCCGGCCAGGCGGAGGTTACGGTCGAGGACCTCTACGAGGGTGCGGTTGAGGAGGTAGGAGTGGACGCCGGTGATGAGGTGGACCTCGTGGGTCGTCTCTGTGGCGATGGCCGCGCCCTCGGCCGCCTTCAGCATCCACTGGTAGGCGTCCTCCACGCCGTCGCGCTCCAGGTCCCGGACGTAGTACCAGACCCTGGCGCGATCGGGCACGACGTTCGGGGCGCCGCCGCCGTCTTCGATGACGTAGTGGATCCGGATCGACGGCTTCAGGTGTTCCCGCATCATGTTGACCGCGTGGTTGAAGAGCTCCACGGCGTCGAGGGCGCTGCGTCCGTTCCAGGGGTCGGAGGCGCCGTGGGCGGTCTGGCCGAAGAAGTCCACGGTGAAGCTGTTCATGGCGCGGCTCCGCTGGTAGTCGGCGCCGGTTTCGTGGCCCGGGTGCCAGTCGAGGACCACGTCGACATCGTCGAAGACGCCCGCCTTGGCCATGTAGACCTTGCCGATCACGGTCTCCTCGGCGGGGGCGCCGTAGAGGACGATGGTCGCTTCTCGCCCCTCGGCTTCCAGCACGGCCTTGCCGGCGACGGCGGCGCCGACGCTCGCTGCGCCGAAGAGGTTGTGTCCGCACCCGTGCCCCGGGGCGCCGGGCTCCAGCGGCTCCTGGTGCGGTGCGGCGACGTTGCTGATCCCCGGCAGGGCGTCGAACTCCGCGAGGATCCCGATCACCGGTCCGCCGTTCCCCCAGCGGGCTACGAACGCGGTGGGCATGCCGGCTACGCCTCGCTCCACGTCGAACCCCTCGCTCTCCAGGTAGTCGGCGAGGGCGTCGGCGCTCCGGTGCTCCCGGAGGCTGGTCTCGGCGAGTCGCCAGAGCTGTGCGCTCAGCGCGGTGAGCGTCTCGGACCGCTCGTCCACCTCCGACCACGCCGCTTCGCGGAGCTGCTGGACGTCCTGGGCGTGGAGGGGAAGGGTGGCGGCCCCGCAGAGGAGCGCGGTCATGAGGATCAGCGCTCCGAGGAGCGCGGTCCGGCCGATCCGGGGACGGGTCGCATGGTCGGATCGCTGAGGCTGGTGGGATCGATCGGGTCGATGGAAAAGGAGCGCGCGCATCGAAGTCCTCCAGGAAGGGTGGGAACGCTCAGGGAGTTTGGCCAGCGCGTCGTCGCCACGCAACGCGAGCAGGGTCCAGCCCCCGGGACCGGTCCGGGCGGAGGTCCCGTCGGGGACGCCGGTCCACCTACCGACTCGCGCTGCCGGGATCGAACAGTCGGTTCGCCGCGAGGCAGCCGGCGAGCTCGGCGTAGACATCGCGCAGCTCCATTCGACCGGGCGCGGTGCCGGGCGCAGCGCCGAGGGCGGCGACGAGGCGGCGGCCGAGGGTGCCCTGCTCCAGGATCTGCTCGATGACTCGGGCGTACCGTGAGGGGAGGGAGTGTCCCACCTGGTCATACAGGTGCGCCCATACCGTTCCGGCGGTGGGCGGGCCACCCGGCGCCCGCCGGTGGAAGTCGCGGGCTCCGGTGCCGCGCCTTGGGTTCCGGGCGACGTCGGAGTCCAGCCCGAACACGGCTGCATACCGGCCGTCGTCGATCAGGGCGGCTTCACCGTCCGCGATGCAGCCGTCCAGGATGGTAGCCAGCCGGCGCTTGTTCCAGCTCTGCTGCTCGGTGTAGGTGCACCACCGCTCTTCCACCAGGGCGCGGGTGACGTCCACGATGAGGGCCGCCACGGCCAGGTCCGCGGTCGGGCACTCCTGGAGATCTATGAGCCGGATCTCGATGGAGCCGCGGTCGAACCGGGCGATGGCAGCCCGGGAGTTGGCGAAGTACTTCTTGAGGACCTGGGTGGGGTCGTGGGGTGCGAGGGCGGCCAGGATGGGGTCGAAGATCCGGGCCTCGTACGCGGCCTCGGTGAACACCGCCTCGGGGATCACGCTCCCGACCATGGCGGGGATCCGGTCCTGGTTGTGCCGGTAGACGTGGAGCCGGGCGTCCAGGTGTTCGGTGCGCCGCCCATCGAGGTACGGCGTGGAGGCGGCCAGCGCCGGGATGATGGGGAGCACCAGGCGGATGGCGGCGTGGAGCCGGCCGAACTCCTCGTCTCCCGTGAAGGGGAGGTTCAGGTGCACGCTCTGGAGGTTGGACCAGCCGTGGCCCCGGACGCTGAAGATCCGGTCGTAGGTCCGGTAAACCTCCGTGCACTCGCCCGGCCAGATCACCGTCTCGGTGTGGGGGTCGAAGAACGGATGGGCCCCGGTCCCGAGGAGCGAGCACGCCAGGGGTTCGAGTCGTGCGTTGGCCGCGGCGACGCCGGCGGCGAAGTTCTCGTCGAGGCCCGCGAGCGAGGGCACCGGCTGCGCGGTCTTCAGCTCGAGGACGTGACTGACGAGCTCGTTCGACCAGGAGATCGTTCCGTGCTCCACCTCCGACTGGACGGTGCCGTGGTCATCGACGAGCAGCCGGTCGGCGAACGGTCGGACCGCCAGCGACCCGGCGTCGACGATCATGTACTCGAGCTCGACGCCGTATCCCTGGAAGAGGTGGAGTTGGGGCGAACCTGTCGTCTCGCCCCCCGGGGCGCTGCCCACGGTCGCCTCGCTCACCGGCGCTCCTTCGGCATCCGGGTCTTGAGCACCCCGATGATCCGGTCGTACAGCGCGTCGCCGGCTACCCGGTCTTCGACGCCCGCGTCGACGGTGGGGTTGTCGTTGATCTCTATGACCACGGGTCTGCCGTTGATCTCCTTGAGGTCCACGCCGTAGAGCGAGCTGCCGATGAGGGTGGTGGCCCGGAGCGCGGTCTTCAGAACCCGCTCCGGCACCCGATCGAGGGGGACGGTCTCGAAGTCGCCTTCCTGGTGGCGACGGCTCCGGCTGGCCCAGTTGTAGATCTGCCAGTGCCCGCGGGCCATATAGTACTTGCACGCGTAGAGCGGCTCCCCGTCGAGGACCCCGACTCGCCAGTCGTACTCGGTGGGGGTATACGCCTGGGCGATGACCAGGTCGGACCGGTTCAGCATGGTGTCGAGCGTCTCGGCCACCTCCTGCGACGACGCGGCCTTCTTGACGCCGGTGGAAAACGAGCCGTCGGGCACCTTCAACACCAACGGGAGCCCAAGGGTGTCAATGACCGACTCGGCGTTGTCGCGGTGAACGATCACGGTCCGGGGCGTGGCCACGTTGTGGGCCTGGAGCAGCTCCGCCAGGTAGACCTTGTTCGTGCACCGGAGGATGGCGTCGGGGTCGTCGATCACGGCGAGCCGCTGCGACTCGGCCCGGCGGGCGAACCGGTAGGTGTGGTGGCTCACCGCGGTGGTCTCCCGGATCAGGAGCGCGTCGAACTCGCCCATCCGTGCGTAGTCGTCCCGGGTCACGAGCTCCACGGCGAACCCGGCACGTTCCCCGGCGGCCACGAACTTCGCCAGCGCCTTCGAATCGGACGGTGGCGTGGGATCCTCCGGGTTGTGGAGGATCGCCAGGTCGTGCTTGAACGGGCCCGGCCCCGAACGGCGGTAGGCTCTACGGGCGAAGTAGTCGCGCGCGGCCTGGCCAAGAAAGTCGAGGTGCTCCGACGGCACGTCGCTCATGCTGAGAGCCCTCACGGACCGGAGTGTCCACGTCCCACCCCGTCCGCGGATGAACCGGGCCCGGAGCAGCGGAGCCTGGAAGAGCCGGAAGAGCGCACGGGCCAGCCGGTCGTGCTGCTTCGCCAGGTTCCGACCGAAGTAGACGGAAAGGACGAAGTCGTCGGTCCTCAGCCGCCGGAGGCTGCGGTCGATGAGCGTGGCCACCTCGTCGGAGATGACCTGGGAGAGGGTCGACGCCTTCAGATCCTGGATGGTCTTGACGCTGGGCAGCACCCTGTGGCCACGGGCCTCGGCCAGGAGCGAGACGTAGTAGCCCCGGGAGCCGTAGCGGTACTCGTGGCTCAGGTTCACCACGTGTACGCCCGAGGCGTCGAACCACTCCCGGGCGGTCAGGTATTCCCGGGCCGTCACCACCGGGACATCCGGCAGCTCGAATGGGAGCCCGGGGCCGCCGGTCACCACGATCTTCTTCACGGCGCGCCGTCCCGGGCCAGGCTGATATCGGTCAGGTCCATAGCGCTGCGCCGAAGTAGGCGTAGACGGCCTGGAGGCTCGTGGGCTCGCACGTGAAGTCGTCGGGCTGCGCCCCCATGGGGACGCGGATCATGCCGTGTCGCTCATTGTCAGTGCGGGCAAATCTAGCGGCAAACGCGCGGGGCAGGAATGGCTGCTTCCGGCGCAAAACGTCGGAGGCCCGGCGGCGTGGCTGCCACCGGGCCTCCGAGGTTCCCCGCGCCCCGCGATGCGAGGTGCGCTGCGGCGGGGGTAGGCTAGTTCCCGCCCAGGAACGCGCCGATGCTCATGCTGGCTTTCGACCGCGGCGCCAGTAGCTGCGGCGTCTGCGTATCGAGGCTCTGGCTGTTGGCCACGTGGTCGTTCACGCGCCGGGCGACCATCCGCTGGATCTCGGCGAACGAGGTGCTGGTGGGCACCTCGCGCACCACCTGGACCCAGTAATAGGTCCACAGGCTGGCGGGGCCGCTCCGGTCGGGCCAGGACCCGATGGCCCACGACAGCTGGTCCTCGGACGAGGCCGCCATGAAGACGTGCCGGTCGGGGTTGGCCAGTGCGTCCTGGAACTCGGTGCCCGACCCGAAGCCGAAATCGCTGGTCAGGTCGGCGGTGATGAAGCTGGTGGGCTTCCGCAGCTCGGCCGCCTGGTCTTCGGGGATGAACTTGGCCAGGGCGTCGGCCGCCCGGTTCACGGTGCCCGAGTAGCAGGCGTCCACCAGGACCAGGGTGTTCTCGGCCTCGATCTGCTGCAGGAGGAAGTTGACCTCCTCGTCGAGGATGATCCCGTCGTAGACGGCCAGCGCCTCGTCCTTGGCGTCGTCCGACTCGGGGTCCAGCCGCCCGGTGATCCCGATGTTCTCGTCCAGCTGGGTGCCGTGGCCGCTGTAGAAGAAGACGGCCGTACCATCCGGCCCCGCCTGCCCCAGGTGGCGGAGGATGGCGTTGGCGATGCCGAGCCGCGTGGCCTCGCCGTCCCGAAGGAAGACGATGTTCTGCTCGGAGAACCCGAACTTCTCGATGAGTACGTCCCGGACCATGGCGGCGTCATCCACGGGCCCGCGGAGGTCGGCGCGGGTCCCCGGGTAGTCATCGATTCCCACCACTACGGCGTACTTGCCGGCGGGGTCGCCGCCGGCGGGGTAGCGTTCGGTCCAGTCGGCCATGGCGCCCTGGAACGAGATCTCGTACGCGCCGGTGGCTCCCGCGCCGTAGGAGTTGGCCACCACCGAGTAGGTGCCGGTCTCCGGCAGCGTGGCGGTGATCCGGGAGTTCAGGCTCCCCGCGCCGTCATCGTCTTCCGCCACCACGTTGTCCGGGTTCAGGTTCATCCCCCGAACGAGCATCATGTAGGCGTCGAAGACGTCGGAGGTCAGGGTGATGGTCACCTGCTGCCCGGCCTGGCCGTCGAACTGCCAGAGGTGGTAGTGGCTGCCATCGTCGAGGGTCGGCGAGGCGCTGCTCAGCCGGCCGGAGACCGTGGCGCCGGACCGGAGCCGGCCCTGCACGGCGCCGGCATCGCCGCCGGTGGCGGTGCCCCCTACCGCCAGCTCGTAGCCGCCCGTTTCGCCGGCGCCGTACGAGTTGGCCGCGATGACGTAGTCGCCGGGCTCGAGGGTGCCCGTGAGCCGGCTGTTGGTGCCGTCGCCGCCATCGTCATCACTGGCCAGCTGCGGGCCGATGGCGTCAGGCGTGCCGGCGTTCAGCATCAGGTACGTGTCGAAGTCCGACGACGAGAGCCGGATGTCCACCTCGGTGGCGCCGCTCACCGAGAGCGCCCACAGGTCCACGTGGGAGCCATCGCCGAGCTGCGGATCGCTGGCCGACAGCGAGCCCGTCCGGGTCTCGCCCACGGCGATGGAGGAGATGTCCTTGGACGCCGCGTCGGCGTGCATAGCGGTAAACAGGTGGCCGGCCTTGGCCGCGCCACTGGGGCCCGCCTTCGAGCTCGAGGCGATCACGGCGTCGGCCGACTTCGTGGCCGCCTCCTTGGCCTGGTCACCACCGCACGCCGCCAGGAGGATCGTCAGGGCCAGGGTCAGAGATCCATGCGTCTTCGTTCGCATGAACTGTGTCCTTTCCAGTTGGGGGGTTCGCCATTTGCGCCGGGCCGTGCCCGGCCGGATCATTGGCCTCCGGACGCCGTCCGGAGGTGAATCTCTCTCGTTGCCGTCATGGAGATGGAGCCGCCCCGGGTGCCGGAGCGGGTGCGCATCCCCACCAGCCGATCGATGGGGACCGGCTCGGTGGAGACGAACAGCTTGAGCGTCTCGAGCCCGCTGGTGGGCTCGGTATAAAAGCACGTCTCCGGAATCTGGATCTGGCCGCCCGGCGGCAGCTCCGTGGCCCGGGCCGATTCCGTCTCCCGGGGGTAGAGCGGCTTCACGAAGGTGACGGTATCGCCCGGGGGCATGAGGTCGATCACGGCAAAGTGGAGCATCTCGTCGCCGTTGTTCCGCACCCTGAGCACGTAGTCGGTGTTGGCCGGCAGGCTCCATCGGCCGCCGCCCTGGTAGCCCGCGTGCCCGGTGGCCCGCTCCCAGTCGGGGCGGGTGCACGACTGCGTGGCCTCGTCCCAGCGGACCACGGCCAGCTCGAAGTCCACGTCGATCCCCGGGTCCTCGAACTGGATCCGGCGGAGGTACTGGTTCCGGGCCCAGTCCTCGATACGACGGGCCACGAGCCCCGCGCCGGGCGCCCGCGGCGCGCGTCCCGGTCCGGCCACCGCCGGCGCCAGGGGGACGCCCTCCACGGTGGCGGCCGTGAGCCGGCCCTCGTACGCCCGGGCCTCGGGGCCCCGGTGCTCCGGAGCTACGCCGGGCTCCATCACGGCGGGCCCGGGGCCCACCCTGATGTCCGGCGCCGACGCCACGAACTCGAGCATCCCGTTGTCGGCGAGCTGGCGGCGGATCGAGTCGGCCACGGCGGTGGGAAGCGCGTCGTCCAGCGCCACCCGCAGCGTCGCCTCGCCGTACGCCAGCCGGTCGGCGAAGACCCGTGCCTCGAGGAGCTCCGCGCCCTCGGGCGCGTCGTGGCCGAGCACCACCACCGCCCGGCTGGGGGTGGCCATCTCCACGGTGCCCAGCGCCCACGGCTCCAGATCCGCCGGATCGCCGCTCGGTGGGTAGAGCGATACCCGGGCGCCGGGGTTCAGACCCACCAGCCCGCCGGCATCCAGGACCACGCTTCCATCGGCGGCCACGCGCTCGACCCGTACGGCCGGCGCGGTGCCGCGGACGAACTCGGGCCGGAAGACCACCGCGTCCCGGGCGCCCTCGATCTGGGGCGTCTGCCTGACCCGGCCGTGGAGCGCCGAGACCACATAGGTGAAGAGGGTGTTGTAGCTGTCACCGGCCCGGAGCCGGGGCAGCGCGCTGGCCAGGGCGTACGACAGCGAGCCCACGATCGTCGCTCCGTCATCCGCGTAGGTCTCGTGGGCCACCTCGTCGTGGCTGGCGGCGCTGATCACCGTGAACGGGGCCAGGCCGCTCTCGTCGCCCTCCCCGGCCATCCCCCGGGTGCCGGGCGATGCGGCTTCAACGTCGAAGCCGGAGCCCTCCTTGCCGGGGCCGGCGGTACCCCCGGCACCCCGGGTGCCCGGGCCGGACGCCGCGGCCACGGCCGCCGGGTTCGGCTCGCCCAGCGGCTCCGGCATCCCCCGGGTGGGCAGCGCGTCCTCGCCCCGGGTGCCCGTGCCGCTGTAGCACGCGTCGAGGAAGAAGGTCACGTTCCCGTTCGCGCCCACCTTCTCCCGGAGCGTCAGCACGTACTCGCCCACCTGGTCATCCCGGAGGTGGTACTCGCCGGTGTAGCCCTCCACCAGCTCCGCCGGCGCGCCGTAGGGGACCAGCACCTCGTCGTAGCCATCGAGCTCGTCGTGCGGGCCGTCGTCATCGGTGAGCTGGTGGCCGTGGCCCGAGTAGTGGACCACCACCACATCGCCAGGCCCGGCCGCAGCGATCAGCGCCGCGAACGCCGCCTCGATCCCCGGACGGTCCGCCGCCACGTCGGCCAGCACCTGGATGTTCCCGGCGGGGAACCCGTGGTGCAGGAGTGCGCGCTGGATGAGCGGCACGTCGTTCTTGGCGTTGAGCGGCCGGTAGGCCAGCACGTCCTGGCCCCGGGCGTTCTTCATCCCCACCGGGGGCGCGCCGTAGTCGGACACGGCGATGAGCAGCGCCAGGGCGTCGGGGCCGGGGCCGGTCTCGAACCGCACCGGCGGCTCCTGGGCGCCCCGGTCCGCGCCGGCGCTCGAGCACGCCAGCAGCAGCGCGAGCACACCGCCCCCCAGCACACGGCGGGCCCGGCGGCCCGACGGACCCGGCGTCGGCGGCTCCGGCGGATCCTCCAACGAGCGCCTGGGCGGGCTCTCCGGCGCGTCCTCCCTCACGATTCCCCTTCCAGCGACCGGAGCGCCCGGAGCCGGAACGTCCCGGTGGCGTTGCCGCCGTACGTGCTCACCACCACCCGGTAGGTGCCGGCCTCCGGGGCGGTGAAGGTGATCCGGGAGTTGGTGTCGGTGGCGCCGTCGTCGTCCACCAGCACGCCGGTCAGTCCGGGACCGGTGAGGTACAGGTAGGTGTCGAAATCCTCGGAGACGACCTCGACCACGAACGTCCCGCCGGCATCCACGTCCAGCGTCCAGGCCTGGGCGTACTTGCCGTCCCCGGTCATGGCGTCGGACGCCGTGAGCCGGCCCACCACCTCGGTGCCCGCCGGGAACGCACGCCCTTCGGGCTGGATGTGCTGGATGCTCCCGGCGCCGACCGACGAGGTCGGTGTGGTGGGGGTCAGCGACCCCATGCAGGCGCCCTCGGCCAGCGGGCCCGCCTCCGTGGATACCCGGAGCGTGTAGGCACCGGCACCCGTGTCCGAGAGTGAGTTCACCACCACGCGGTAGGTGCCGGAGGCCGGTGCCACGAAGTCGATCCGGGCGTTGCACCGGCCGCCGCCATCGTCGTCGATGATGGGGTCGGAGAGCCCCGGCCCCATCAGGAACATGAAGGCGTCGAACTGGTCGGACATCAGGTCCACCACCCGGACCTCGCCGGCCTCGACCTCCATGGCGTATACGTCGATGAGCGATCCGTCGGTCGGGTGCCGCTCGTCGGTGGCCGGATCCAGCGCATCCTCGATCTCCACGCCCGGCACCAGCGCCGTGCCCTCCATGGGGATCCGGGCGAACGTCGAGCGGAGGGAGACCAGGAAGTCGTCGCAGATCTCGCCATCGGGGTCCGCCGTCACCGCCAGCCGGTACGGGCCCGTGTCATCGGAGCCGAAGCCCGCGGAGATGATCTCGTACGTGCCGTCCTCCGGGATGGTGACGCAGATCCGGGAGTTCAGAGTCCCGTCCACGTCGTCGCTGTACGCCGGCTGGTCGAACCCCGGGCCCGCCAGGTAGAGGTACGAGTCCATGAGCTCCGACGTCTGCTGGATCGCCAGCTGCTGGCCCTCCCGGGCCTCCAGCGTCCACCGCTGCGCCGGACGGCTCCGGTAGACCGCCTCACCCGTCAGGGTCCCCGTCACCGACGCGCCCACTTCCACGCTCCCGGCCGTCGGCACGTTCTCCACCGATGCTGCCTCCTCCGGCGACGGCGTCGACGGGGGCACGCACCGTCCGGCCGTGGGCGGCGGTGGGTCGGTGTGCGAGCTGAGCGTGAAGCCGCCGGTGCTCCCGGACACGGTGGAGACGATGGCCCGGTAGGTCCCGTCCTCCGGGAAGGTTACGGTGACCCGGCTGTTGCATCCGCCCGCGCCATCATCGTTGGTGACCCAGTCTTCGAGTCCCGGGCCCAGGACGGTGAGGTAGGCATCGAACTCGGTGGACGTGAGGTCGATGGTCAGCGTCTCGCCGGCACGGCCCTGGATGGCCCACGCCTGCACCGGCGAGCCGAAGGAGGCCGGGTCCATGGACGTCAGTGAGCCGGTGGCGATCCCGTTCCACGACAGCGACCGGTCACCGGTGGAGAGGGTGCTCAAGTCCGTGACCTCCGACCCGACCCCCACGCTCGTCTCGCATGTGGCCCGCTCCAGCGTCCTGAGCCGGTACGTGCCCACATCGCCGCCGAACGAGCTGGCCACCACCCGGTACGTGCCAGACGCCGGGAACTCGACGCACAGCCGGGCGTTGACCCCCTCGCCGCCGTCGTCGTTGCTCAGCTCCTCGAGCCCGGGGCCCGCCAGGTAGAGGTACGGGTCCAGCGCGTCGCTCACCATGTCGATCTGGAGCGCTTCGCCCTCCCGCCCCTCCACCGCCCACGCCT
>CAZSBL010000117.1:0-11196 GCA_964605205.1 uncultured Gemmatimonadaceae bacterium
CCGACGTGGGGATCGCCATCGGCGCCGGGACCGACGTGGCCGTGGAGAGCGGCGATATCGTGCTGGTCCGGAGCGACCCCCGGGACGTGCCCCGGATCCTGGAGCTGAGCAAGGCCACGTACCGGAAGATGATCCAGAACCTGTGGTGGGCCGCCGGCTACAACATCATCGCCATCCCCCTGGCCGCCGGGGTGCTCTACAGCTGGGGGATCCTGCTCCACCCGGCGGTGGGCGCGATCCTCATGTCCATGAGCACGGTGATCGTGGCGGCCAACGCCCAGCTCCTGCGCCGGGCGGAGCTGTGAGGCGGCGGTGAGCACCGCGGACGCCCGGGTCTACGCACGGGTCTGCCATCGGATCGGCCTGACCGGAGATCGGAGCTACCGCCCCTCGCCCGGTCCGGCCCCGACGTAGGCCGCGCCCTCCTCGAGCACCACCACCCGGTCGAACGGGTCGTAGCTGAGGGAGAAGCGGCCTTCGAGGGAGCCGGGGCCGACCACCACGTCGTAGAGGAGGCCGGTGCAGAGGTCACCCACACGGCCCGGCCACGCCTCCACGCTGTCGGAGAAGAAGGGGAGCCCGCCGATGGCGACGTCCACGTCGGTCCGTCGTACGTCGAGGAGTTGATCGCGCCAGCGCCGGGTCCCGCTCCGGAGCGGCAGCCCGGCGAGGTCGGCGAACTCGGCGGTGAGCGAGAGGATCTCGGCGCCGGTCTCGATCACGGCGGTGGCCCGGTGGCCGTTGACATCGGCCATGATGTAGGGTCGGTCCGGGTCGTACATCGGGACCCGGGCCACGGGGTTCGACGAGCGGGCGAGATCACGGTGGAACCGGTCGCTGGTGCGGGCGATCATCCGGCCGGTCACGTAATCGAGGGTGACCACCCGGCCGCGGATGAAGAACGGGTTCAGGTTCGCGTCCCAGTACGGCTCCCGGACCTTCGGGGAGGCCACCGCCGGCACGTTGTGGAGCACGAGCCCGCCGAGGATGACACTGTCGGCGAAGAAGTCGCTGGCCGCCATGGCGGTGTCCACCGAGCCCGTGGTGACGCTCGTGGTCCCGCCCCGGTACGTGGCGATGGCATCCCTCAGCCCGGGCGAGTGGACGCCGAACCCGTACTCGTTGCCGCTGTCCACCAGAACCCGGTAGGCGGTGCCGCCCGCCAGGAGATCGATGCACCGGTAGGGCGTACTTTCGAAGCACCGCTCGAACGGGAGCACCACGGCATCGGCCCGGCTGGTGCCGGTGAAGAACGGGAGCCCGGCCACGAGGCGGTAGAGCGACGCCCGATCCCGGGCCTCCACGGCGGCCTCGGCGCTGCCGGCGGCTTCGTGCACCCGGGCGCGGGCCTCCAGCGCGTCCGCCCGGACCGCCCCCTCGCCCAACCCCTCCGCGATGGACTGGCCGAAGAGCACGTCCCAGAAGCCGCCCACCCGGTCGGGTGCGGCCCGTCGGGCCTCCCGGTACGCGGCCAGGGCGCCCCCGGGGTCGTGCCGGTGGAGCCGGAGCATGGCCACGGCCCGCCACGCCTCGACCTGCCCGGGATCGGCGTCCAGCGCGGCCCGGGCGTGGGCGGCGGCATCGTCGAGCCGGCCCGCCGCGTGGTAGACCACCGCGGCGGTGGCGCGGACCGCCGGGTCATCGGGGTGCCGTGCGAGGACCGCCTGGAGCTGGTCCAGCGCGTGGTAGCCCCGGGCACCCCGGGCCTCGGCCAGGAGGTGGAGCAGCTGATGCGCCAGAGGCAGCCCGGCGAAGCTCGAATCCGGCAGCGCCGCCAGCACCTCGCCGAGCCGCCTCGCCTCGTAGTGCGCGGTGAGGTCTGTGAGGGATTCCGTCCCGGCGGCGTGCGCCGTGATCTCACGGGTGGCGCTGTCCCCGGCCGCGGCCTGCCGGGTGTCCTCTCCCGCCGTGGCCTCCTGTGCCGTGGCCGCCCCGGCGAGCGTGCCGAGGGCCGCGTGGGCGAGGATGATGATGGTCAGCGCTGCGTGCGTGCCGTGTCGCAAAACGACCTCTGTGGCTCGATGACGGGCTCCGCCGATCGGGTACGCGGTGAGACACGCTCACGGGCGAAAGGGTTGCGGGGAAACGGGTGTTTCGGGTAACTTTCGCCCCGAGAGCTGCGTTTCCGGACGTTACTGCCCGACCCCGCCGGGCTGCGGCTCCCTTTTCTTCCGGACTCCCACGCCCTGGCTCCTCGAAGGAGCGAACCGTGCGCGTCGACTTCCAGGAGCGTCGTGCCATGGCCGAGCGGCTGCACGCCGATCGGAGACGGATCGCCGCGTCGGTGGCGGCCCGGGTCCTCGCCCGGCACCCCGAGTGGGAGGACCGCCATTCGGAGCGAACCCGGGAGCGGGGACAGGAAAACGTGGCCGCCCAGATCGACTACCTGGCCGGGGCCGTGGTGGCCGGTGCGCCGGAGGTGTTCGAGCAGTACGCTCGCTGGGCGGCCGCGGTGTTGTCGGCCCGGGGCGTGCCCCGCTCCTTCCTGGCGGACCAGCTGGCGGAGCTACGCGGGGAGATGGCTCGCTATATCGAGGAGGAGGTTCCCGGGGCGATGGGTCGGGAGGCCACACTGATGGACCGGCTTTTCCGGGCCGGGCTGGCCGCGCTGGAGGTCGGGCCCAACGGCGGAAAGGCCGGTGCTGCGGACGACGACATCGAGTTCCAGGTCGAGCGCTCGTTCTACCTCGAGGCCGCGCGGCGTGACGACGGGAAAACGGCGTTGAGCGTGGCGCTCGAGGCCATGGACTCCGGGGCCACGGTGACGCAGGTCTACCGCAGGATCCTGGAGCCGGCCCAGCGCGAGATCGGTTGGCTCTGGGAGCGGGGTGAGATCAACGTCACCGGGGAGCACACGGCCACCGCAGTGACGGAGTCCGTCATGGACCGACTCCACACCCACCTGGACACGCCGCGCCCCTGGCGGGGTACCGCCCTGATCACCGCTGCGCCGGGGGAAGATCACGTGCTGGGCGCCAGGCTGGTCAGCCACGGGCTCGAAGCCGACGGGTGGGAGGTCCACTTCCTCGGCACACCCCCCTCCCACGACGCCGTCCTCACCGCTTTCACGGAGCACGACCCGGCCCTCGTGGGCGTATCGGCCACGGTGCTCTTCAACCTCCCCGCAGCCGCCGACCTCGTCACCGCTATCCGCCACGCCGCCGGAGAAGACCCCGTGGTCCTGGTGGGTGGTTCGGCGTTCCAGGACCACCCGCTGTGGCGGGAAATCGGCGCCGATGGCCGCGGGACCGACCTCCGGGATGCCGTGGCGCTGGCCGCCGAGCTCACAGCAGGCTGACGGCGTGGGCCCACGGGCCGGCCCCGGCCCCGCGTCGCTCCCCGCCCCCGGCTCCCCGTACCGGCCAGCCTATCCGTTTCCCCGCCCCCGGATTGACCTTCGGTCCCGTACCCGGTAGCTTCCGTGCCTGATTGAGACTCGTTCTCAATCTCCGACCGAGGACACCAACCTGAGCGGGGAGCGATGGAAGACACTGCCCGGGGCACGGCGCCGGAGACACCGGGCCACCCGCGCCTGACGGAGCTGCCGTTGGGGGAGGAGGCGGAGCTGGAGGCCATGGAGCTGCCGGAGGCCGAGCAGTATTCGTTGATGGAGCGGGGCGTGATTCCGGGCTGCCGGATCGCGCTGGTGCGGCGCTCGCCGTCCGGCGACCCGATCGTGCGAGTGGAGGGCACGGTGCTGGCGCTGCGACGGGAGCTGGCGTCGTGTCTGCGGGTGCGTCGGGTAGTGGGGGACGCGGCGTAGTGGCGAGTCTGCCGGTTCCCTCCCTGTCGGAGACGCCTTCGGAGGCCCGTTCGGGGGCCGGTCGGGAGACCCCGCCGATGGTGGCGATGGTGGGACCGCCGAACGCGGGCAAGACCACGCTGTTCAACCAGCTGACGGGTCTGCGTCAGAAGGTGGCGAACTATCCGGGCGTGACGGTGGAGAAGCATGTGGGCCGGGCTCGCCTGAACGGGGGGCCTCCGGTGGATCTGGTGGACCTTCCCGGTGTGACCGGCTTCTCGGCCCGGTCTCTGGACGAGCGGGTGACGAAGGATGTCCTGGAGGGCCGGATGGAGGGGCTCCGGACCCCGGAGGCCGTGATCGTGGTGGTGGACTCGACGCGGTTGGAGAGCCAGCTGCTGCTGGTAGAGCCGGTGCTGGAGTTGGGGCGCCCGACACTGCTGGTGCTGAACATGTGGGACGAGCTGGAGGCCCGGGGCGGGAGCGTGGGGAGTGACGCGCTGGCGAGCCGGTTCGGAGTGGAGGTGGCCCGGACGAACGCCCGGACGGGGGTGGGCGTGGAGGATGTCGAGCGGTTCCTGGCGGCGGTGCGGGATCGGGTGGCGGCGGAGCCGGCGCTGGAGACGGCGCCGTGCGGGGTGCCGCTGCCAGTGTTGGATACGTTCCGGGAGCGCCGGGACCGGATCCGGACGGCGGTCACGGAGGCGGACCACCGGGCGCCGGGAGTCTCGCGGTGGACGGAGCGTCTGGACGCCATGCTGCTCCACAAGGTCGCGGGCCCGGCGATCTTCCTGGCGGTAGTGGCGCTGGTCTTCCAGGCGATCTTCACGTGGGCGGTTCCGCTGATGGACGGCGTGGAGTGGCTGATCGCGGGCAGTGGCGAGTGGCTGGCGCCGCGGTTGCCCGAGGGCTGGGTCCGGTCGCTGGTGATCGACGGTGTGTTCGCGGGCGTGGGCTCGGTGGTGGTGTTCCTGCCCCAGATCCTGATCCTCTTCCTCTTCCTCGGCCTGCTGGAGGACTCGGGGTACATGGCCCGGGCGGCGGTGATCGCCGACCGGATGATGTACAGGGTGGGGCTCCAGGGCCGGTCGTTCCTCCCGCTGCTGAGCGGGTACGCGTGCGCGGTGCCGGCGATCCTGGCGGCGAGGACGGTGGAGGACGAGCGAGACCGGCTGGCCACGATCTTCGTGACGCCGTTCATGACCTGCTCCGCGCGGCTGCCGGTGTACGCGCTGCTGATCGCGGCGTTCATCCCGGCGAGGCCGCTCCTGGGTCCGTTCATCGGCAGCCGTGCGGCGACGATGCTCGGGCTCTACGCCCTGGGCCTCGTGGCCGCCATCGGGACCGCGTTCCTCCTGAAGCGGACGCTGCTCAAGGGGCAGTCCACCTCGTTCATGATGGAGCTGCCGCCCTACCGGCTCCCGTCGCTCAAGTCGGTGGGGCTGCGGCTGCTCGACCGGAGCCGGATCTTCCTGGCCCGGGCGGGGAAGATCATCTTCACCGTCACCGTAATCCTCTGGGCGCTCACCCAGTTCCCCCGGACGCCCGCGGGCCCGCCGCCCATCGAGGAGAGCGTGCTGGGCGGCATCGGCCACGTGATCGAGCCGGCCATCGCCCCCATGGGTTGGGACTGGCAGGTCGGGATCGGGCTGGTGTCGTCGCTGGCGGCCCGGGAGGTGATCGTGGGCACCCTCGGCACCATTTACGGCGTGCAGGATGCGTCGGAGACCTCGCTGGATCTCCAGGCGAACCTCCAGCAGCAGATGGACCTGGGCGCGGCCCTCGGGCTGCTGGTCTTCTTCGCCTTCGCCCTCCAATGCATGTCCACCGTGGCGGTCATGAAACGGGAGACCGCCGGGTGGAAATGGCCGGCGCTCCAGTTCACCTACATGCTGTTACTCGCCGTTGCCGGGGCCTGGCTGACCAACTGGCTGGTGTGACCCGGGTCTGAACTAGCTCGCCGTCCGCCGCCGGTACGCCCAGACGAGTGTGGCGATCCCGGCGAGGACCATGGCGAGACTCAGCGTCTGCCCCATGGTGAGGGGCCCGAGGACGGTGCCCAGCGGGTCATCGGGCCCGCGGAACTGGGCGTCGGGCTGGCGGTAGAGCTCGATGAACATGCGGATCCCGCCGTAGCCGAGGAAGAAGAGCCCCGAGATGACGCCGGCGGGCGGCCAGCGGTCGAGTCGCTTCGCCACGAGCAGGACGGTCCAGAGCACGGCGCCCACCAGGAGCCCTTCGCCGAGGGCCTCGTAGACCTGAGACGGATGGCGGAGGGGGACCTGGTCCCTGATCCGGCCCCAGAGCCCGCTCTCGTGGGCCGCCAGGATCGCCTGCTCCCGCCCCTGCCGCGAGAGGTGGCCGATGTCCATGAGCCGGATCGCCACGGGGTCGGTGGGGAAGCGGATCGCCCACGGCACATCGGAGTCGGCGATGCGGCCGTACAGCTCGCCGTTGACGAAGTTGGCCATGCGGACGAAGAAGATCCCCACGGGCACGCTGGCGCCCAGGCTGTCCAGGAGCCGCCAGAAGCGGATGTCCTGTGCGCGGGCGTAGAGGGCGGTGGTGACGATGACGCCCACGAGCCCGCCGTGGAAGGAGAGCCCGCCCTGCCAGATCTGGAGCGTCAGGAGCGGGTCGCGGAGGTAGGCATCGAGGGCGTAGAAGAGGATGTAGCCGATCCGGCCGCCCAGGATGACGCCGAGAACGAGCCAGCCGATGAAGTCTCCCACCTTCTCCTTCTCGAGGGAGAGGAACCCCCACTCGGAGAGCCGGGTCAGCGCCCAGTAGGCGAAGGCGAATCCCACCAGGTACATGAGGCCGTACCAGCGCACGGCCAGGGGGCCCGGCAGGTCGAGGAGCACCGGGTCGATGAACGGGTACGGGATCTCGAGGGCGAGGAAGGTGGTCGGCACGAGCGTAGTTCCGGGTGCGGTCCGTGGGACCCCGTCTCCGCGGGGCGCACCGCATTAAACGTCAAATCGGCCGGCGGCGCAATCCGGCGGGCCCGGCGGCCGGGGTCCGGGAAGCCGCGGGTCCCGTCAGCGGCGCCGCTCCTCTACCACCACCTCCGGGTCGTGGTAGACCCGGGAGTGGGGCGGCACGCTCTCCAGGAGCCATACGCTCCCGCCGATCACGCTGCCGCGGCCCACCACGGTGTCACCGCCGAGGATGGTGGCGTTGGCGTAGATGACCACGTCGTCCTCCACGGCGGGGTGCCGCTTGGTCCGGGCCATCTCCTTGTCCACGCTGAGGGCGCCGAGGGTCACGCCCTGGTACAGCTTGACGTTGCGGCCGATTGTGGTGGTCTCCCCGATGACGATCCCGGTGCCGTGGTCGATGCAGAACCGCGGGCCGATCTCGGCGCCCGGGTGGATGTCGATCCCCGTCCGGGCGTGGGCGCACTCGGTCAGGACCCGGGGGAGGACCGGGACGCCACGTCCGTACAGGTGGTGCGCCACCCGGTAGACCGCGATGGCCAGGAACCCCGGGTAGGTGCGGATCACCTCGGCCCGGTCGACGGCCGCGGGGTCGCCCTCGCAGATGGCGTCGGCGTCGTCGAGGAGCGCGTCCCGGAGCGACGGGATCGCCCGGTCCAGCTCGTCGGCCAGCGCGGCGGGCGGGGCCGGGAGCCCGTCGCCCAGGGGCTCCAGGAGCGCAATCAGTCGGTCCCGGTTCGCCTCCCAGCGGCCCCGGAAGCCGTCGAGGTCGGCGGGGCGCCGCTCCGCCATCTCCGGGAAGAGGAGGTGCAGGAGCTCCCGGACCCATTCGCGGACGGGTCCCGGCGGCGTGCCGGCCGGCATCGACCGGTGGGCGTCGAAGAGGCTACGGAGCGGGGCGTCTTCCATGGGATCCTCCTACTCCAACGCCGCCCGGACCGCCTCGGGCAGGGCGGGCTCGGGCGCCTCGTTCCAGAGCGGGTTCGAGAGGTACCGCTCGCCGAAGTCACAGATGATGGAGACGATGAGCTTCCCCTCGTTCTCCGGGCGGGCGGCCACCTGCAGGGCGGCCCGGGTGATGGAGCCGGAGCTGATCCCGGCGAAGATCGCCTCCTCGCGGGCCAGGCGGCGGGCGGTGTCGATGGCGTCTTCGTTGGAGACCCGGACCACCTCGTCGTAGACGTCGGTGTCGAGGATCTCGGGGACGAACCCGGCCCCGATCCCCTGCTGCTTGTGGGAGCCGGGCTCACCGCCGGAGAGGACCGGGCTCTCGGCCGGCTCCACGGCGACGACCCGTAGCCCCGGCTTCTGCTCCTTCAGGTAGTGGCCGGCGCCGGTGATGGTCCCGCCGGTCCCCACGCCGGCGATGAAGACGTCGACCTGTCCGCCCGTGTCCTCCCAGATCTCGGGACCCGTGGTCCGGTAGTGCACACCGGGGTTGGCGGGGTTGCGGAACTGGCCGGGCATCCAGGCGTCGTCGCCGAGCTTCCCGGCGATCTCTTCGGCCCGCTGGATGGCGCCCTTCATCCCGTCCTCTTTCGGGGTGAGGACCACGGTGGCGCCGAGGGCCTTGAGTACCAGCTGGCGCTCGGTGGTGACGCTCTCGGGCATGGTGAAAACGCACGAGAACCCGTACGCCGTGGCGGCGAAGGCCACGCCGATCCCCGTGTTCCCGCTGGTGGGCTCCACCACCATCATCCCATCCCGGAGCGCGCCGCTCTCCAATGCGTCTTGCACCATGGCCACGCCGATCCGGTCCTTCACCGAGCCGTACGGGTTGAAGCCCTCGTGCTTCATCAGGATCCGGCCGCCCAGCCCGTCGCCCATCTTCCGGAGCGCGATGAGCGGGGTGTCCCCCATGGTTTCCGTGATCCGTGTGTACGTGCGTCCCCTGGGCATGCCGTCCTCCCGTCGCTGATGGTTCGTTCGCCCAACGAGTGGTGTGCAAATCCCCGGCCAGATCCGCGACAGCCAGCCAGCCGCCGGGGTCAGCGGTCGGTGCCGGTCCTCTCCTCCGCCGCGGACGCGCAGTCGGGGCAGATGGCGTGGATGAGCCGGCTGTCGGGGTGACGCGCCAGGTAGGTCTCGACGGCGTTCCAGTACCCGTCGTCGTCCTTGATCTTCTTGCACCAGGCGCAGATGGGGATCAGTCCCCGGATCCGGTCCGGGTACGCGTTCGGCTGCCGGTCGAGGACGCAGATCGTGCCGAAGGGCACGCCGTTGGGCAGCAGGATCGGGTAGCCGAGGTAGGAGATCATCCCGAACTCGATGTCCGGGTTGTCCGCCCACTCGGGATCGGCGGGCGCGTCGGCGACCAGGAGCCCGTCCCGGGTGTTGATCACCGTCTCGCAGTAGAGACCGGAGTCGGCGAAGTGCTCGGCGTCGCCGGGCTCGTACGGGTTGCCCTCGGTGCGGCTGGACAGGAAGACCTCGATGTCGTCGCCGGTCAGCCGCATGATCAGCCCGGCGGGCACGTCGGCCAGCTCGGCCATGAGGTCCACGATGCCCTGCCATTCGGCGAGGGTGGCGTCATCGATCTCCAGCTCGGTGGGGTCGGTGACGTCTCGGTCCGGTTCGACCAAGGTCTGTCGGGGGGTTCGAGGAGCCTCCACCGGAAGTATCGGCCCGAGGGGCGGCCGGCTTTAGGGGACGGGCTACAGCGCCTCCAGCGCCTCCCGGATCGGCCGCCCGTCGTTCAGGAACTCGAACGTCCGGCCCACGGTCCCCGGGATATCAAGCGTTGCCACCACCGCATCGGCCACGTCGGCACGGGTGATCTTGCCGGAGCCCACGTCCTGGCCTACGCGGATGCGGCCGGTGGGCGGGTCGTCGGTGAGGCGGCCGGGGCGGAGGATGGTGTGGTCGAGCCCGGCCCGCTGGAGGTAGCCGTCGGCGATGGTCTTGGCCACCAGGTAGTGCCGGATCGCCTCCGACCGGTCGGGGTCGTCGGCGCCCCGTGCGCTGATCATGACGAACCGGCGTACGCCCCGGTCCCGGGCGGCGTCCACCGCCCGGATGGCGCCCAGCCCGTCCACCCGGGCGGTCTTGTCGGCGCCGGTGTGGCCGCCGGACCCGGCGGTGAAGACCACGGCGTCGCAGCCGTCCAGGGCGTGGGCGAAGTGGCCCTCCAGGTCGGCGACGATGGGGTCCGCACCCCGCTCTTCGGCCTCGGACGTCTGTTCCGGGTCCCGGACCATGGCCCGGACCGCGTAGCCGGCGTCCACGAGCCGGGGCACCAGCAGCCGGCCGATCTTCCCGTTCGCTCCCATCACCACTACGCGCTCAGCCATGATGCCTATCCCTCCAGCTTCTCCTCCAGGATCCCCTTCGCCACCTCCGGGTTCGCCTTCCCGCCCGTCTCCCGCATGACCTGCCCCATGAAGAAGCCCAGGAGCCCGGTCTGGCCGGCCCGGTATGCGTCCACCCTGTCCGGATGCTTCGCCAGGACCTGGCCGATGGTCTCGGCCAGCGCATCGGCGTCGCTGATCTGGCGCAGCCCCTTCGCGTCCACGATCTCGTCCGGGCGTTCGCCCGTCTCCACCATCCCGGCCAGGACCTCCCGGGCGGCGCTGCTGGACAGCGTGCCGTCGGCGATGAGCGCCACCAGCGCACCGAAATCGGCGGCGGCGAACGGCAGGTTGGCCAGCGGCCGGTCGCCGATCTCCCGGGGCAGCTCGTTCACCATCCAGTTGGCCACCCGCTGATTGAAGGCGACGACGTCGGGGTCGGGCTCGCCGGCGGGCCCCGCCTCCAGCGCGGCCTCGAAGAAATCGGCGGTGGCCGCCTCCCGGGTGAGCAGCTCGGCGTCCTCGGGGTCGACCCCCAGCTCATCGGCGAAGCGACGACGTCGTTCTTCCAGCTCCGACGAGCGCTCCGGCGCTGCGGCCTCCCGCAGCCGACGGTGCTCCTCGGCGCTGAGCTCGGGGCCGCCGCGGCGCTCGGTCTCGCCGGTGCGGGCCTCCCCGGCAGCTCCCGTCTGGTCGGCGGCGCCGGCAGCCGCCCCGGCGCCGGCCACCTTCCCGCTCCACGTGTCCCGCAGCGTGACGGTCCGGTTGAAGACCAGTCCGTCGCTCGACGAGTCCTCGGGGTCGGAGATGAAGTAGCCAAGTCGCTCGAACTGGTAGCGGGTGCCGGGCTCGTCGTCGGCCAGCGACGGCTCCACGCGCGCGTCCACCGTCACCAGCGAGTCGGGGTTCAGGAACGCGGTGAACGGCTCGCCGGAGGCGGCGGCTTCGGCGTCGGGGTCGGGCACGCGGAACAGCCGGTCGTAGAGGCGGACCTCGGCGGGGACGCTCCGGTCGGCGTCCACCCAGTGGATGGCGCCCATGACCTTCCAATCGTCGGGGGTCGGCCCCTCCAGGCTGTCCGGCGCGTAGCTGCACCGGAGCTCGGTGACGTGCCCGGCCTCATCGATGACCACGTCGTCGCAGCGGATGACGTAGCCGTGGCGGAGGCGGACAGCGGTGCCGGGGGCGAGGCGCTTCCAGCCGGCGGGCGGGTCGGCGGAGAAGTCGT
>CAZSBL010000118.1:0-6867 GCA_964605205.1 uncultured Gemmatimonadaceae bacterium
GGTGGCCTCCAGGCGACGCTCCGCGGCCCGCAGCTCGCCGAGGCGCGTCTGGCCCCGGCGCCACTCCTCCAGGTTCGCGGCCAGCACGGACCGGGACTTGGCGCCCCGGGGGTCGGGCCGGACGGTGACGGTGCCGTACGCCGTGTCGTCGGCGATGACGATCCGGACGTCATAGCTGCCGGGGAAGACCTCGGGGCCGGCGGGCTCCCGGTCGTCCTCATCGGCGTCCGGCGCGGGGATGCCCTTCCGCTCGAGCCCCCACGTGATCCGGTTCACGCCGGCCTCCGCCGGGCCCTTCAGCGTCCGGACCAGCGTGTCCGCCTGCAGGATCTCGAGGGTGGCGGGGCCGCCCGGGCCGGGCCCCGCGCCGCCGAAGAACATGGCGAATCCGCCACCGGGCGCCGGGCCCTGCGGCGTTTCGCCCTCGCCGGCCACCGAGTCGGCCAGCGCGGGGCTCACGTGGTAGCTGATGAGTGCGCCGTACGGCCGGTTCGGGCCCTGGTACTTGGTGTCTCCGGGGAAGTAGAACGGGCCGGAGAGTGCCCGGGTGTGCTGGATGGCGTCGGGCACCTCGAACAGGTGCAGGTCGCCAGCGACGCTGCCGGCGGCCATCTCCCGGAGCGGCCGGATGTCGTCGACGATCCAGGCGCCGCGGCCGTGGGTCCCGATGGCCAGGTCGCCGTCCCGGGGGTGGACCACCAGCGCCCGGGTCGGCGCGCCAGCGGGGTAGCTGCCCGGCGTCCACTTCCGCCAGCGCTCGCCGGCGTCCAGCGAGTAGTAGAGCCCGAACTCGGCGCCGACGAACAACAGATTCGGCTCGACGGGGTCCTCCTCGATGACGTGGACGTACCCGTCGATCTGCTCCGGGCTCAGCGCGTCCCAGCTCCGGCCGTAGTCGTCGGTCCGGAAGACGTACGTCTCCCAGTTCCCGCGCCGGTGGTCGTCGAAGACCACGTACGCCCGCCCGGCCACGTGCTTCGACGCCTCGATATGGGGCACCCACGTGTGGTCGGGCACGCCCCGGATCCGGTCCACCACGTTGGTCCAGCTCTCGCCGCCGTCCCGGGTGACCTGCACGTTGCCGTCATCGGTGCCCACCCAGATCACGCCCTCCTCCACCGGGCTCGGCGCGATGGTCAGGATCGTGGTGTGGTTCTCCGCGGCCGTGACGTCCAGCGTCAACCCGCCCGACTCCCGCTGCCGCTGCTTCTCCGGGTCGTCGGTGGTCAGGTCCGGGCTGATGATGGTCCACGTCTCGCCCTGGTCACCGGTCCGGTGCACGAACTGGCTGCCGTAGTAGATCACGCCGGGGTTGTGGGGATCCGCCGCGATCCCGGCGTTCCAGTTGAACCGCAGCTCGGTGTCCGGGTCCGGCGTCGGCGGCCGGACGCTCTCGCTCATGGACGTCCGCAGATCGAACCGCATGAGGTTCCCGCCCTGGCTCATGGCGTACCCCATGTTCGGGTCGGTGGGATCGATGAGGGCGGCGAAGCCGTCGCCGAAGCCCAGCTCCTCCCAGTGGTGCGCCACGATGTTGGAGCCGGCGAAGCCCGGCGTCTCCCACACCTGGCTCGGACCCCGCCACGAGCCGTTGTCCTGGAGCCCGCCGTAGACGTTGAACGGCACCCGGTCGTCCACGCTCAGGTGGTAGAACTGGGCCAGCGGCAGATTCTCCACGAACCGCCACGCGCCGCCCCGGTCGTGGCTGAAGTACACGCCGCCGTCGTTGCCGCTGATGATCGTGTGGCCGTTCGGGTGGGTCCAGAACGCGTGATGATCCACGTGCACGCTCGACCACGGCGCGATGTTCCGGAAGCTGCGGCCCCCGTCCTCGCTCATGGTCAGGTCGCCGCTCACACGGTAGACCCGGTTCTCGTTGGTGGGGTCCACGTAGATCCGGCTGTAGTAGAACGGCCGGTCGTTCACGTCCCGGTCATCGTTGACCGTCCGCCACGTCTCCCCACCGTCATCGCTCCGGAGTAGCGCGCTGTTCTCCGCCTCCACCAGCGCGTAGACCACGCCCGGGTCGTTGGTGGCGAACGCGATCCCGATCCGGCCCAGCTCCCCCTTCGGCAGCCCGTCGTCGGACGTGAGCCGGTCCCACGTCTCGCCGCCGTCCCAGCTCTGCCACAGTCCGCTCCCCGGGCCGCCACTCTCGAAGAACCACGGCCAGCGACGGTGCTCCCACGTGCTCGCCAGCAAGTGCCGCGGGTTCGACGGGTCCATGGCCAGCTCGAACGCGCCCGTCCGCTCGTCCACGTACAGCACCTTCCGCCAGCTCTCGCCGCCGTCGGTGGTCTTGTAGACGCCCCGCTCGGTGCCATCGCTCCACGCCGGGCCCTGGGCGGTGAGCCAGACGGTGTTCGGGTCCGCCGGGTGCACGATCACCGCCTCGATCCGCTCCGTCTGTTCGAGTCCCACGTGCTCCCACGTGCGGCCGCCGTCCTCCGTCTTCCACACGCCGCGGCCCACGCCCATGCTGTTCCGCGTGTTCGCCTCGCCCGTCCCCACATAGACCGTATGCGGGGACGACGGCGCCATCCCGATGGCGCCGATGCTGTTCACCGCCTCCCCGTCCATGATCGGCGTCCACGTGAACCCGCCGTCATCAGAGCGCCAGAGTCCGCCCGTGGCGGCCCCCGCCCAGATCTCCCGCAGGTCCGTCGGGTTTACGGCCAGCGCCGCCACCCGTCCGGAAGTCCCCGGAGGCCCGATGGGGCGCGCGTCCAGGTCTTCGAAGGTGGTGTCCGTCGTCACGGCGCTCGGCGCCCGGTGGTCCTGTGCCGCCAGCCCCGGTGCGGCGCCGGCGCTGGCGCAGGCGGTGGCGAAAAAGGCGAGGGCCAGGGAAGCGCTGAAGCCCAGGGAACGTAGCATGGAACCGGCTCCGTCTGTCGCGTGATTGTCGGGTGGAGGCGGATGATAGGTCGGCCCGGCGCCCCGGGGCAAACGGCCCGCATCGCGCACAGACGTAGGCGAAACGTGACACCAGCGACGTGGCATCCGGCCGGCTCGCTCCCTAGCTTATGAGGCATGCGGATCCCCAACCCCTCCCCATCCAGGCGAGGCGACTCCGCCCGCGGCGTTCGTAGCGCGCTGGCGGCCACGGTGGCCTGCCTCCTGGCCGTCGGGTGCGACGCGGGCCCGGGCGCTGGGTCCGCCAACGCCGGGTCCCACCGCCCGGACGCCGCCGGCTACGCCCCGGTCGAGGTCGACCTCACGGCCGCTCCCGAAGCCACGTCGCTCCTGGACGAGCCGCTGCACCCCATGATCCAGGACCCGGCCGCCACGGCCACGCTCCACGCCCAGCTCGACTCCGCCGAGGCCGTCCACGAGGCGGACCCGGAGGACGCCGACGCCCTGATCTGGCTCGGGCGCCGCCACGCGTACGCCGGCCACTACCGTGAGGCCATCGACATCTTCACCGAGGGGATCGAGCGCCACCCCGAAGACGCCCGTTTCTACCGCCACCGGGGCCACCGGTACATCACCGTCCGCGAGCTCCATCGGGCCATCGAAGACCTGGAGATGGCCGTCCGGTTGATCGCCGGGACCAGGGATGCCGTGGAGCCCGATGGCATGCCCAACGACGCCGGGGTCGCCCGGAGCACGCTCCACACCAACATCTGGTACCACCTCGGGCTCGCCCGCTACCTCCGCCACGACTTCGAGGGCGCGGCCCACGCCTTCCGCCGCGGCTGGGAGATCTCGCCCAACGACGACATGCGCGTGGCCATGGCCGACTGGCTCTGGCTCGCGCTGAAGCGCCTCGACCGTGACGAGGAGGCCGCCGCCCTCCTCGAGCAGATCTCGCCCGACATGGAGATCCTGGAGAACCGCGCGTATCTGAAGCGACTCCGGGTATACAAGGGCGAGCTGCCGCGTGACTCCCTCCTCGGCAACAACCTGGCGGACGCGGACCCCCTCGACGTGGCCACCCACGGCTACGGCCTCGGCGCCTGGTACCTGGTTCGGGGCGACCGCCTCCAGGCCCGCGACGCCTTCGAGCGCGTCCTCGAGACCGGCTACTGGCCCGCCTTCGGCCATATCGCCGCCGAGGCCGAGCTCCGGGCGCTGCGGAACGACCGGGCGCCCGGCCCCGAGCCGTCGTCGCGGGAGATGCGCCCCCACGAGCCCGGGTCGGCACCGTGAAGCCGCCGGCCCCGACACCCGTAAACACCATGTGACGACGGGGGGCGCCCCCCGTCGCTTCCAACCTCGCACGGAGCCACCACATGAACACCGTCGTCCTCACCGTACTCCTGGTCTTCGGCCTCCTCCTGGTCGTGATCCTGGTCCCGGTCCTCATCGGGATCCTGATCTACAACAAGCTCGTGGCCCTCCGGATCGAGACCGACAACTCGTGGTCCGACATCGACGTCCAGCTCAAGCGACGCCACGACCTGATCCCCAACGTGGTCGAGACCGTGAAGGGCTACGCCGGCCACGAGCGCGAGACCCTCGAGGCCGTGATCCAGGCCCGGAACTCCGCCATGGAGGCCAAGGACGCGCCCCCCGAGCAGCGGGCCGGGCCTGAGAACATGCTCTCCAACGCGCTGGGCCGCCTGTTCGCCCTCTCCGAAGACTACCCCGAGCTCCGGGCCGCCGAGCCGTTCCAGGAGCTCCAGAAGACCCTCGGCGAGATCGAGGACGATATCCAGAACGCCCGCCGCTACTACAACGCCACCGTCCGGGAGCTCAACACCAAGGTCGCCCAGTTCCCGTCCAACATCGTGGCCAACTTCGCCAGCATCGGCGCCCGGGCCTTCTTCGAGGTCGAGGAAGGGGACCGGGCCGTCCCCGAGGTGGACTTCTGATGCGACGACGGGGAGGGGAGTGTCGCCGGCGAGGCTCGGCCTTCGCGACGGGTTTTGGGACGCTGGGCGTGGCGCTGGGCGTGGCGCTCGCGCTGGGTGCCCTCTTCGGAGCACCGGCAGCTACGGCGGCGCAGCGCTCCATCGTCATCCAGGAGATGAACGCCGTCTACGAGGTGCGGACGGATGGTACCGTGGACGTGGAGGAGCGCTACCGCATCCGCTTCAACGGCGAGTGGAACGGGCTGCTCCGGGTCCTCGAGCTCCGGCCGCCCCAGGACTACCCCTGGGACGACCCCGTAGGGTTCGGGCTCCGGGCCACCACGAACGCCAACGGAGACCCGCTGCGCAACGAGGTGGACCGGACCGGCCGCTACGAGCGGGAGATCCGCGTCTATGTGCCCGACGCCAACGACCGCACCGCCCATGTGGTGATCGAGTACACGCTGCGCGGCGCTCTCGGGTTCTACCAGCAGGGTGACGAGGCCCAGCCGGCCATGGACGAGTTCTACTGGAACGTCACCGGTGCCGACTGGGACGTGCCGCTGCGGCGGGTCACCGCCGAGGTCCGGCTCCCCGATGGCGTCGAGGTCATGCAGGCCGCCGCCTACCAGGGAGCGGGCGGCGATACCACCCAGGCACCGGTGACCATCGACGGGAACACGGCCCGCACGGAGGCCCGGGGGAGCGTGGGCGCCGGGACCCACTTCACCTTCGGTGTGGGATGGCCCGGAGGCACCGTCACCCGCGACCCGGCCCGGACCATGGCGTGGGCGGACCGCGACCTGGGGGAGCGCCTCGCCGGCGCCCGACCGGGGCCGCTCACCTACCTGCCGCTCCTCCTGCCCTTCGTGGTCTTCTGGCTCGCGTACCGGGCGTGGGACGCCCGGGGCCGCGACCCCAAGGAGCGGGCCATCATGGCGCGCTGGGAGCCGCCCGCCGGTCTCTCGCCCGCCGAGGTCGGCACCCTCGTCGATCACACGCCCCACATGCACGACATCATCGCCACCCTGGTCGAGATGGCCGTCCGCGGCTACGTGGTCATCGAGGAGCGCGACAAGGAAGGATTCCTCCAGTTCGGCACCGACTACGTCTTCCACCTCGTGCGCCCGCGCAGCGAGTGGGGCGACCTGCCCCGCCACCAGCACCGGTTCCTCGACGGCCTCTTCAAGCACCGCGCCGAGGGCGTGGGCGAGATCCTGAAGGAAGCGGTGGGAATGGACGACGACCCGTCCGAGGGTGCACCGCCCGAGTCCCTGGACTCCGTCAAGCTCTCCGACCTCAAGAACGAGTTCTACAAGGAGATCCCCGACATCAAGGACGCCATCCTCGACGCCCTCGTGCGCAAGGGGCACTACCTGCGGCGACCCGACAAGGCCATGCAGCCGTGGATCTTCGGCGCCGGACTCATGCTGTTCGTCGCGTTCGGCGGGTTCTTCATCCTCGCCGACTCCAACCCCCTTCTCGGGATCACCCTCGCCGCGGCCGGTGGCGTCAGCGCCCTCATCCTCGGGATCTTCGGGTTCGTCATGCCCGCACGTACCGAAAAAGGCGCCCGCACCCGGGAGGCGGCCCTGGGCTTCAAGCGCTTCCTCGAGAAGGTGGAAGAGCCCCGCTACAACCGGATGATCAAGTCGCCGGACCAGTTCGAGGCGTTCCTCCCCTTCGCCATGGCCTTCCAGTGCCAGGAGCAGTGGGCCCGGGCCTTCGACGACCTCCTCACCGAGCCGCCCGAATGGTACCGCGGTCACCGGCACGGAGCCTTCGTGCCCACCGCCTTCGCCAGCGACATGGGCCAGATGGCCTCCACCGCAGGTACCGCCATGGCCTCCTCCCCCGGCAGCTCCGGCTCCGGAGGCGGAGGCAGCGCCGGCGGCGGCGGCGGTGGCGGCGGCGGCGGCGGGTTCTAGGACGACCCGGCAGCCGAGCCCCGCGCGGTCGGCCGCCGAAGCACACGGCCGCCGAAGCACACGGCCGCCGCAGCCCCCGGGCCGCCGAAGCCCCCGGGCCGCCGAAGCCCCCGGGCCGCCGAAGCACACGGCCGCCGCAGCCCCCG
>CAZSBL010000118.1:6967-11149 GCA_964605205.1 uncultured Gemmatimonadaceae bacterium
AATGAGTCGGCGGCTTGCCGGGTTGATCCTGTCCCGTTCCGCCATGGCGGTGCCCCGTTCCGCCCGCATCCTTTCATGCGCCTCCTGCGCCGCGGCCACGAACCGTCGCCGGGCCGACAAGCGCGCTGGCGAGCCGGTCCGATAAGCACGCCGCGAGCCAGGCCGGTAAAGCACGCTGGCGAGCCGGGCCGGCAAGCACGCCGCGAGCCCCGTCGCCGTCCCCCAGCGCTGCTTAAGGACCGGGTCTCTGCCAGCAAGAAAGATCGATCGTGATCGATCTATCCGGGATACGTCGACTGTAAGTGATTATATAACAATAACTTAACTTAACAATGGATGAAGTAGATCGATCGTGATCGATCTACCTGGAGGAACGGGACATGACCCAACGGAAGGACACCCGAGCGGCCGGGCATTCGGACGACGGTGCAGAGACCGCCCGGCGGACCCCACGCTGGCACTGGGTCGGGGCCGATCCCGACGACACATCACCGGAAGCCGACTTCCGCCGCGAGGTCGCGGCCGTCACCCGCAGAGTGCTGCTGGCCCGGGGAGCGGACCCGGCGGATGTCCCGCCCCTCGAACGGACGGTTTCGCGATCCGGGCATCCCGGAGCCGCGCTCGGGGCGGATGTCGGGGACGGTGGGGAGCCGAGCGTCGTCGATGGAAGCGGCCGTGGCACCCCCGCGAGTACCGGTGCCGGCCCGGCGACGCAGCCGCCGGACTACTACGACATCCGGTCCACCGCGTCGTTCGCCCTCGCGGCGGCATTCCGGGCTGTCCGGTCCGCGGTGGAGAGCGCCGACACGGCCACGGGGTCCATGGCGGCGGGCCTGACCCTCCTTGCGATCGCGCGTTCGTCGCGGGGCGTGACTCTGGCCCGTCTGGTGAAGAGCGGGGAGCTGGCCCAGTCGACGGCGTCGACCATCGTGGCTCGCCTGGTGGAGGACGGGCTCGTCGCACGGCGAAGGCATCCCGCGGATCGGCGTCGGTGGGTGTTCCAGGCGACGCCCGTCGGTCTCCAGGAAGCGGAGCGGCTGGCCGTCATCTGGCGCCACCTCGACCACCGGTTCGTGGCGGCCCTCTCGGTGACGGAGTGCGAAGAGCTGACCCGGCTCCTGCGTCGCGCCGGCGCCACGCTGTCGTTGGCCTGATCGGATCGGGGTTGCCCGCCGCTCCGCAGCCCCGATATTTCCTACCCCATGACTCCGAAGCCAATCCCGGCGACTCCGGCGCAGATCGATCCGGCGTACGCCGAGTTCCTCGAGCTGTTCAACCGCGGCGCCTTCTGGGAGAGCCACGAGGCGCTGGAGGGACCGTGGCGCGAGCACGGCAGCGAGTTCTACCACGCCCTGATCCTCTACGCCAGCGCGTTCGTCCACGTGAACCGGGGCAACCGCCACGGGATCGCCGCCCAGCTCTCGAAGGCCCAGCCGCTGCTGGAGACCCGGCGGCCCCACTACCTCGGGCTCGACGTGGACCGGATGCTCGAGCACGCCGCGGTCAGTCGCCACATCGTCGCCGAGAACCGGGAAGCGCCCCACGAGGCGTGGGACGTGCTGATCCCGACGCCCCGCCTGGTGTACGACGCCGAGAAGGTCCGCGGCGACGAGCCGGAGCTCACCGGCGACTGGTGACCGGCTCACCGGCACCCGCCGGCACCCTGAACCCCCGGCGGCCGCTCGATCCGACAGCCCCTACGGAGAAAGCCCCATGCCCCCCATCGACACCACCCGCGCCCGTCCCCGCGTCGTCATCCTCGGCGGTGGCTTCGGCGGCCTCTACTGCGCCAAGGCCCTCGCCCGGGCGGACGTGGACATCACGGTGGTCGACAAGCACAACTACCACCTCTTCCAGCCACTTCTCTACCAGGTGGCCACGGCGTCGCTCTCGCCCGCCGACGTGGCCAGTCCGATCCGCGGCATCCTCCGGCGCCAGGAGAACGCCGAGGTGTGGCTCGGGGAGGCGGTGGATGTGGACGTCGACGCCCGGATCGTGCAGTTGACCGACGGGCGGCTGGAGTACGACTACCTGGTGGTGGCCACCGGTGCGACCCACGCCTACTTCGGCAACGACCAGTGGGCCGAGCGGGCACCGGGGCTCAAGACCGTGGATGACGCCCTCGAGATCCGTCGCCGGTTCCTCCTGGCCTTCGAGGCCGCCGAGCGCGAGGCCGATCCCGAGGCCCGACAGCGCCTCCTCACCACCGTGATCGTGGGCGCTGGCCCCACCGGCGTGGAGCTGGCCGGCGCCATGGCCGAGATCGCCGCCGAGTCCATCCCTCGCGACTTCCGCTTCATCAACACCGCTTCCGCCCGGGTCATCCTCATCGAGGGCGCCGACCGCGTCCTGCCGCCCTACCCGCCCGAGCTCTCCGCCTCCGCCCGCGAGCAGCTCGAAAAGCTCGGCGTCGATGTCCGCACCGGCGCCCTCGTCACCGACATCGATGACCAGGGCGTCCATGTCGGCGACGAGGTCATCCCCGCCGGCAACATCTTCTGGGCCGCCGGCGTCGCCGCTTCGCCGCTGGGCGCCGCACTGGGCGGGCCGCTGGACCGCGCCGGACGGGTCGAGGTCCAGGACGACTGCTCCGTTACCGGCCACCCGGAGATCTTCGTCATCGGTGACCTCGCCCACATCGAGCAGAACGGCGAGACGCTCCCCGGCGTGGCCCAGGTGGCCATCCAGTCCGGGCGCTACGCCGCCCGGGCCATCCGTGCCGACCTGGCGCAGCGCCAGCGCCCCGACTTCCGCTACACCGACAAGGGCAGCCTCGCCACCATCGGCCGCAACGCCGCCGTCGCCGACTTCGACCGGCTCCGCTTCGGCGGCTTCTTCGCCTGGCTCCTCTGGGTCTTCGTCCACATCCTCTACCTCATCGGTTTCCGCAACCGGATCCTGGTGATGATCCAGTGGGCCTGGGCCTGGCTCACGTACGCCCGCGGTATTCGCCTCATCACCGGCTACCCTGACCTGCCCATCCAGCGCGCCCGGGGCGGCGAGGACTGAGGCTCGATCCCGGGCCGCCGAAGGCGGCCGCGACTGCGCGGAGCGGATCGAACCTCGCCGCAGACCCGAGCGGTCGCTCTTGACAGGTTGGCGCCTGCGCCCTAGTGTATTAGCCAACCCATACACCAATACGGCGAGGATACCGGTGCTGATCTCCATTGATACTGCGGATGCCCGGCCGATCTACGTCCAGATCATGGACGAGATCCGGCGGGCCGTGGTGCTGGGCACGGTGAAGCCGGATGACCCGCTCCCGTCGGTACGGCAGCTGGCCGGGGAGCTGAAGGTGAATCCGAACACGGTGCAGCAGGCGTACAGGGAGCTTGAGCGTGACGGACTGGTCTACGTGCGACGGGGCCAGGGAACGTTCGTAGCCGAGGAGGGTGCCGTGCAGACCGACAGGGAACGGAAGGAGCTGGCCCGGATGGTGGCGGATCGAGCGCTGCGGGAGGCGTACCGCAACGGCCTGAGCTCGAGGGATCTGGTGGAGGCGATCCGGGAGGCGGCTGTGGACGCGACGGACGCCGGGGGAGGTGCCCGATGAACGAGATGACGACGGCGGCGCGGGCGGTGGAGACGCACGGGCTGGCGAAGCGGTTCGGCAGCCGGATCGCGCTGGACGGCCTGGACCTGCGGGTCCCCGAGGGCGCGGTGTACGTGCTGGTCGGTCCCAACGGTTCGGGCAAGACCACCACGCTGCGGATCCTGCTGGACCTGGTCCGGGCCGACTCCGGCTGGGCGGCGGTGCTCGGGAAGGACTCGGTGGCCGAGGGGCCGGCGGCGCGCGCCGTGGCGGGCTACGTGCCGGAGCGGCAGGACGCGGGCTACGGCTGGATGAAGGTGCAGCAGCTGGTGGACCACCACGCGTCGTACCGGAGCGGCTGGGACCCGGCGTACGCGGCCCGGCTCATGGAGCGGTTGGAGGTCCGGGACCACACGAAGTTCGGGAAGCTGTCGAAGGGCGAGGCCAGGCGGGTGCAGCTGGTGCTGGCGCTGGCGCATCGGCCGCCGGTGCTGCTCCTGGACGAGCCCACCGACGGCCTCGACCCGGTGATGCGCGACGAGGCGCTGGCGCTCCTCTCCGACCATGTGGCCGAGACCGGCGCGACGCTGCTGATCTCGACGCACCTGGTCTACGAGGTCGAGGGGCTGGGCGACCACCTGGGCGTGCTG
>CAZSBL010000119.1:0-2430 GCA_964605205.1 uncultured Gemmatimonadaceae bacterium
AGGTCCGCCTGGGCCGACGCCGGTCGCAACAGTACCTCCACCTGGGTGAGGCCGTGAAGGGCTCGCCGGAGCTGCGGCGGCAGTTCACCGAGCAGCCACCCGGCGAGGTCCCCGACCACTACCGGATTCTGGCCAACCTGGCCGGCTCCGTGGGGGCCCGGGAGCCCCGGGCCGGGAACCGGTTGGAGCTCATGGACGATCCCCGGGAGCTGTTCACCCGCATGGTGGAGGGCATCGACGGCGCGGAGCACCACGTCCACCTCCTCTTTTATATCGCGGATGACTACCGCGACGACCCCATCACCCGGGCGGTGGCGGAAGCGCTGATCCGGGCCCGGGAGCGGGGCGTGGCGTGCCGGCTGCTCCTGGACGCCGCCGGCAGCCGTCGCTTCCTCCGGGGCGGTCTGGCCGAGCGGCTGCGGGCCGCCGGCGTGGAGGTGGTGGCCGCGCTGCCGGTGAACCCGCTCCGGGCCATGGTCGCCCGGCTGGACCTACGCAACCACCGGAAGCTGACCGTGGTGGATGGCCGGGTCGGCTATCTGGGCAGTCACAACCTGACCGACCCGGTCTACCCGGGGAAGGAGGCCTACGGCGACTGGATGGACGCGTCGGTCCGGATCGAGGGCCCCGTGGTCTACGACCTCCAGGAGGTCTTCCTCCACGACTGGGCGTTCAGCGCCCGCCCGCTGTTGCTCGACGCCGCCTTCTTCCCGCCCATGGACGTGGCCGATGACGGGGTCACGGCCTCGCTCCTGCCCACGGCGCCGTCCACCGACCGCACGCCGCTCCTGGACGTGATCCTCCAGACGCTCCAGCTGGCCCGGGAGCGCGTGGTCCTCACCACACCGTACTTCGTCCCCGATGATTCGATGCTGGCGGCCATGCGCTCCGCGGCGCTGCGGGGTGTGGAGGTCATCCTCGTGGTCCCGAAGAAGAGCGATCACGGGCTCGCCGCCGCCGCTGGCCGGTCTCATTACGGGTTCCTGCTCCGCAACGGCGTGCGGATCATGGAGTACCCGGGCGCGCTGCTGCACGCCAAGACGCTCACCGTGGACCGCGAGTTCGCCATCCTCGGTTCGGCGAACCTCGACGTGCGGAGCTTCTCCCTCAATTTCGAGCTGGCCCTGCTGGTCTACGACACGGATTTCGCCTCTCAGCTCCATTACCTCCAGACCGAGTACCTGGCCAAGGCCGAGCCCATCACCCTCGGCGCCTGGCGCCGGCGAGGCCCGGTCCGGAAGGTGGCCGACAACGTGGCCCGGCTGGTCACGCCGCTGCTGTAGATCGCTGATACGTCTCCACCCGAAAACGCCAGGAACCGCCTGAAGACGCGAAGAACCCCCTGAGCTGGGGGTGCCGGACGGCCGACGGGCCGCGGCGGACCCGAAACTCACCGGCTCAGAACCCGCTTGGAGACAGCCTCGCCTCGCCCTCTGCGGGCCCTCACCTCACGCGGCCCAGGCGGGCAGCACCCCCGGCGTGACCCCCAGCGCCCACATCATAACCGTATACGCCAGCGCGGTGATCAGGACCACGAACAGCACGTTCAGCACCACGCCGGCCCGGGCCATCTGGGGGATGGTGATGTACCCGCTGCCGTAGACGATGGCGTTGGGAGGTGTGGCCACGGGCATCATGAACGCGCAGCTGGCGCCCAGGGCGGCGGGCACGGCCAGCAGGAGCGGGTTCTCTCCCAGCGCCACGGCCAGCGGGCCGAGGATCGGGAGCAACGCGGCGGCGGTGGCGGTATTGCTGGTCAGCTCCGTCAGGAAGATGATCACGGCGGTCACGCCGGCCACCAGGAGCACCGTGGGCCATGCGTCGAGTGCCGCGAGCGCGCCCCCGATCCACTCGGCCAGCCCGGTCCGGGTTACGGCCGCCGCCAGGCTCAGCCCGCCGCCGAAGAGGATCAGCACGCCCCACGGCAGCTCCCGGGCCGTCTCCCAGTCCAGCGTGAAGGTCCCGGCCCGGCCATCGACCGGGATCAGGAAGAGGGCGAGGGCGGCAGTCATGGCGATCCCGGCATCGGAGAGGCCGGGAATCACCGCTTCGAGGAGCGGGCGGAGCATCCACGCCAGCGCGGTCAGGGCGAATACGAGCCCGACCCGCCACTCGCCGGCTCCCACGGGGCCCAGCTCGTCGAGCTCCTGGCGGATCATGGCTCGACCGCCCGGGATCTCGGCGATACGGATCGGGAACGCGGCCCGGGTCAGGTACAGCCAGACCACCGGCAGCGACACGACGGTGAGCGGTACCCCCACGAGCATCCAGCGGGCGAAGCCCACCTCGAACCCGTAGCTCGTCTCGAGGAAGCCGGCCAGCAGCGCGTTCGGCGGCGTGCCGATCAGCGTCCCCAGCCCCCCGAGGCTGGCGGCGTACGCGATCCCGAGCATCAGCGAGGTCCCGAAGTTCAGGCGGCCGGGAAGATCG
>CAZSBL010000119.1:2530-11061 GCA_964605205.1 uncultured Gemmatimonadaceae bacterium
GGCCGACCCGGAGGCCGACCCGGAGGCCGACCCGCGACCGCCTAAAGTCCCGCCCGGACCCGACCGATACTCATAAATGGAGTGGCTCACCGGGCCAGAATGAGCACCGGCACTCGCGCGCACGAGAGGAGACCCATGAAGTGGTGGTACGAGCTCGACGCGGATGACACGGTGGTGGACGTCGGTCCCGGCTGGGACGAGTTCGCCCTCGAGAACGACTCGCCCAACGCCACCCGGGATGGGGTGGTGGGCCGGCCGTTCTACAGCTTCGTGGCGGGGTCCCAGACCCGGGCGCTCCTGAAGATGATCTTCGACCGGGCCCGGGCGCTGAAGGAGCTGGTGGAGCTGCCCTTCCGGTGCGACGGTCCCCACGTCCGGCGTTTCATGGCCTTTACGGCCGAGGTCACGCACGGGGGCGGGATCCGGGTCCGGACCCGGCTCCTGGGGGAAGGGGAGCGGGAGTCGCTGCCGTTCCTGGAGCGGGCCGGGGTCGGCAGCCGCCAGCCGATCCGGGTGTGCAGCTGGTGCAACCGGATCGCCGCCGGACCGGGCATCTGGCTCGAGGCGGAGACGGCCGCGGAGCGGCTGGGCCTGCTGCTGGACCCGGAGCCGCCGAAGATCACCCACGGGATCTGCCCGGGCTGTCAGAGCGGAGTCATGGGTGGCCTGTCGGAGGCCGAAATCGCGTAGCCCTTGCCCATCGCTCCCGGGGCGGGGACATTGGCGTCGCAGTCCTCGCACACCGGGAGAATCGTCATGAAGCCGTTCGTCATGGAGCGGTGGCAGAGCCACTTCGAGAACACCGTCCGCTACAACCTGAGCGACAGCGGGGTGCACCCTCTGACCCTCGGCGGGCTGCTGGAGCTGGCCGGCACCACCGAGGCCGCCCTCGAGACCGAGCTCTCCTACGGCCAGTCCAACGGCACCGAGGTGCTCCGCGCCCGCATCGCCGCCCTCTACGACGGCGCCACCGCCGACCACGTTGTGGTCACCAACGGCAGCGCCGAGGCCAACTTCCTGGTGGGGTGGCGCCTGGTCCGGCCCGGCGATGTCGTGGCCGTCCTCACCCCCACCTACATGCAGCTGCCCGGTATCGCCGACGCGTTCGGCGCCGAGGTTCGGTCGGTCCCGCTGCGCGAGGAGAACAACTGGCAGGTCGACCCGGAAGATGCGGCCCGAGCCATCGACGAGAGCACCCGGCTCGTGGTGGTGACCAATCCGCAGAACCCCACCGGCATCCGGCTGAACGACACCTCGCTGGCGGCCGTGCTGGGTGCCGCCGAGCGGGTCGGCGCCTGGGTCCTGGCCGACGAGGTCTACGTCGGCGCCGAGCGGGAGGGGCCGGAAACGCCGTCGCTCTTCGGCCGCTACGAGCGGGTGATCGCCACGGGATCGCTGTCGAAGGCGTACGGGCTGCAAGGGCTCCGCATCGGGTGGCTGGTGGCCCCGGCCGCCGACGCGCTCCCCGAGGAGCTGTGGGGACGGAAGGACTACACCACCATCTCCCCCGGGCTACTCACCGATACCCTGGCCGCCCACGCCCTCCGCGAAGATGTCCGGCCCCGGCTCATCGAGCGGACGCGCGGCATTATCCGAAACGGGCTCGAGGTGCTGGAGCGCTGGATCGACGACGTGGGGCGGTTCCGGCTCCCCGGCCACGAGGCCGGCGCCGTCTGCTTCCCGTCCTACGACCTGCCCATGGATTCCGCCGAGCTGGCGGAGCGGCTCCGGACCGAGCACGACGTCCTCATCGTGCCCGGCGCCCACTTCGAGCTCGGGCGCTACGTCCGGATCGGGATCGGGATCCCCACCGCCGAGCTGGAGGCCGCCCTGGACCGGGTGGGCGACCTGGTCCGGAGCCTGTAGGTCAGTCGGCGTCGCCCTCGCCGGAGCGCCGCCTGTCTTTCGATCGCCTCGCCGCCCGCTCCCTGGCCCGGTCGCTCCGCATGCCGGCCGCGATGAGGGTCAGGAGCGTCAGGGGGAGCGCCACGAAGAAGATCCCATCCTGGAGCGCGTCGAGGGCGTGGTGGTTCGCCGCGTCGAGGACCACGTAGGTGGTGTAGATGACGTAGAACCCGAGGAAGATGAATCCTTCCAGCCGGTCGATCTTGAGCCCGGTGATGAAGATCGGGAGGCAGACCAGCGATACGGCCAGCATGACCGGCAGGTCGAACGTCCGCGCGGTGAGGGGGACCTCCACGCCGATGGGCGAGATGGCCGATGCGGCGCCCAGCGCGATCAGCAGGTTGAAGATGTTGCTGCCGATGATGTTGCCCACCGCGATGTCGCGCTGGCCCTGGAGGCTGGCCACGATGGAGGTGGCCAGCTCCGGCAGCGACGTGCCCACGGCCACCACCGTGAGCCCGATCACCAGCTGCGGCACGCCCAGGGCGACGGCCATGGCCTGGGCACCGTCCACGATCCAGTGGGAGCCCAGGACCAGCAGCCCGAGTCCGACCCCCACGAGCCCCGCGTTGATCGGGAGCGACCCGCCCCGCCCGCCGCGAGGGCGCTCCGCCACCGGCGGGGCTACGGCCCGGGCCCGCAGCACCAGCACCGTGGTGTACGCGATACCGCCGGCGAAGAGGAAAACGCCCTCCACGCGGGAGATGACGCCGTTCAGCCCCAGGACCACCACCAGCACCGTGACGCCGATCATGAACGGGACCTCCATGCGGACCAGGCGCTTCTGGACCAGGAGCGGCGCCACCAGCGCCGACGCACCGAGGATCAGGAGCACGTTCAGCACGTTGCTCCCCACCACGTTCCCCAGCGCCAGGTCCGGGTCGCCGCGGAACGAGGCCGCGGCCGTCACGGCCAGCTCCGGCGCGCTGGTCCCGAACGCCACCACGGTGAGCCCCACCACCAGCGGACTGATCCCGGCGGCCGCGGCGATCCGGGAGGAGCCCCGGACCAGCATCTCGGCGCCGCCGATCAGGAGCACCAGCCCCGCGATGAAGAGAACGACGATCATTCGCGCGGGCCCCTCAGTGCCCCATGATGGAGTGGGGGCGGTACGGCGCCTCCAGCCCCTCGATTTCGGCGTCGGTCAGCGCGAGATCCGCCGACCGGATGGCGGCGTCGAGGTGGTCGAGCTTCGTGGCGCCCACGATGGGCGCGGCCACGCCCGGCCGCGACAGTAGCCACGCCAGCGCCACCTCGGCCATCTCCACGTCCCGCTCGTCGGCCACGGCCTCCACCGCCTCGATGATCGCCCGGTCATCCGGACCGTCGTAGAGCTTCTTCCCGTACTCGTCGCTCTCCGCCCGGTCCGTGACCGGCTCCCGGTACTGGGCCGCCGGCCGGGCCAGGTGCCCCCGGGCCAGCGGTGACCACGGGATCAGCCCCAGACCCTCCTCACGGCAGAGGGGGATGACCTCCCGCTCCTCCTCCCGGTAGATCAGGTTGTAGTGGTTCTGCATCGACACGAACCGCGACCAGCCGTTCCGGTCCGAAAGCCCCAGCGCCCGGGCCAGCTGCCACGCCCAGCCCGAGCTCGCGCCCAGGTAGCGCACCTTCCCGCTACTGACCAGGTGATCGAGGGCCGCCAGCGTCTCCTCCAGCGGCGTGTCCGCGTCGAACCGGTGGATCTGGTACAGGTCGATGGCCTCGACACCCAGGCGCCGCAAGCTCGCCTCGCACGCCTGCACGATGTGCTTCCGCGACAGCCCCTTCATGTTCGGACCGTCACCCAGGGGGAAGTACACCTTCGTGGCGATGACGAGCTCGTCGCGACGGCCGTACTCCCGCAGCGCCCGGCCCGTCACCTCCTCGCTCACCCCCTGAGAGTACATGTCGGCGGTGTCGAAGAAGTTGATCCCCGCCTCGATGGCGCGGCGGTAGAAGGGACGCGCGTCATCCTCGTCCAGCACCCACGGCCGCCACTCCGACGTGCCGTAGGACATGCAGCCGAGGGCGATGCGGGAAACGGTCAGGCCGGTCCGGCCGAGCTTCGTGTGTTGCATGCACGTAGGGTAGGGTGATCGGCAGGGGACGGGCAACGGCTGTCCGGAATTCGCCGGCCGGGTTCACTTCCCGGGCCCCTCGGTCCGTCCACGTCCGCCCAGCTCCACCACCGCGATGGCGCCGATGTCCGACATCGGCAGCCAGATCCGGCCACGCTCGGCATCGATGGCCATGTCCCGGACCGTGCCGCCGGCGAGGGGCAGGGGCATGCGCCGGCGCTCGTCGGCGCCCGGGTCGTAGACCACGATGGCGTCGTTGCCCTGCTCCGAGAACCAGACGCGCCCCCACGGATCCACGGCCACCGCGTACGGCTGGGAGCGGGAGTCGAGGTTGGCCAGCACCCGTTTCTCGCCGGTCTCCGGATCGATCCCCACCACCCGGCCCCACCCGTGGCCCGCCACCCAGAGGCGGCCATCCGGGCCCGCCGCCACCCGTCGCATCCCCACGCCCCGCCGCCGATTCCGCATCCGCTCGATCATCTCCGGAGGGAGCCGTTCCGCGGCCTCGGCCGACACGCGCTGCGGCGCCGGTTCCGTGTAGTCCACCGTGTCGGTGAGCGCACGGAGGTCGATGGTGTCCACCGAGTCCGGCAGCGTGTCCACCCGGTAGAGGACCGAGCCGCCCTGCCGCCCCACCCACACCCGGCCATCGGGCGTGGCCGCGATCCCGTACGGGTCCCGGCCGCCGTGCCGGAGCCCCGGCGTCCTCACCCGCCAGATCCGGACGTGGCCGGGCCGGGCCCCGCCGGTGTCGGGCCGGTAGCGCCCCACCGCGTCGTCGCGAACGGAGGTGAACCACAGCGCGCCATCGGCCCACGCCAGCAGCTGCGGCCCGTTGGAGAGCCCTACCTCGACTTCGGTGATGGCTCCGGTGGCCGGGTCGAGCCGTCCCAGGCGTCCGCCGTTGCTCTCCCCGAACCAGAGCGCGCCGTCGCGGCCCGCCACCAGCCCGTACGGCGCCGACCGCTCCGTGGGCGTGGGGATCCGCTGGAAGGAGCCGGCCTCCGGGTCGAACACGCCCAGCGCGTGGGTGAGCCGATCGGTGAACCAGAGCCGGCCCGCTGTGTCCACCACGGCGTCGCTGGGGAACGCGTCGGCCCAGGGGATCCGGTAGTACCGCAGGGCGCCCGACTCCGGGAGCGACGGGGGTGCCTTGGCGCACCCCGCTCCCGGCCCCACCGCCGCCAGCAGCAGCGCCAGCAACGCCGCCGGTGCCGCCGGTGCCGCCGGTGCCGCCCGGAACGTCTTCGGCGCCGTCACCCGCCTTGTGGCGCTCTTCACCGGCCATTCCTCCTTCGAGGTCCCATGGCCGGAAAAGATAACGCTCGGCCGGTGCGGCGCACCCGGCGGCCTCGCCCCCCGCCAGTCGACGGTCCCCGTCTCACGTGCCGGCTCCGGGCTCCCGTGGAACACCCGTTGCACACTGTCACGGTGACACCACCAGGGAGGCGCCGTGAGCGGCTCGACCCACGAGTACCAGGAGAAGCGGGATTTCCGGAAGACCGACGAGCCGGCCGGCGGGGAGGATCAGCCGGCGGGCGGGGAGGATCGCGGCCGCCCCGAGGCGCTCCCCACCGAGGACCACCCCATGGAGTACGCCGGCTTCGAGGGCGTGATCCCCGAGGACGAGTACGGCGGCGGCACCGTCATCGTCTGGGACCGGGGCACGTACACCAACCTGAAGGAAGACGACGACGGGGAGCCCGTCCCCGTGGCGGACCAGGTCTCCGATGGCCACGTCACCCTCCGGCTCGATGGCGGCGAGAAGCTCGCCGGCGGCTACGCGCTGACCCGGATGGAGGAAGCGGGAGACGGGGGCGGGAGCGGAGCGGAGTCGTCGTGATCGATCCCACGGAGATCCTCGGCGAAGACGCCCGGGACGCGCTGGAGGAAGCCGGCTTCCCGGACTGGGTCGACCCCATGCTCGCCACCCTCACCGACCGCCCGTTCAGCGACCCGGGTTGGATCTACGAGCGGAAGCTCGACGGCGTCCGGGTGCTTGCGTTCAAGGATGGCGAGGACGTGCAGCTCTACTCCCGGAACCGGAAGGACCAGAACGTCCGCTACCCGGAGCTGGTCGAGGCGCTGGAGGCGCTCGACGGATCGTTCGTCGTGGACGGTGAGGTGGTGGCGTTCGAGGGCAGTGTCACGAGCTTTTCGAAGCTCCAGGACCGGAGCCAGATCCAGAGTGCCGAGGAGGCCCGGGCGTCGGACGTGGACGTCTTCTACTACCTCTTCGACATCATGCACCTGAACGGCCGGGACGTGACCGCGGTCGCGCTCCGGCACCGCAAGCACCTGCTGCGGGAGGCGCTGGACCACGCCGACCCGATCCGGTTCACCACGCACCGGAACGAGGAGGGGGAGACGTACCTGGAGGAGGCGTGCCGCGACGGTTGGGAGGGGCTCATCGCCAAGGACGCCTCGTCACCGTATCTGCACTCCCGATCGCGGAAGTGGCTCAAGCTCAAGTGCGTCCACCAGCAGGAGCTGGTCATCGGCGGGTTCACCGAGCCCGAGGGCGAGCGGATCGGCTTCGGCGCGCTCCTGGTGGGCTACTACGACGGCGGCGACCTGGTCTACGCCGGGAAGGTGGGGACCGGCTACAACCACGAAACGCTCCGTCGCCTGCGGGACCGGATGGACTCGCTGGAGCGGGAGACCCGGCCCTTCGACGAGCCCGCCGAGATCCGCGAGAAGGACGTTCACTGGATCACGCCGGAGCTGGTGGGCGAGTTCGGCTTCACCGAATGGACCGACCATGGCAAGCTGCGGCATCCGCGCTTCCTCGGGCTCCGCGAGGACAAGGCGCCGGAGGACGTGGTGCGGGAGGAGCCGGCGTAGAGGAGGGGGATCGATCAGGCACACGAAGGCCCGGGGTGGCGTGTCTCGCTAGACCACCCCGGGCCTGGTGTGTTTGCCCGGTGGCATGCCGGGTACCTCCCTGACCCTCTCGTGTTCCGCCCGGGGCGGCGGGTCTCACCGCCCCTGCGCACCGCAGTCGACGCGCCGTTTGCACCCCACTCGTGCCCTCATCCGAGGGTCATGGCCCCGTGCTCTGTCGTCGCGGCCGCAGACGAGAGGCCCGGGGTTCCGGGTCGAGGGGCCGTGTGTCGGCCCGCGTCACCGCTGGTTACTTGAACGGTGCAACAATCCCGGCCTGAATACAAGATCTTTCGGGCCGGGGCACCTGCCGCTAGACTTCGAATCTGCGCGGCTTCGGCCCCCTGGATCGAAGCCGTTCGGTCACCTCCCCAGTGCTTCCGCCGCCGCCGCCGCCGCGGTCCGCCCCGACCGCAGCGCCCCCTCGATGGATGGCTGTGTCGTGTGGTCACCCGCCAGGAACACACCGTCCCGTCCCGGCAGCTCGGAAGAGCCTGCGCCGAGCCCCGGCGTGCCGACGGGAAGCGCGTGGGCGCTCTCGTAGACCGGCAGCGGCTGCCACGTCTCCACCACGGATCCGTACCACTCTCGCAGCTGCGCTCCGACGGCCGACCGCAGCCCGTCCCGATCCGCCGGAATGCCGAGCGCCGTGACCGAGACCAGCGACCGGTCCGTCGGCGCGTAGCCCGGCGCCACCCGGTCCGGAACACACAGGTTGTTCACCGGGCCCCGACCCGTACCGTTCAGCACCAGCAGCGGCTCCGCTTCCGGCGGCTCCTCCGCGGCGTAGTACAGGCACGTCACCGACCGTGACGGGCCCGGCTCCAGCTCCGGGAGCAGCGCCGCCGCCGAGGGGCGGTCCAGCGCCAACACCACCGCCTCCGCCCCGATGGCCTCGCCATCATCCAGCTCCACGCCGCTCACCCGACCCCCGTCGGACCGCAGCGCCGTAACCGGTGTCCCCGTTCTGACCGTGCCCGTCGGGAGCCGGGCGGCCAGCTGTTGGGGGATCGCGCCCATCCCCTCGGCCGGAAGCACCGCGTCGCCCGTCGAGAACATGCGGAAAACGAACTCGAAGAAGGGCGCTGGAGTTTCCAGCTCCGACTCCAGGAACACACCGCTCAGGAACGGCCGGAAGAACCGCTCGATCATGCGGTCGCTGAAGCCCTCGGAACGAAGACGGCCCAGCGTGGTCTCGACCGGTCCCTCGGCCCGGGCGGTGCCCCGCCCCCGCCCGGCCAGCAGCTTCGCTCGCAGCTTGCCCACCCGGAGCTTGTCGCCCCAAGACCCCACCGGCGACCGCAGGGTGGCCGCCAGCTCCTCCGGGTGCCGGATCGGGTCGCCCAGACGCGTGTATCCGTCTTCCAGACGGATCCGGGCCCCGGGATGGAACGCCCGCAGCTCCAGCGCCTCCAGGTCCAGCACCCGCCTCGCCTCCGGGTACGCCGTCAGAAGCACCTGGAACCCCCGGTCCAGCAGGAACCCGCCCACTGCGTCGGTGCGGACCCGCCCGCCCACCGCGTCCGATGCCTCCAGGAGCCGCACCTCCACCCCGCGTCCCCTCAGCTCCACGGCGCACGCCAGCCCCGCCAACCCACCGCCAACTACGATTACTTCGGCCCGCTCCACCGTGCCTCCTCTGGCATGTTTATTGACCGTCAACGTAAATAGCTAAATATCAAT
>CAZSBL010000120.1:0-11032 GCA_964605205.1 uncultured Gemmatimonadaceae bacterium
CTAGAGCGACTCGAACCGTCCCTGGAAGAAGCGCAGCTTTGCGGGCTCGTAGACGAACCGGAGCCCCTTGATGGAGTCGCGTCGCTCCCACACGGCCACCACGGCATCGGCCACGGCCCGCATGTGGTCCCGCGTATACGCCCGGCGCGGGATGGTCAGGCGCACCAGCTCCAGGGCCGGCCGGTAGTTCTCACCGGTCTCCGGGTTCCGACCCTTGGACACGTTTCCCCGCTCCATGGTCCGAACGCCGGACTCCATGTAGATCTCCGCCGCCAGCCGCTGGGCCGGGTACTCGTCCTGGTCCAGGTGCGGCAGGAAGCGCTTGGCGTCCAGGAAGATCGCGTGGCTGCCAGGCGGTGTGACGATGGGGATCCCCGCGTCCAGGAGGAGGCGCCCCAGCAGCTGGGTCTGCTGTACCCGGCTGCCGATGTATCGGTCATCGGTCGTCTCGGAGACGCCCCGGGTAATGGCCGCCAGGTCGGCGGTGGCCAGCCCGCCATCCGTGACGTTCCCCTCGTACAGCCGGATCATCTCCTCCGCCTCCACGGCCCACCGGGCGTTGTCACGGAAGGCCAGGCACCCGCCGATGTTGATGAGGAAGTCCTTCTTGCCGCTCACCGTGCAGCCGTCGCCGTACAGCATCATCTCCCGCAGGATGTCTCGCACGGGCACCTCGGCGTAGCGCGGGTCCTTCCACTGGATCATGTACGCGTTCTCGACGGTCCGCGTGGCATCGAAGAACACCGGGATGTCCAGGGCCGAGCAGTACTCGTAGACCTCCTTCATGTTGTCCATGGCCACCGGCTGGCCACCGGCCATGTTCACGGCGTGTTCGAAGGAGACGTACGCGATCTGGTCGCGGTCGTGCTCGTCCACCAGCGCCTGCAGCTTGGCCAGGTCGATGTTGCCCTTCCACTCGAACTCGCTCTCGGGATCGTGGGCCTCGTCCACGATGACGTCGGCGAAGACGCCACCGGCCATCTCCTGGTGCAGCTTGGTGGTGGTGAAGTACATGTTCCCCGGGACCAGCTGACCGGGCCGGATCCGGGTCTGGCTCAGGATGTGCTCGGCCGCCCGGCCCTGGTGGGTGGGAATGACGTACTCGTACCCGAAGGCGTCCCGGATCGCCTCCACCAGGTCGAAGTACTCATCCGACGCGTACGTGCTGGCCCGCGCGCCCTCGTAGGCCGACCACTGGTCGGAGCTCATGGCCGTGGTGCCGGAGTCGGTCAGCAGATCGATGGCCACATCGGCGGACCGCAGCAGGAACGTGTTGTAGCCTGCCGCCTTCATGGCCTCCTCCCGGGCCTCCCGGGGCAACACGCCCACGCGCTCGATGGTGTGGATCCGGTAGGGTGCAGTGTCGAGCTCGATGGGCGTCAGTTCCGGGTACAGCCAGTGGAAGGCCAGCTCGTCCCGCCACTCGCCGTCCTCCAGCGCCTGGAGCGCCCCCACCGCGTCGGCGTGGCCGTGCAGGTGGATGATGGCGTCCGCAACGGCCTCCAGCTGGTCGTTGGAGAGGCCCAGCCGCGGGACCTGCACCGGCAGGACGGCTTCCCGGTCCGTTCGGCCCGGGGGCACGGTCCGGATCCCGGCCACCAGGTAGAGGGCGGCGGCCAGCGTGTGCGGCTGATTGACATCGAGGTGCGGCAGGAAGGCCGCCGCGTCCAGGTACACCCCGTCACACCCCGGCTCCAGCGGGACCCCGGCATCCAGCAGCCTCTCGGCGAAACCCTGGTTCTGGGCGGCGATCCAGTCCACTTCGTCGGCGCCCACCATCTCCCGGATGCCCCGGGCCAGCACCTCCATGGTGCGCCCCGCCATCCCACCGTAGGTATGGAGCCCCTCGTATACCACCACCTCGTTCATCACCTTCTCGAAGGCTTCGTCGTCGTCCGTCGTGATCAAGCCGCCGGTGTTCGACCGGGCATCGTGGGCGCCGTCGAAGAGGAAGACGTGGGCGATCCCGGCGATCTCCTTCACGAGCTCCGCCACCGACCGGTCCTGCTGGCCGGGCTCGTTGCGCCGGATGAACCAGGCGTTCTCCACGACCCGGGAGCCGTCCACCATGAGCCGGACGCCCCGGTCATCGGCGAGGGCTCGAAGTGCTTTCAGGTTGCCCAGGGAGACGGGGTAGCGCCCGTCGGCGAACGTCTGCACCAGGAGGAAGAGAACGTCGCCCTCTTCCATGGCCGCCTCCACCGCGTCGATGTCCATATCACCGCTGAATCCTTCGGCGGCCGCATCGCGGGCAAGGGGTGCGGCCAGGTCACGCGGCGCCAACAGGTCCACCAGGTCGCGAGCGTTGGTCGGTACCACGCTGTCCGTCTCCGCCATGGTCGAGACCACGAGCTTGACCGAGCCCAGGAGGTTGTGGGTCGGGCAGATGTGCTGGTGGCCGAACACCTCCATGACCGCGTCTTCGAGGGTCTCGAAGTTCCGGGAGCCGGCATACGCCTCATCGCCGATGAACTGGCCCGAAAGCTGCTCCTGGCTCATGGCCCCGGTCCCGTAGGAACACAGGTCGAGCGTGACCTGCGACGGGGTCAGCAGGTAGGTGTTGAACCGGGCTCCGGCCAGGTGCTTCTTGCGCTCATTGACATCGGGGAAAGAAAGTAGTTGGACCGTCTTGATTTTATGAGGCTCGTGGTTCGCCACGTTTCGCTCCTTTGGTCGTTCGCTCGCTATCCATCACCGCTCCGCTCGGGAGAAGCTACGAGAAATCGGTGCCGGACGCACCGGTGCCCGGGGCGAGCTCAGAAGCTGTATCGAGACCTAGCGACGATCCTGCCCCTCGGCCGCCCGAGAGCTCGTCATGAACTCCGCCCGCAGCCACCGGTGCATCTCACGCTCCGGGTCCGTCTCAACGGGCTCGCCGAGGAAGTGGAACGGCGTCGGGCTGTCCCACGCGGCGATGGAGTGGCAGAGGGTGCAGTCGTGGACGATGGCGTCGCCGCCGGCATCCACCAGGTCCGTGGAGTGGCAGCGGAAGCAGCCTGTGCCGCCCGCGTGTCCGCTGTGGTCGGGGTACGGGTTCCAGTAGACGCGCATCTCCGGGTGGATATTGCGACGATAGATGTCCTGGAGCGTGGCCACCAGCGCATCGACGGACCGGGGGTCGGCCGTGCGCCCGCCGGGGACCTGCCGGTCGTAGGCGAAGTGCACCACCCGCTCGATCCCTTCCCCGGCGGTGACCATGTCCGGGTACCGCGTGGTGAGCGCCTCGTAGGCCACCCGCTTCACCGCCGGCAGACCGGCATCGATTTCACCGGAGGCCAGCCGCTCGTCGATGGCCCGCTCCGGGTCTTCGTAGATGTGGGTGGCCCGGTTGTGGCAGTCCACGCAGTCCATGGTCCGGGCTTCCGTCACGGCGGCGTCTTCGGCCCCGGCTGCCTCGGCCGCCGCCACCACTACGGTGTCGGGATCCAGGGGGCTCACGCCGGGCACCCGGCCGGCGGCCAGAGCACGGTTGGTCCACCGGTGCCAGCTCCCGTCGGGCTGCAGCGCTTCGACCCAGATCATGGTCTCCCGCTCGTCGTTCACCGACGTGTAGCGGACCCGGTTCTGCTCGGCGATGTGCCAGTGGATCCGCCCCCTCTCCTCCCCCAGCCCGGAGCCGACCTTCAGGCTCAACGTGGTGTAGCGCGGCGTGGCGGCGCTGTCGAAGGCGTAGTGCGTCCGGGTGACCACCCGCTCGCCGTAGAACTTGTCCGGCCAGTGGCAGTGCTCGCACGTCTCCTGGGCCGGCCGCAGCTGGTGGACGGGCGTGGGGATCGGCCGCTCGTACAGGTCAAAGGTGGCCGAAACCACCTGCCAGAGCCCGTTCAGCTTCGAGTCCACCAGCGCACCCACGCCCTCCCCGACGTGGCACTCGACGCACGGGACCCGGGCGTGGGCCGAGGTCTGGTACACGGTCCACTCGGGGTTCATCACCTCGTGACACGCCGTGCCGCAGAAGGTGGACGTGTCCATGAAGTGCAGCGTGCGTGCGCCGCCGATGCTCAGGAAGAGGATGTTGGCCACGGTCAGCGCGCTGATGATGGCCAGCAGCTTGGAGCCGGTGAGCCCCCCCTCCAGCAGCTCCGGGTCGAACCGCTCCTCAAGCAGCTCCCGGGTGGACCGGCCCGTCTTCTTCCGGTACCGGTGCCAGCCCACCGGGATCAGGATCAGCCCCAGGATGAACAGCGCCGGCAGCGCCATGTAGCTGATCAGCCCCACGTAGGCGTTCGTCACCACGCCCACGAGCTGCAGCAGCTCCATGAAAATGAAGAGCGCGAACGCCGTAGTGGTCAGGATGATCCCGGCGATCCCGACCCGGTTCGTCGCCAGCCCCTGGACGAAGTTGCGGAAGTACCGGATGTACCGCTCCAGCACCTACCGGCCCTCCTGGATCTCCACCGGCCGGTAGAGACCCTCGAAGATCTCCTGCATCGCGCCCGACTGGATATCGGCCTTGATCTCGTCCGTGGGCCGGTTGATCCACTCGTGGAACGGGTCGGCCAGGATACTGTCCAGCGCCGCGTTCACGTCCGGATCGTCCAGGGCACGGGCCGTGGGCACGAAGTCGATGTAGAAGTGCTGGGCGACCTCGTAGATACCGTGCCACCAGGTGTAGTCCGGCCCCATCATCGCCGCACCGTGCCGGGCCCGGCGACCCTCGTGGTGCCAGAGTTCCCAGTAGATCCACTCGAGCTCGTTGGCGAAGCTCGCCGGGTACTCCAGCAGCCCCTTCTCCTGCACGATGGACATGACGTGACCGGACGGGTCGGCGAACTTCTCGTTGTACAGCTGCACCACCCCGTCGAACTGGTAGTAGTGGCCGTCCACCCACCGATCCCCGTGACAGGTGGTGCACACCTCGTGCATGTTCGCCCGCCGCTCCTGCCAGTTCGGCTTCATCACCGACACCGCGGGACGCAGCGTCCACGAGATCCGATCCCCCACGTCGTGGGTGATCCCCTGGCTGTCGGTGGCCGACATGTGGCACGTGGCGCACGTGGGCGCCGCCGAGTAGTCTACCCCCACCACCCACCGGTCCGATGACAGGTTCATCCGGTCCCGCTGCGTGAAAAAGGCGTTCCCGTGCTTCGACTCCTCGTAGACCTCCTTCTGCGGGTGGTCCGGCCCCAGGTGGCACTTCCCGCACGCCTCCGGCTGCCGCGCCTGCTCCACCGTGAACGAGTGCCGGCTGTGGCACGCATTGCACGCGCCCTTGCTCCCGTCCGGGTTGATCCGCCCGATCCCCGAGTTCGGCCAGCTGTCGGCCGCCAGCATGTTCGGCGAGTCCGGGTCGATCCGCACATTGGTGCCGTGGCAGCTCTCGCACCCCGCGATGGCCACCGGCTCACCACCCGCCGCATGGGCCAGGTACGCGTCCGCAGACTCCAGGATCTCCCCGGCGTGGGCGTGGTACGAGTTCTCCACCTGCTCCATCTCCGCCTCGTGACACTCCCCGCAGTCCCGCGGCGTCACCAGTGTGGCGATCCGCACGCCCTCGTGCATGAACGCGTCCGGCTCCCCACGCTCGGCCCCGTGGCAGTCGATGCACGTCACCCCGTGCACCGCGTGCTCCGAGTCCCGCCACTGCCCGTACAGACCCGGGCTCGCCTCCTTGTGGCAGGTGAGGCACTGCCCCGCCTGCCCCGTGGCTTCCTGCACCCCCTGCGCCGGAGCCGCCGGCTGCGCGTTCACCTCCGCCGCGGACAACCCGGCGGCGAGGAGGCCGAAGGAAAGGACGAGAAGAGCCGAACGGAACCGCATCGCGCCACCCCCTAGTGTGATAAGTTTCACAACTACCACCAGCCGTTAAGGTGCGTCGATTGTTGTTGGGGGTCAATGAGGCAAGAACGGAGCCACGGTGCCGGGGCCGGCGCGGTGAGAGGGCACCGTCGCCGCCCCGGATCCGGTCGCTCCGGGGCTAGCCCTTCGCCCCCTTGATGGCCTCGGTCAACGCCGGCACCACCTCGAAGGCGTCACCCACGATGCCGTAGTCGGCCACCTTGAAGATGGGGGCGTCGGGGTCCTTGTTGATGGCCACGATGGTCCCGGCGGTGCGCATCCCGGCCAGGTGCTGGATGGCGCCGCTGATCCCGACGGCGAAGTAGAGCTGAGGGGAAACGATCTTGCCGGTCTGGCCCACCTGCTCGGAGTGGGGCCGCCAACCGGCGTCCACCACGGCGCGGGAGGCGCCGAGGCCCACGCCGTCGCCCAGCGCATCGGCGAGCTCCTCGAGGATGGTCCAGTTCTCGGCCTCCTTGAGACCTCGCCCGCCGGCCACGACCGTGGTAGCCTCAGCCACGTCGGGCCGATCGCCACCGGCGGCCTGCACCTCGCGGATCCTGACCTTCCAGCTCCCCGGATCGATGGACGGGGAAACCGTCTCCACTGCGCCGTCCTTCGGGTTCTCCTGCGGGAGGAAGATGTTGCCGCGGAGGCTGGCCAGCTTCGGCGTGGCGTCGAGGGTGAGGGTGGCGAACACCCTGCCCGCGTACACCGGGCGCGTGATGACCAGCTCGTCGCCATCGACCTCGAGCCCCGTGACCTCGGTGGCCAGCGGTACGTCCAGCTTCGCGGCCACCCTGGGTGCCAGGTCCCGTCCGGCCGCGGTGGCCGGGAAGAGGATGGCGAAGTAGTCGGCGGCCTGCGCCTGTTCGGCGATGGCCGCGGCGTAGCCGTCGGGGTGATAGGACGTCAGCGCATCGTGCTCGGCCGCGATCACCCGGTCGGCGCCGTAGGTGCCGAGGGTTCCGGCCTCGCCGGAGATCCCGGGTCCACCGACCACGAGCGCCACTACTTCACCGCCGATGCCGTCGGCTACCTGCCGGGCGGCGGTGACCACCTCGTTGGAGACGCTCTTGAGGGCGCCGTCGCGCTGTTCCGCTACTGCCAGTACGTTCGCCATTATCGCCTCCTAGAGCACCTTGGCCTCGTCACGGAGCAGCTGTACCAGCTCCGCAACGGCGTCCACACCCTCGCCCACGATCCGGCCCTCGGGGCGCGGCTCGGGGTCGTCGTAGTTCCGGACCTCGATCCTGCTGTCGCGGACGTCGGCCGGCTTCTCATCCATCGGCTTCTTCTTCGCCGCCATGATCCCCTTGAGCGACGGGTAGCGCGGCTCGTAGGGGCCCTTGGTGATGGTGACGATGGCGGGCAGCTCGGCCTCCACGATCTCGGTTCCACCCTCGATCTCGCGATGGCAGACCACCGTGCCGTTCTCGATCTCCATCTCGGCCACCACGGTCACGCACGGCAGCCCCATGATCTCGGCGACCATGGGCCCGACCTGCTGCTGGTCATCATCGGCGGCCTTCGAGCCGAAGAGGATCAGGTCCGGCGACTCCTCGGCCAGCCCCGCGGCCAGCGCCCGGGCCGTCTCCAGCCCGTCGACGGAGCCATCGGCGTCGAGGCGTACGCCCCGGTCCGCGCCCATGGCCAGCACGCTCCGCAGCTGCTCGCCCACCTCCGTGCCGCCCAGCGACACCGCGATCACCTCGTGGTCGGGGGATGCGTCCTTCAGCCGCAGCGCGGCCTCCGCCGCGAACTCGTCGTACGGGCTCACGATCGCCTTGGCTCCGCCCGTGTCGACACTGTCGCCGGCGGCCTTCACCCGGGCCTCTGTGTCCGGGACCCGCTTTATGCAAATGGCCGTTTTCACAGTCGTCTCCGTGGTTCGGGTTGAATCCGCGGGCAATGTAGGGGGGTGGCCGGGTCGAGAAAAGCCGGGGCGCGGGGCGGAAGCGTCGTCCAGAAGCCCATCAGATCGGCGTGGGCTTGCGGGCCGGCTCCTCCTCCTTCTCCGGCGTCCACTTCTCCGGTTTCCAATCGGGCTCTTCCTGCGGCTCCGGCTCTTCCTCCCGTTCCGGCTCCTTCGCCGGCGCGTCGGGGATCGGAAGCGGCTTGTCGGGGTCAGGGCCCGGGATCGTCGCCATGACGCTCTCCTTCGGTGGAGTTTCGAGGACCGGCTTCCAGTAGGAAGGGGCGCATACGACGTGCCAGACTCCAGGCCCGCGGGCGCTCCTCGGGACGCGAGCTAGCGCGACAGGTACCGGCTCCCCGCCAGCGTGAAGCGGAGGGGCCAGTCGGTGGCCCGGCTGATCCCGACCCGGGGGCCGGCCTCGATCTCGGCCGGCTCCAGCGTACCCTCGCAGAGTCGGAGGGGCGGCGCGGTCAGGGCGTGGCCGTCCTGTTCGCCGGTGATGCCAAGGGCCTGCGTCAGCCGACCCGGCCCGCGGGTGAGGTCCCGATCGGCCGTGCCCCGGCGCTCCCGCATGACATCGAGTCCCTCCACCGGCTCGAGGGCCCGGATGAGCACCGCGGCGGGGTGCCCCTCGGCGTCGGTCACGGCGTTCAGGCACCAGTGGATCCCGTACGACCGGTAGACGTACGCGGTCCCCGGCGGGCCGAACATCGCCGCGTTCCGCGCGGTGCGACCGATCCGCTCCGCGGAGTGGCTGGCGGGGTCGTCGGGGCCGAGGTAGGCCTCCGTCTCCACGATCCGTCCCGCGGTCCGCTCACCGCCGAGGGTCGAGACCAGGACGTGCCCGATGAGCGCGGGCGCCACGTCCCGCGCCGGCCTCGCGTAGAAGGCTGGCGGGAGTGGCGCCCCGATGGCGGCTGCGCTCACCGCGTGGCGGCCGGCGCTACGCCGACTCTACCGTCTGTCCCTCACCGGCGCCCTTGCGACGGCTGAAGTCCCGCTGCCACGCCTCCAGCAGCAGTTCCGTGCGCCGCCCGGCGCCCAGCAGCTCCTTGACCCGATCCGCGTGCGCGTCGAGCCCGTTGAACACGCCGTCCGCGCCGAACTCCTCGATCAGCGCCTCCGCCGTCTTCTGGCCCACGCCCTGGTAGCTGTTCGAGAGGTAGCGGATCACCGCGCCCTCCTCGGTGGGAAGGCCCAGGTCGTCCGGATCGAAGGCGCGCTCGAGCTCCGACGACCTCTTTCCACCCGTCTCGCGTGCCGGCGCGTGCTCCGGCTCGGAGGCTGGCTCCTCCACCCCGGGCTCGCCGCCGTTCGTCGTCTCGGCCGCCGGGGCAGCCCGCCCGACGTCATCCTGCCCGGCGTCCTCCTGCCCGGCGTCCTCATCGGGCTGCCCGGCTTCTTCCTGGCCGGTGGTCCCGGCGGGCTGATCGCCCTTGCCCCCCACCACCTGCCCCGGCAGGAGCGGTGGCGGGCCATCGGCCTTCTTGCCCCGCCGCATGCCGCGGCCGAACGAGGTTGGCTTGCGCTCCTCCTTCGGCCCCTCCGTGGTGGGCGTCGGAGGGGTCTCGGCCTCCTCTATGGTCTTCTCGGTGGGTGTGGTGGCCTCCGCCTCCGGCTCCGACCGCTCTGCTTCCTCGGCCTCGATGGGCTCCGGCGGCGTCGGCGCCGGCTCGGGCGCCGGCTCGGGCTCGGACTTCGCCTCAGCCGGCTCCCGGCGCTCGGCGCGTCGGTCGCGGCTCCACCGCTCGTCGCGGTCGCGACCCCGGCCCCGATCCTCGGTGCGGGCCGGCTCCGCCTTCACCGTCTGACCCGGGAACCGGGCCAGGTAGTAGCCCTCCGACGTGCGCTGGAGGTCGACCACCTCGGCGTCGTGGGCCTGGCGGAGGAACCGGCTGAACTTGGTGAACCCGAGCTCCGATTCGTCCCAGCCGGGCTCCAGCTCCAGCATCTGGCGCTTGATGTCGGAATCGCGGGCGGGCTCGCCGTTCTCGGTGATCAGATTGCTGACGGCCTTCCGGAGCAGGTCATACGCGTGGTCGAGATCCTCCACGCGCCGCTCCTTGGTCTTCGGCTTCGGCGCGGGCTTGGCCGGCGCCTTCGGCGCCTCTCGCCGGGGCTCACGGACCTGCGGCTTCTGCGACGAGCGTCGGGCCTGGTCGTCGCGGCGCGTCCGCCCCTCGCTGCGGCTTTCCCGTCGCGGCTCAGGCCTGCCGCCGCCATTGGCCAGCGGCTGCACCTCGTACTGGCCGTTGTCCAGCTTCCTCAGCGCCAGCTTGTTCCGGCTGGCCGCCTCGGTCAGGAACTTGTTGAACTTGCTGTACCCGATCTCGCCCTCATCGAAGTTCGGGTCCAGGTCGAGCATCACCTGCTTCAACCGATCGGAGCGCATGACGTCGTTCTGCTCGGCCATCCGCTTCACCGCGGCCTCCACCAGCTCCCACGGGTCGTGCTCGCCGAAGGTGTCCTCGTCGCCGGCCTTCGTCAGGCCCGTGAGCCCCGAATAGCTGAAGTACTCGTCGCAGTTCTGGACCAGTAGATCGGAGGCGCTCTCGCGCAGCCCCACGCCGATCACGTACTTGCCGTACTCCTTCAGCTTCAGGACCAGGCTGCTGAAGTCGCTGTCGCCACTCAGCAGGATGTACGTGCCGATCTCGGGGCGGGTGAATACCAGCTCCAGCGCGTCGATGGCCAGCCGGATGTCGGTGGCGTTCTTCTTCGAGCTGCCGTAGGCCGGCGCGAAGATCAGGTCCACGCTGGCCTCGCTCAGCGGCACGATGTACTGGGCGTAGCGCCGCCAGTCGGCGTACGCCCGCTGCACCGCCACCTTGCCCTTGATAATGTCGCTGTTCAGCAGCTCCTTCAGCTGGGCGGTCAGGTCGCTGCGGATGCCCATCGTAACGTTGTCGAAATCGATGAGCAGCGCGGCGTTGGGCGACGTCGCCGTCGGCCGGGGGGTGTCCCCACGATGGGGAGCGTTCACAAAGTTCTGCATTTTCCTCGCGTTGTCCTTCCGTTTCCTGCGTTGATTGTTTTTCGGCCGCGAGGCCCCTCATGGCGTCCGGGTCATGGAAATCGGGACGGGCGCCGGAGGACACACGATGGCATCCTGCGACGGATCCGGAGTTCCACGGCCCTTCGGCTCCCGAGGAGTCTCGGGACCCGCGCGGCGATCCCGCCGCGCGATTCGCTTGCTCCTACCGACGGCTCGATTCTTCGGCGCTCAACATCCGCGCCAACTCGACCCGCCGGATCTTTCCGCTCCCCGTCAAGGGGAACGAGTCGAAGAAGCGGACCAGGTCCGGGACCTTGAAGTCCGCCAGCGCGCCCCGGCAC
>CAZSBL010000121.1:0-11022 GCA_964605205.1 uncultured Gemmatimonadaceae bacterium
CCACGGAGGTACGGACCCGGGACCCGAACGACCTCTTCACCACCGAGACCATCGGGCCCGGCGGGTTCCAGGTCGAGGAGTCCACGTTCCGGGCCGACAACTACGACGCGAGCCAGTCCGTCCACGCCGGCTATGCCATGGTCGACTTCGAGCTGCTGCCGCGGCTCAGAATGCTCACCGGAGCGCGCATCGAGCAGACGACCCAGACCGTGACGCCCTTCGATCTGCACCCGGTCTCCAACCAGGAGCCGCTGGAGCAGGCGAGCCTGAGCAACACGGACGTGCTGCCCGCCATCAACCTGACCTACTCGCCCACTGACCGAGTGAACTTCCGGCTGGGCGCATCACAGACGCTGGCCCGGCCCCAGTTCCGCGAGCTGGCTCCCTTCAGCTTCGCCGACTACGCCGGAGGGTTCCTGACCGTCGGCAACCCGACGCTGGGCCGGACGCTGATCCGCAACCTGGACGCCCGATGGGAGTGGTTCTCCGGCCACAGCTCTCTCGTGGCGGTGAGCGCGTTCTACAAGGACTTCGACGATCCCATCGAGGTCGTGGTCTTCCCGAGCTCCGAGCTGATCAGGAGCTGGGCCAACGCCGACGGCGCAACCAACTACGGCGCCGAGTTCGAGATCCGCACGTCCCTCGGCGCCCTGGGCCCCGCTTTCCGCGCTATCGGGCTCAACGCGAACCTGACGCTGGTCCAGTCGGACGTGCGCACCGCCGACACCATCAATGCCTACCTCCCGGGCACCGGGGCCATCGAGCTGACCGGGATCGAGGATCGGAGCCGACCGCTGCAGGGGCAGTCGCCCTACGTGGTGAACCTCGGCCTCGCCTACGCCAGTGAACGGCTCGGGACCAAGACCACCATCCTGTTCAACCGGTTCGGCCGACGCATCGACAGCGTCGGCGGCCGGACGCTCCCCGATATCTACGAGGAGGCGCGAAGCACTCTCGACATCGTGCTCGAGCAGCCGCTCCCCGGAGGCCTGTCGGCCAAGATCTCCGGGAAGCGCCTCGTTGGAAACCAGGTGGAGTTCACGCAGGCCGGCGATGTCGTACGCGGGTACGACGCCGGCCGCACGTTCTCGGTCTCCCTCAGCTGGGGCGCTGGCGGATGACCGCTTCCGGGCCGGACACAGTCCGGCACCGGGACCCGCTGTCACTCTCTGAACACAACGAACCGTAGGAGGACAAATGCCATTGCTGCCCCTCGACCGAAAGATCATGAACCTCGCCCTCGGCCTCATTGTGGCCGCGGGCATGGCCGGCTGCGACGACAACGGCACCACGGAGCCGGATCCGCTCCTGGCGCCCACCGGCGTGTCCGTGGCCGAATCCAGCGGCGGAGACGCCCTCGTGGTGACATGGAACACAGTGACCGGAGCCGAGTCGTATTCGGTTCAGCGCCAGGTGGAAGGCGAGGCCACATTCAGCGACCTGGCCACGGGCCTGACGGAAGGGCCCTACACGGATGAAACTGTCGTGCCCGCCACAACCTACCTGTACCGCGTGGCCTCGGTGCGCGGAACGGAGACGTCCAACAGCGACCCGGTGATCGGCGAGCTCGGGCTGAGGCTCGCCGAAGTCAGTGGCGCCATCACGGGCACCCGCACCTTCTTCGCCGACACCACGTACATCCTCAAGGGGATCGTTACGGTGGACAGCGGCGGGGTCCTGACCGTGGAGCCCGGCACGCTCATCCTCGGCGACGTCAACGTCAGCCCGACGGCGCTCATCGTGCGGCGGGGTGGCAGGATCGAGGCCGACGGAACGGCCAGCGAGCCCATCGTCTTCACGAGCTCGGCGCCCGAGGGCCAGCGGGCCACGGGCGACTGGGGCGGCCTGGTCCTCAACGGCTTCTCGATTTGCAACTTCCCAGCCGATGAGTGTGTGGGCGAGGGTACCTCCGGCCAGTACGGCGGCGACATCCTCGACGATAACAGCGGCACGCTACGCTACGTCCGCGTCGAGTACGGGGGGTTCGAGGTCAGCTTCGGGAACGAGCTGAACGGCATCACCCTGAACGGCGTGGGCTCCGGGACCACCATCGAGTACGTGCAGTCGCACTTCGGCCAGGATGACGGGGTCGAGTGGTTCGGCGGCACGGTGAACGCCAGGTACCTGGTGGTCACGGGGGCGAACGACGACTCGTTCGACTACTCCACCGGCTGGCAGGGGTCCGGCCAGTTCTGGATCGTCCAGCAGGATCCGGCCAACGGCGCGGACAACGGCTTCGAAGTGGACAACAACGAGGACGACTACTCGGCCACGCCACTCACCAGCCCGACCCTCTACAACATCACCATGGTGGGCGCCGACGACACGGACGAGGGTGACACGGGCCTCCTCATGCGCCGGGGCACGGGCGGCGAGGTCCGCAACATCATCGTCATGGGCTTCAGCGACGGTCTCGACATCGACAACGACGAGACCTACGCCCAGTGCGCGTCCGGTGGCCTGATCATCGACTACGCGATCTACCACGACAACGGGAACTACCTCAACGGCGACGCCGACGACGAGACCGCCTGCACGGGCCTGGCAGCCTGGGCCAACGTCACGCAGGGCGATCCCCTGCTCGGCGATCCCTACAACTTCGCCTCGCCCGACTGGGTGCCGGCCACCGGCGGCCCCGCCGACAGCGGCGCCACCCCGCCGGACAACGGCTTCTTCGACACCAGCGCCACCTACATCGGCGCGGTGGAGCCCGGCACCAGCTCGCCCTGGTACGCCGGCTGGATCACCACGGCGCGCAACTGACGCGCGGTCTTCGAACCGTGATCGAAGCAGCGGCCACCCGCGTGTCTGGCGGGTGGCCGCTTTTCGATCGTACGCAGCTCCGAACTCGCAACGACGTGAAACACATCAACGCTCGCAGCCTCGCGATCCTCGCCGCACTGACCGTCACCATCCTGACGGTCGGCGCCTGTGCCGATGAAGCGCCGCCCCTGCCGGGCAGCGCACCCTCCCTCGAAAGGCTGGGTCAGACCGTATGGAGCGCCCTGGTCACGGAGGACACCACCGCGCTCACGGCCTTGCGCCTGACCGAGCACGAGCACAATGACCGGGTGTGGCCCCAGCTCCCGGCCAGCCGGCCGGAGGTCAACTTCCCGGTGGATCTGGCGTGGGAGAACATCCAGCTCAGAAACCGCCGGGCCATCACCCGGCTCCTGGCTTCCTTCCGTGGCTCCCGGGCCGAGCTCCGCACCACCGAGTGCCGCGGCGAAACCGAGGAGTACCGGACCTTCCACGTCCTCCAGGACTGCTACCTGGTGCTCCAGCACCCCGATGGCGGCCGGTTCCACCTCCAGGCGTTCCGCTACGTCCACGTCATGAACGGCGGGTACAAGATCTTCCGGTACTACGACGACTGAAGCGCGCGGGCCTACGTTTCGGGCTTGCCAGCGGTCATCATGACCGCTTTCACGCCGTAGGCCTCGGCCGCGTCACAGGTCGACTCCTTCCGGAACCGGAATCCGGGGACCACCGCCGATCGGACCCGCTCGAACCCCGACTCTTCCAGCAGCCTGAACATCTCTCCTTCCAGGAGAGCACCTCCGATTCAGGAGGCCCAGAGCTTCGGGTCGTTGACGATGTCCGGCGACAGCTCCTTGCCGCTCACGATGTCCGTGATGGAGATCCGGCCGCCGGGCTTCAGCACGCGGAACATCTCCTCCGCCACGCGCCGCTTCCGGAACGACAGGTTGATCACGCCATTCGAGATCATGACGTCCACCTCCCCGGCCGGGACCGGCAGGTCCGCCATCCGCCCTTCGTGGCACTCCATGCTCGTGCCCGTGGCCTCGGCGTGCCTCTTCGCCTTCGCGCACATGGCCGGGTTCAGATCCACGCCGATGACGTTCCCCTCTGGACCCGCCTGCCAGGACCCGATCAAGCCGTCGAGCCCGGCACCGCTGCCCAGGTCCAGGACCGTGTCCCCGGGCTCGATCCCCGCCCGCTCGTGCGGGTTGCCCACACCCGCGAACGACTCCACCGCGCCGGCCGGCGCACGGTCGAGCCATTCGGCGTCGTAGCCGAAGAGCTCCGCCGCCTCCCGACCGTGGTAGAAGTGAAACTCGCCGTCGGGATCGTCCGCCACCTCCTGGTACATCCGGATAATCTCGTCCTTCAGCGTGGCCTCGAGTGGGGCCTGGGCGTCGATGCGGTCCTGCGTCTGGACGACGGAATCGGGCATACTTCTCCTTGGCTGCATGGATTCGTGCGCGCGGCAACACCGGTGGGGGCCGATCACCGCGCTGGAAGGTGTTACTTCATACGGGCATGATGATAAGGTGAAGTCAGCCGGGGTTCAAACCGTGGACGGTGGCTGCTACCCGTCGTCCTCTTCCTCGCTCCCGTTCTGGAGCCGGCGGTAGAGCGTTCGGCGGGCGATCCCCAGGAGGGCCGCGGCCCTGCGTTTGTTCCCATCCACCCGGTCTAGCACGTAATCGATGTACCGCCGCTCCACCTCCTCGAGCGTCGGCAGCATGTCGTCGTCCTCGATCCCGAGCGGCTCGAGGGCTGCGTTCTCCGGCGACCGGGCACGTCCGGTGGAGCGCCGGACCCGTTCGGGAAGGTCGTCCTCCTTGATCTGCTCGCCGCTCGCGAAGGCGACACCGCGCTCGACCACGTTGCGCAGCTCCCGCACGTTGCCGGGGAACGGGTAGCGGTGCAGGCGGCGCATGGCGGGAGCGCTGAAGCCCCGAACGCGCTTGTCCGTACGGGCGGTGACCAGTGAGAGGAAGTGGGAGAGCAGGAGATCGATGTCTTCGCCCCGATCCCGGAGCGGGGGTACGGACAGGGTGAAGGTCTCGAGGCGGTAGTAGAGGTCCTCGCGGAACCGCCCGGACTCTACATCGTCGCGCAGGTCGCGGTTCGTGGCGGCCACGACGCGCACGTCCACCGTCCGCTCCCGGTTTCCGCCCACGGGGCGGACCCGACCGTCTTCGATGACCCGGAGCAGCTTGGACTGCAGCGGGCCCGACATCTCGCCGATCTCGTCCAGCATCAGGGTGCCGCCGTCGGCTTCCTCGAAGAGGCCCTTGCGGGCGCTCCGAGCTCCCGTGAAGGCCCCTTCCACGTGCCCGAAGAACTCGCTCTCCAGCAGGTCCTCGGGCACGCCGGCGCAGTTCACGGCCACGAAGCGACCCTGCTCCCGGGGGCTCTCCGCGTGGAGCGCCCGTGCCACCAGCTCCTTGCCCGTCCCGCTCTCGCCCATCACCAGTACGGGCCCCTCGGAGGGCGCGATCCGCTGGATCCGGTCGAAGAGCTGCTGCATCGGACGGCTCCGCCCCACCATGCCGTGGAACGCGCCATCATCCAGGAGCTCCGAAAGCTCGGCTACCCGACGACGCAGCCGCCGGGTCTCCAGGATCCGCTCCAGCGCGGCCGCCAGGTGTTCCAGGTCCAGCGGCTTGGTCAGGAAATCGCTGGCGCCGGCCCGAAGACACTCCACGGCCTCCCTCACCGAGCCGAAGGCGGTGATGAGGAGGAATTCGGGGCCATCCGGGAGCGCGGCACCCCAGCGCAGGAGGTCCCGGCCGCTGGCTCCCGGCAGCCGGATGTCGCTGACCACCACGTCGGCCGTCCACTCGCCCAGCAGCTCCCTCGCCGCCTCGGCAGAGTCCGCTTCCCGGGCTTCGAGGCCCCGCTCCTCGATCTCCTCTACGAGGAGCGTCCGCAGCGCCTGATCATCCTCCACCACCAGCACGCGCTCCCGACCGGCCTCAGTCATCGTCACCCTGCCCTCGTACGATCAACACGAACTTCGCCCCGCCCAACGTGGAACGATCGACTTCGATGGCGCCACCGTGCTCCTCCGCAACCGCGTGCGCCACGGCCAGCCCCAGCCCGGAGCCCTGGCCCACGGCCTTGGTGGTGAAGAACGGCTCGAACACGCGGTCCACCACACCGTCCGCGAGCCCCGGGCCCGAATCCTCCACCACAAAGCGCACCCCCGCGGCATCCCCTTCCGCGGCGATCCTCACGGTCCCACCGGGGCCGGCCGCCTGGACCGCGTTCCGCACCAGGTGCGTCAGCGCTCCCTCCAGTCTGAGCCGGTCGCCACGGACCGCCAGGTCCCGCGGAGCCGTCTCCAGCTCCAGCTCGACCCCCGCCTTCCTCGCCTCCTCCCGCACGGCCCCCACTGCCCCCACGACCACGGCGTGGGCCGACGTCGTCTGCCGCTCCCCCGACTCGGCCGCGCCAAACGTCAGGAGATCCTGAACGATCCCGCTCATCTGCGCCACGGCAGCTCGAATCTCCCGGATCGCGCCCGTCCGGCGTTCGCCATCGACGCCTCGTTGCAGCCGCTGGGCCATCCCGTCCACCACCGCCAGCGGTGTCCCCAGCTCGTGGGCCACGCCACCGGCGAGGCGGCCGATGGCGGCCAGCTTCTCCGCCCGCCGAAGCTCGTTCTCCAGCGCCAACTCCCGCGCCCGGCGCTCCGCCACCTTCGCCTCGGCACGCTTCACGCCGGCCACCATGCGGTTGAACGACCGCGCGATCTCCGCCACTTCCTGCGGGCCGCGCTCTTCCACCCGCTGGTCCCGGGCACCCCGTTCCACCTCGGCCATGGCCGAGGACAGTCCCTCGAAAGGGCGCCCCAGGACCCGCTGGTACGTGAATACCACCAGCAGGCCCATGAACAGCCAGACCCCGCCCAGGATGCCCGCCAGCCGGAGCCGCACACCGCGCACCTCCCCCTCGATGTCACTGCGCCGACGGGTCACCTGCAGCATGCCCTGGATCCGGCCGCCGGCGTTCGTCAGCGGAACGAAATAGGAATACACTCTCCGCTCACCTACCTCGCCGTACTCACCGCCGCGGCCTTCCACCGCAACCCGGCCCACCGCTTCCGCCGACGCGCTCTCCGGCCCGAACGCGCCCACCCGCGCCACCACCGATCCCTCCGGACCATAGACCGCGGCACCGTACACTCGCCGGATCCGGAACGCCGATTCCAGCGCCTCGTACAGCTGGTCGCCTCGCCCATCTTCCAACGCCCGGCTCAAGGGCATCTGGATGGAGCGCGCCACCAGCTGAACATCCTCCTCGAGCTGCTCCTGCACCGTGCTTTCCACCAGCCGCCCGCCGGCCCACAGCACCCCGGCGCCCACCACCGTCACGGGCCCCAGCACGGCGATCACGAACCAGGCACGGAGTCCCAGGTGGAAACGGCGTTCGGTCGATTCCTGTGTCATTATGTCACATTAACCCCGATCATCACCTGCTGAAAGGGGCCCAACGAGCAGCGGCGGCCCGGCACCCCGGACCGCCGCTGCTCGTGGCCCTTCCATCGGGCCGCTGCCTGTCACGTGTCGGTCAGGCGCCCGGCCCCCCTTCCTCACCATGGATCTCTTCCATCAGCTCCCTGAACTCATCCATGAGCTCCGGGTCTTCGTTGATGGCCCGGATCACCGCGTCGTACTCCTGGAATGTCATATCGGCCTCTTCCAACGTCTCCGTGATGGCCTCGTTGGCCTCGGCCTGGATCTCCTGTGCCTCCTCCGCGCTCGACGCCTGCGACATCTCCGCCTGCGCTTCCTGACTGATCTCCACCACCGTCGGGTAGATCTCCACGAAGTCCTCGAGGAGCGAGTCCGTCACTTCCACCTGCTCCTGCTGCTGCGGCATCTCCTGAGCCGACACCGGCTGTGCGAGAGCCAGCCCGGCACCCACGCTCAAAGCCAGGGCGAGTCCCATCATTCGCTTTCTCATCTCTCTCATACCTTTCCGATTCGTTCTCGGCCTTGCCGGCTGCAACCGGCTCCGATCACTCCCACAGTCTCGCACCTACCGTTCCAGCACCCTGCCCCCACCACAGAGCGGGGACCCCGGCCCGGTCTGACCGCCGCGTATGTGTCGATTTGGCACATGGGACGGGCAGGATCGGAGGGTCTTCCACATACGAACACCGGGTTTTGTACTCGTAATCGTAGTTGTAGTTGTAATGAAGCCAGCGACTTTCGCCGCTCACCCGGCCCTGCCGGTAAGCCTCCCGCCTTCATTACAGCTACGATTACGACTACAAGTACAAGAGCGGTCCGGTCGGGGTAGACGGCGTGGTGATCCTCCCCTCCGCCTGACCGCAGATTCGCAGAAGCCGCGGCAAGAACCGCAAAGGTCCGTCAAGTACCACCGAGGAGCCGTCGTCTTCCGCGACCAAGCCTTCCGCTTACGTTCCGCGTCTTCCGCGGATTCCGGTGTGAAATGCTGTTCCTGCCCCCGCCCCATCGCCCGCCTTCTTCAACAGATTCGGAGAAGAACCGAACAAGGAATGGGTGGAGCGGGGCCGTTCCGGGGAAGGTCGGGGAACGTTCAGCGGGCGGTCAGGACGCCACGGGGCTCCGTCTCCGGGCTTCCGCTTTCCGCCTTCTCCCGCTTGCGGGATCTTCCGCCCGCCGCGGTCGAAGCGCCCGTGCCGCCGCCGGCGTGGCCGCCACCAGGATCAGGGTCATGGCGATAGCGGAGTTGATGCACCAGATGCACGTCGCTCCGATGACGAACGGCTCGAGGAAGGTCAGGTAGATGGAGAAGGCCACGCCGCCCACGGCCAGCGCCCAGACCAGCAGCTGGATGCGCTCATGGCTCCGCCCGACCATCCACAGGGCACCCATCACCAGGTATCCCGCCACGCCGAGCACGCCCACCGGCACACCCGCCACCGATGCGTACGGGCTCAGCTGTACCCGGTTGCAGTCGCCCACGGGCCCGCAGACGGCCTCCGTGCCCGTCACTTCGACGAACGCCAGGTACGAGGCGATGAGGGCGCCCACCACCGCCAGCGCCGGGATCACCCACACGGGCCATTCTGCGACGGGCCGGCGCCGGTGGACCGCGCGCAGCGACCTGGCCAGGACGATCACCATGCCGACGAGCACCACCACCGCGATGCCGTTGCCCAGCGGGTCGTTCATGAACCGATCCGCCATGGACCCCGTCTCCGAACCGCCATCCCCGCCGAGGACCCGGAGCACCGACCCGGCCCCGGCCCCCGCTCCGCCCGCCAGCATCCACGACTCCAGCTGCACCGGGGGGCCCTCCGCGATGCCCTGGAGCGACAGGTACGACCGTACCTCCGGGATCGGCGGCCAGTCGATCCCCTCCGCCGCCAGTCCCCGCTCCACGATCCCCGGCAGCTGCGACGGGATCTCCCAGGAGCCCACCAGGATCCGGTCACCCACCACCAGCGCCGGCACCCCCAGCCGCTGGCGCGGGAGCTCGAAGTGGCGGGCCACGGCCTGGTACAGCGCCTGACCCTGCCGCGTGTCCACGTTCACCGCCACGACCCGGAGCGCCTCGCCGTGCCGCTCCAGGAGCGGCGGGAGGTGGTCGGCCATCACGTCGTGGCAGTGCGGACACTGGGGCGAGTAGAACAGGATCGCACGGACCTGCGCCTCCGCGCTGTCCTCGGACTGAACGGGACCGACCACAGCCGACTCCACCGGTCCGGGAACGAGCAACCACAGCAGCACCGCCAGCAGAGCCTTCATCACGCCTCCCCTTCGATTCGCTTCACGCCTGGTAGACCAGGTACACGCCGCCCAGCAGCACGAGTACGCCGCTGACCCGACGCAGCGCGAGCAGCACGCCCGCCCCCGCGCCGTCGTTCCAGTCCATGAGCTTCTGGACGCCACCCGCCGAGCTCCCCGCCGCCACGATCACCGCACAGTGCCCCACCCCGAAGGCCAGCACCAGCCCGGCCGCCATCACCGGCGCCGTGACCCCCACAGCCAGCCCGGCCCCGAGCACCGGCGCCAGGAACGCGAACGTGCACGGCCCCAGCGCCAGCCCGAACGTGAGCCCGAGCCCCAGCGCGCCCGGAACTCCACCCCCGCCCGAGCCTTCCCGCACCCCGCCCCACGCCGGCAGCCGGATCACCTCCAGCAGATGCAGCCCCATCACGAGAAACACGGCGGCCACCGCGTAGGTGACGGCCGGACCCAGCTGCCCCACGGTCCGGCCCACGGCGGCCGTCGCGACCCCCGCGAGCCCGATGGTCACCAGGATCCCCACCGCGAACGCCGTCGACAGCACGAACGCCCGGCGCGGCGTCGGAAGCGACCCCGGCGCCGCGATGTAGCCGATGATCAGCGGGATCCCCGCCAGGTGACACGGGCTCAGAATCACGCTCGCCACGCCCCACCCCACAGCCGCCCCCAGCGCCAGGACCGGCGAGCCCGCCAGACCCGCGCTCAACCCGTCGAGGAGTCCACCCATGGCCCCGTCACCCGCCGGAAGAAGGGAGCCGAACGCCCAACCGTTGCAGCGTCTCCAGGATCCGATCCTTCGGCACGTACCCCTGCTGACGACCCAGCTCCCGACCCGCAGCGTCGTAGTAGATCAACGTGGGGATGACCCGAATCCCGAAATGCCCCCCGGCCTCCCGGTCCTTCCACACGTCGTAGAAATCCACCTCCAACGCGCCGGCGTACTCCCGGCGCAGCTCCGCCCGGATCGGTGCCATGGCACGACACGGGATGCACTCGCCCGCCCCCAGCGCCACCAGCCGCGGTACGCCCGCTTCCGAAGACTCGTAGCTCTCCGGGACCGGCTCCACCGGTACCGGCGCCGACGGGTCGAACGGGACCTCCCCTGCCCCGGCCTCCGGCTCCCCTGGCTTCAACGCCAGCGCAATGCCCACCGCCAGCAGGACCACGCCCGTCACAGCCAGCTTCCACGCCTTGTTCATCTTCGGCCCCTGGGGGTACTCGTAACCGGATTCGTGATGTGCAGGGGGAATAATAAATCGTGTGCCCGATTTATTCTGTGGGGAGAACCACCAAAGTATCGGCCCCGTATTTCAGGGTTTCCCCCACATACAGAGGCCGTGCGGGCCGTTAACCTTTCAATCGATTAGACGATTTTAAAGGGGGCGGCATGGATGACCTGGGACGAATCTTCAAGGCGCTGTCCAACGAGACGCGGCTCGCGATCATGGGGCTGATCTTCCGGCACGAGCCGCTGTGCGTGTGCGAGGTGGAGCAGATCCTGGGGATCACGCAGCCGAAGGCGTCG
>CAZSBL010000122.1:0-10972 GCA_964605205.1 uncultured Gemmatimonadaceae bacterium
TTGACCTCCACCAGGAGCGCGCCGGCCTGGCGGGCGGCCCGGGCGAACCCCTGGATGTACCCGAAGCTCGCCTCCGTGCCGATCACGAGCGCCACGTCCACGCCGCCCCGGAGGAACGTCTCCACCCGGTGGATCGGCTCCGAGGGGAGCATCTCCCCGAACCAGACCACCGCGGGCCGCTCCAGCTTCCCGCACGCCTCGCAGCGCGGGGGAAGCTCCGGCAGCGGGTGTCGGTGCTCGTTCCGTTCCCGGCCGCACCCCTGACAGCGGACGCGCCAGATCGAGCCGTGGATGTGGGTCACGTTGCCGCTCCCGGCCCGCTCGTGGAGGTCATCGACGTTCTGGGTGGCCACCAGGACCGCCTGGCCGGCCGACTCCCACGCCGCCAGCGCCTCGTGTCCCGGGTTCGGGTCCGCCTCACCCACCAGACCCCGCCGGTGCTCGTACCACTCCCACACGTACGAGGGGTCGCGCTGGAAGGCCGCCTGCGTGGCCAGCTTGGTGGGGTCCTCCTTCCGCCACCAGCCGTCTTTCCCCCGGAACGTGGGGATCCCGGACTCCGCCGAGATCCCCGCCCCCGTCAGCGCCAGGACCCGGTCGGCGGCCGCCAGCCGCTCCGCCACCCGCTCCCTCGAAGCCGTGTCCGTCATCGCATCGCTCCCTGGCCGGCGCCCTGTCCGTGGACGGGCGCCCGGCCCTCAGCAGGTCGAGTGAAACAGTCCCGCAACCGGTCGCTCCTCCCGCAGCTCGTTGTACCGGTCGATGGCCACGCCGGTGGGGAGCACGATGGCCTCCGCCCCCCGGGCCTCTACCCGGTCCACGGTCTCATCGGGTACCCGCAGCGCCCTGACCCGGCCTCGGGTCAGGATCACCACCTCGGCGCCGTGCTCCAGCAGCTCGTCCACGTCCTCCGGCTGGATCCCCGGACGGTGACCGGTGCCCGTCTCGTTCCAGTCCCACTCCCGGCCGCCACCAGGCCACAGCTTGGCATCCTTGAAGGTGCGGCCGTCCTCGAGCTCGATCCGGCCCCAGCTGCTGTCGGCGATCCGCGGCGCGCGTGGCCCGCTCATCGCTCCACCGGTACGTCGAACGCTCCATCCACGATCTGGATCGTGTCGGCGATCAGCCCGTTGATCTCGATCATCCGTCCGCTGAAGGTCCCGCTCATCCGGTCCTCCGTCTGTTCGAGAATCGTGACCTCGGTCTCCGTGGACAGAAAGGACCGTTCCAGCCTTCCCGCCCCGTCCAGATACTCCATGGCCATCCGGCACGCATCGGGTGCGCCGCACTCACCCGACTCCGGGAACTCCAGGTTCATGTGCTGCCAGGACGGCGAGCGAGGATCGCGCACCGCCCGGATCCGGATGGTGTCCCCGAGATCCAGCGCCAGTGCGCACGCCGAGTCCGCCGACGGGTAGCCCTGCGACCAGTAGCAGCGGCCGTCCGCCGTGAACGTCCCGGTAGCGGGCCCGGCAAGGTCGAAGGTCACCACCCCCGGCTCCAGCGTCGGAGGGAGCCCGGCCGGCTCCTGGCAGGCCAGGCCGATCAGGCCGACGGCGAAGACGAGCGGAAGGGTCCAGCAAAGCGTTCGAAACGACATCGGGAGTGGTCCGGGTGCGTGTACATGTACACTGAATTGTACACGCTCCGGCCCGGTTACGTCGAGGCCGTGCGCAGCGTCTCCCGGAGGCGCACGCGAGCCTTGAAGAGCTGGCTCTTCGACGTCCCCTCCGAGACGCCCAGCGTCACGCCGATCTCGGCATGCGTCCAGCCTTCCACGTCGTGGAGGCACAGCACCCGCCGCATCCCCGGCGGGAGCGCGTCCACCGCGCGCCGCAGGTCCACCCGCAGCTCCACCGGCTCCGGCGACGACGTCAGCCGCGGGCACCACGACTCCTCCAGCAGCTCGGCCCGGCGCTTCGTAGTCCGGCCCCGGCTCGCCACCACGTTCCGGGCGATGGTGTGCAGCCAGGTGCCGAACTCCGCGTCCCCGCGGAACGCCTCGATCCCCCGGAACGCCCGCAGCCAGCTCTCCTGGCAGAGATCATCGGCCAACGCCGAGTCCTCCACCCGGCTCTCCACCATACGACGCACCCGCCCCGCGTGGCGCTCGTACAGGGCCAGGAAGGCCCCCTCGTCGCCGTTCTGGGCGGCTGTGATCAGTGCGTCCATGCCTGTCTCGTGGTGTGGGCGTGCAGTACACAACGGGAGAAACGCCCGGTTTGTTGCAGAGATGGAAGGGGCAGTGCCCGTACCACGATTGCACGGCGGACCATAACCTGCCGACCGGCATGGGTTTACGTACGGTTACGAGCCGTCGGCGCACAGCCGGAAGTGTCCGGCTGCGGGACAGCCCGCGGCACCAGCGGACGGTCAGGCGTCGTCCTGCATGGTGAACCAGACGACGATGATGGCGCCGATGATGAGCACGGTCCAGGCGGCTGGGTGCAGAATCATTGCGTTGCGCGAGCGGGGGGTTCGCAGGGTTTCCCGATGATAACACCCGGGCCTCTGGCCAACGCAAGAGGCCCTCGGCCTATCACGGCCCGGCCAGGTATGGAACCAGGAGCGCGGTCGTGCGCTCCGCCACCTCATCGGGCGCCCCGCCGGACGGGCAGGCGGGGTTGACTCGGACCGCCGGTGGCGGCTAGTGTTGCGGCCATGACAATGCGCCAGAGCAGCTACGTGTACGCCTATCTGTACGCGACCCGCACCGCGGGCCGTGGCCGGAGGCGTATGCGGTAGCGCATACCGAACCTGGCGCACGGGCGGCCCGCGGAATTTCCGCGGGCCGCCTTTTTTTGTACCTGCACGAGGGAGAGAAGGGACGATGATCATCATCACGGAGTCCGGGATCACGGACGCGGAGCTGGACCATATCCGGGAGCGGGTGGAGGGGCTCGGGATGCGAACGCACGTGTCCCGGGGCGAGTCGCGGGTGGTAATCGGCTGTATCGGAGATGAGGGCGCGCTGCGGGAGGTACCGCTGCTGCAGCTGCCGGGCGTGGAATCGGTGACGCCGGTGACGAAGCCGTACAAGCTGGCGTCGCGGGCGTTCGCGGCGGAGCGGACATCGGTCCGGATCGGGGATGCGGCGGGAACGGCGGTGGGGGGTGGAGAGCCGGCGGTGATCGCGGGGCCGTGCTCGGTGGAGGGCGAGGCGATGCTGCTGGAGACGGCCAGGCGGGTGAAGGCCTCGGGGGCGCGGCTGCTGCGGGGCGGCGCGTTCAAGCCGCGCACGTCGCCGTACTCGTTCCGGGGTCTGGGCGAGGAGGCGCTGGAGCTGCTGGTGGCTGCCCGTGCGGAGACGGGGCTGCCGGTGGTGACGGAGGTCATGGACACGCGCCAGGTGGAGGTGGTGGCGGAGCACGCCGATGTGCTCCAGGTGGGCGCCCGGAACATGCAGAACTTCTCGCTGCTGGATGAGCTGGGCCGGATCCGGCGCCCGGTACTGTTGAAGCGGGGTCTGTCGGCCACCGTCCGGGAGCTGCTGATGGCGGCGGAGTACATCATGAGCCAGGGCAACGGTGACGTGATCCTGTGCGAGCGCGGGATCCGGACGTTCGAGACCGCCACCCGGAACACGCTGGACGTGGGGGCCATCGCCGTGCTTCACCGGGAGACGCACCTGCCGGTGGTGGTGGACCCGAGCCACGCCGCGGGGCGGGCGGACCTGGTGCCATCGCTGGCCTTCGCGGCGGTAGCGGCGGGCGCCGACGGGCTCATGGTGGAAGTGCACCCGGCGCCGGAGCGGGCGCTGTCGGACGGTGACCAGTCCCTGGATTTCGACGAGTTCGCCGCCCTCATGACGGGTGTGCGCCGGTTCGCCGAGGCGGCCCGGGCCCATGCCGAGGCGGCCGGAGCGGACCGCGGGGAGGTGGCGGCATGAGTGGGTCGGCCGCTGGCGGCGCTGTGCCGAACGGCCCCGACGCCACGTCAGACGTCGCCGCGCTGCGCGCCGGGATCGAGGCGGTGGACCGGGAGTTGATGGCCCTCGTGGCCCGGCGCCTGGAGCTGGCCCGCCGGGTGGGCGCGCGGAAGCGGGATGAGCGGGCCGCCACCCTGGATCCGGGGCGGGAGGCGGCGGTGATCCGCCGGGCGGTGGAGAACGGCCGGGAGCACGGCCTCCCGGAGGAAGCCGTACGCCAGCTCTTCTGGACGCTGATCGAGCTGTGCCGTTCGGAGCAACTGGAGCCATGAGCGCGGTCACGGTGGGTGTGGTGGGGCTGGGGCTCATGGGCGGCTCGCTGGGCCGGGACCTGGTGGCCGCGGGCTGGCGGGTCCAGGGCGAGGACCGGGATCCCGACACGGCACGACGGGCCCGGAAGGCGGGCATCGGACCCCTCGAGCCGGACGCGGTGGACACGGTAGTCCTGGCCGTTCCGGTCCGGTCGATCCCGGACCGGCTCCGGCGGCTGGCGGCCGAGCTCCCGGCGAGCGTGGTGGTTACCGACGTCGGGAGCACGAAGCGGTCGGTGCTGGAAGCGGCGGAGGCAGTCGGTCTCGGGCCGCGCTTCGTCGGCTCTCACCCGGTGGCCGGCGACCACCGGAGCGGATGGCCGGCAGCGCGGCGCGGCCTGTTCGAGGGCGCCACGGTCTGGTGCTGTGACACCCCGGAGACCACGGCGTTCACCCGGGCGCGGGTCGACGCGCTCTGGCGGGCCGTGGGCGCGGTGCCTCGATCCATCGATCCCGTCGAGCACGACCGGCTCATGGCCCGGGCGAGCCACGCGCCGCAGGTCGTGGCCTCGGCGCTGGCCGTGGCGCTGGCGCGGGCGGGCGTGGCGCTCGACCGGCTGGGACCCGGCGGGCACGACATGACCCGCCTGGCGGAAAGCGACCCCGGGCTCTGGACGGATATCCTGGCGGACAATCACGATCAGGCTGGCGCGGCCCTCGACGCGGTGATCGAGGCCCTCACCCGGTTCCGGCGCGCGCTCCGGGAGAGCGACCACGCCACGCTGGCGTCACTGCTGACCGCGGCCCGCGCCTGGAAGCGGGGCGAGCCCGGGGCGGAGACGGACGGCGCCGGCTCCCGGTTCCTTTAACGCTTGGACAGCACCCCGCGGATGCGGGGGGCGGCGGGTGGGAACCAGGTGTCGTCGCGGTAGTGATCGAGCTTCTCGGTGCCGAACCCGGCCTCCCGGAGGACCCGGGTCGTATCGCGATCGAGGTGGCAGCCCACGGCCAGCGGCTTCCAGATCGGATTGAGCCACCGCTGCACCCGGGGCAGGACGGCACCGTGCTCGGCGGCCACGTGCTCCAGCACCAGCAGCCTGCCATCGGGCTTCAGAACCCGGTGCGCCTCCCGGGCCGCGGCCTCGTTGTCGGGTATGGTACAGAGCGTGAGGAACGCGACGACGGTGTCGAAGCTGGCGTCGCCGTATGGCAGCTTCGCGGCGTCGGCCCGCTGCAGGCAGATCCGGTACGGCAGCCCCTCCTCTTCTAGCTCCCTGACCGTGCCGATGGCCCGGTCCAGGACGGCGTCGTGCGGGTCGATGCCCAGCACGTCGGTGACGTCTTCGGGGTAGAACGCCAGATTCGACCCGGTCCCGACGCCCAGCTCCAGGACGCAGCCGCGGGCGTGGGCCATGAGGTCACGGCGCTGCTCGTCGAAGTGCCGGGACACCCGGTGCAGCAGCGGCGGGAAGATATGGTCGGCGTAGAAGGACATGCCCCGTATGGTGGCGGCAATGGGCGACGCCGTCCAGGGCCGCGGTGGCCGGGTCCCGCCAGCGCCGCCGCGTCGCCGCCGCGTCTATGATCCGCGAAGCGCACGGGCGGGCGTACCTCGAGGCTGGCGTCCGGACGGCCATCGTGCCCACTATTCATCCTCGAGCCCACCCTTCCCTGGAGTCGATATGTCGAACGTGATCGTGAACCGCGCCGCCGCGATCCTGATCGTACCCCTGCTCTTCGCCCCGGGCTGCGGCGGAGACACCCTGGACGACGCCACCCGGGAGCGGGTGGTGGCCGTCGGTGACACGGCGGCCATGTCGCTGGTCCGGACCCTCGGCGGCCGGCTGAACGGACACCTGGCCTCCGGCGGCCCCGCCGATGCGGTCCACTTCTGCGCCACCGAGGCCCAGCGCCTCACCGACAGCGTGTCCACCGCCCTCGGTGAGGGGTGGCACGTGAAGCGGACCACGCTACAGACCCGGAACCCGCGGAACGCCCCGGACTCGCTGGAGGCCCAGGCGCTGATGCACTTCCAGACGGCGCTGCATGACACCGATGAGCTGCCGGACCACCTGGTACAGGCCACCGCCGACGGGGACTACCGGTACTACATGCCGCTCCGGCTCGGCCACATGTGCCTGCAGTGCCACGGCCCGAGGGCCCAGCTCGATCCGGCCGTTCGGCAGACGCTGAGCGAGCGCTACCCGGCCGACCAGGCCACCGGCTACGACGAGGGGGACTTCCGGGGCCTGGTCCGGGTCACCGTTCCCCGATCGGCGGTCCGGTAGCGCCACACCGTGACGGACACTCCGCCAGCCCGGGACGAGCCAGGGTCCGACAGAGCGGCCGGCGGGCCGTCGGGCTCATCCGCCGGGTCCTCGGCGGATGAGCCGGCGCCGCCGCCGCTCCGGCGGGGTCGGGGGCGGGGCACCCGGGCCATGGACCCGGACCGGCCGTGCATGAACTGCGGCGACCCCACGCCGGGCGAGTACTGCCCCACGTGCGGCCAGCGGAAGGTGGACGTCCAGGTCTCCGTGAAGACGCTGATCATGGAGGTGCTGGAGGACCAGTTCATCCTCGACAAGCGGCTGCCGCGTACGCTGGGCGCCCTCTTCTTCAAGCCCGGCCACATGACGGTGGAGCACGTGAACGGCCGGATCGTGCGTTACATCCACCCGTTCCGGCTCTACCTGGTATCGAGCCTGCTCTTCTTCCTGCTGCTCTCGTTCTACAGCATGCGGCTGGTCCGGCAGGCGGTGGAAGACGACGGCCCGACGCCCACCTTGGTGGCCGACTCGCTGGACCGGGAGATCGCCGAGATCGACTCGGCGCTGGCACGGTTGGACCGCCAGGTCGCGAACCCGGAGAACCCGGAAGGCGTTCGCGGGGCGCTGGAAGCCACGCGCACCCAGCTGGCGCGGCGTCGCGTCACCCTCGTGAACCGCCGGGACACCCTCCCCGAGGACGCCGGGTCGGACCCGGCCGGGGCGGTCGACGCCGCCATGGCGCCCGCTGCCTCGCCGGACACCGCGCCGGAGCCGCCCGGCCCCGCGGCGGACAGCGCCGGCCCGGCGCCCCGGGGCGTGGCCGGCGACGAGCCCCGGACGCTCGGCGAGACCTTCGGCTGGGACGGGGACCCACCGGAGGTGAACGTGCCCGGGCCAGCGGCCGTGGACTCGGCGCTGGCCCGGCAGATCCGCCGCCTGGGCGCCATGCCGCCGCGGGAGGCCGGGGAGACCCTGGTGGGCACATTCTTCAATTACGTGCCCACCCTTATGTTCATCCTGCTCCCGGTCTTCGCCGGAGTGCTGAAGCTCCTCTACATCCGCCGCGGCCGGTACTACGCCGAGCACTTCGTCTTCCTCCTCCACGTCCACTCCTACGTCTTCCTCCTGGCCACGGTCATGCTGCTGCTGAGCGGATGGTCCGGCGCCCGGTGGGTCGAGCTCGGACTCTGGCTCTGGATCTTCGTCTACATCTACCTGGCCATGAAGCGGGTCTACACCCAGGGGTGGTTCAAGACGTTCGTGAAGTACTGGATACTGGGGTGGATGTACTTCTGGATCCTGGCGTTCAGCATCCCCGTGGCGTTCGTCCTCGTCCTCTTCCTCTTCTAGGCGACGACGCCCTGGCCGAACCCGGCGCCCCGGAAGCGACCGGGTCCGGCTCCGATCTTCGCTATCCCCGGCCCCGCAGCGTATCCAGGTCGTACTCGGTGCCCCGCCACTCGATGGCGCCGCGACGGACCGCCCGGAGCGCCGCGGCCCATACGATCCAGAGCAGGAACGCGCTGGCGAGGGGGTAGGCCAGCGCGGTCCACGCGGGCATGCGGTGCGCCCGGGCGGTGGCGAAGATCGTGGTCGCCCCGATAGCCACCACTCCGGCGTTCAGCCACCAGACCGGCCCGGTGGTGACCCCCAGCGCGATCACCGGCCAGAAGATGAACGCCATCGGGACCAGCGTGCCCGCGGCCACCAGCGACAGCCGGTACTCCACCACGGCGAAAGCGTTCTTCCGCAGCCCCCGGGCCATGGCTCGGAGCGTGGGGTACCACTCCACCTCGGCCATCCGGGTGCCGATGGCGGCGGCCTGACGGAACCCGGCCTCCTTGAGGGCGCGCCCGAGACGCACGTCGTCATCCGGGCGGAGCGCCACGCTGCGGTGCCCGTCGATGGCCCGGTACGCGGTAGCCCGGACCAGGTTGAAGGCGCCGATCCCGATGGCGAACCGGCTGTCCGGGTCACGGGCCTTCCACGGCCGCATGATGGTGGAGAAGAGGGCGAGGAAGACGGCCACGGTCATGGTGGCGGGTGCGGATCCGGCCAGGATCCGGGGGGCCACCGCCAGGTGGTCGAGCCGGTCCCGCTCCAGCAGCGCCACCGCCCGGGTCACCGCATCCGGGTGAAGAATGACGTCGGCATCGGTGAAGAGCAGCAGCTCGCCGCCTGCCATGGCGGCGCCCCGGTGCAGAGCGTGGTTCTTCCCCAACCAGCCGTCGGGAAGCGTCTCGATGTGCAGCACCCGGAGGCGGGGGTGTCCCTCGGCCATCCGGTCGAGGATCTCGCCCGTCCCGTCAGTGGACCGGTCATCGACGGCCACGACTTCCAACGCCGGATAGTCCTGGTCGAGGATCGACTCCATGGCCGGGCCGATATGCCCGGCCTCGTCCCGGGCGGCCAGCACCACCGAGACCCTGGGGTTGGCATCGGGTCTGCCGGCGTCGGCCAGCGCCGGGAGTGAGAGCAGTCCCCGGGCCAGGTCGAAGCCGAGGACCAGGGCACCGACGAGTGTCAGGCCGGCCAGCAGGAGGAGGGGATCCATCGTCGCCACCGGGCTAGGGCCCGGCCGGCGTCGGGTGCGTCTCGGTCATGCCCACTCCGGCGGGGATCCCGGTCCTACTCGGACTCGCCGAGGAGCTTGCGATCGAACTCGGTGGCCTCGGTCAGCCGGTGGACCTGCGCTCGTAGCTCCCGGACCTCCGCTTCCAGCCGCTCCTTCCCTCCAGCTCTCACGGGGCCAGCCCGGCCGTCTCACGCCTGCGACGCCGCCGGGGTGCGGCCCCAGCGCCTCTCGACGTACTCGTCCAGGATCCCCTTGAATTCCTCCACCAGCCCGTCGCCCTTCAGGGTGGTGAAGAGCTCACCGTCCATGTAGACCGGCGCCTTCGGCTCCTCGAACGTGCCCGGCAGACTGATCCCGATGTCCGCATGCTTCGATTCGCCCGGGCCGTTCACTACGCAACCCATGACCGCCAGTTTCAGCTCCTCCACGCCCGGGTACTTCTCCCGCCATTCGCTCATCCGCTCCCGGGTGTACTCCTGGATGTCTTCGGCCATCTTCTGGAAGAACGTGCTGGTGGTCCGGCCGCAGCCCGGGCACGAGGTGACCTGCGGTGTGAAGCTCCGGATCCCCATGGACTGGAGGATCTGCTGGGCCACCCGGACCTCCCCGGCCCGGTCGCCGCCGGGCCGGGGCGTGAGCGAGACCCGGATGGTGTCGCCGATCCCCTGCTGCAGCACGAGGCTGAGCCCGGCCGTGGTGGCCACCACGCCCTTGGTACCCATCCCCGCCTCCGTGAGGCCGAGGTGCAGCGGGTAGTCGCACCGCTCCGCCAGCTTCGTGTAGACCTCCACCAGGTCCTGCACCCCGCTGACCTTCGCACTGATGACGATCCGGTCGTGGCCGAGCCCCGTCTCCTCCGCCAGCGTGGCGGAGCGGAGCGCGCTCTCGATCATCGCCTCGATCATGACCGTCCGGGCGTTCTCGGGCTCCGCCTTCTCGGCGTTCGCGTCCATCATCTCCGTCAGGAGCTGCTGGTCCAGGCTGCCCCAGTTCACGCCGATGCGGACCGGCTTGTCATGCTCGACCGCCACCTCCACGATCTGCTGGAAGTGCTCGTCGCGACGCTTCGCCCCCACGTTGCCAGGGTTGATCCGGTACTTGGCCAGCGCCCGCGCCATGGCCGGATACTTCGGCAGCAGCAGGTGGCCGTTGTAGTGGAAGTCGCCCACGATGGGAACATCGATGCCCACGTCCCGGAGCCGCTCCACGATGCCGGGCACCGCCTGCGCCGCCTCATCGGTGTTCACCGTGATCCGAACGATCTCGCTGCCCGCGCCATGGAGGAGCGCTACCTGTTGCGCCGTGGCCTCCACGTCGGCCGTGTCGGTGTTGGTCATGGACTGGACCACGATCGGGTGGTCGCTGCCCACCTTCACGCCGCCCACGTCCACCGTGACGGTCTTCCGCCGCTGTATCGGGTTCGCTCCGCTCATGTCCGGTTCGGTTCGTGCCGGTTGGCCCGGGGCCGTCTCGCTGCTGGCAACGTAACGGGGCCAGCGCAACAGCGCCCCGGGTCGGGCACACGCTCGTACCCCGGTGACGGTGCGTGGTTCGGACCGGGGCATCGGCGAGTGGCTCGTGCTTTGGGCGGGGTCGAGGCATCGTTAACCGCGGAGCCGCGGAGGCGCGGAGCACGCGCGGAGAATTTCTTGTGAGTTTGATCCGGGCACGGCGGGCTGCGCGGCGGAAGACGCTGGCTTTGCGTTGGCATCACGGAGGCCGGGTTCGGGTTCGCCCACACCAGCTGTCGGGGGCTTTCTCCGCCAGGAAAGGCAGCCTCGCCGGCATGCCGCCCGCCGCCGGCCGCGCTGCCTAACCACAACAAAAAGGGGCTCTTCTCCGCTTTGTTGAAGAAAGCAATGGGGAGGGGGCGGGGAACAGCCTCTCACACCGGAATCCGGTAGAGTAGGGGCCAGGGGTTGTCCCTGGCCCCCCTCGTCAAACCGGACGG
>CAZSBL010000123.1:0-10942 GCA_964605205.1 uncultured Gemmatimonadaceae bacterium
GGCGGCCCCCTGGGCGTGGGCGTGCTCCAGCTCTTCGCGGTGAGGCAGCGGCATCGGCAGGTCACTCAACGGGGCCACCACCGAGACCACTTCCACGGGGACGTTTTCGACCGAGGCGTAGGCCGCAGCGAGCTGCAGCGCGTGCGCTGCTTCTCGACCACCGTCGGTGGCGACGAGTACTGGGTCCTTCACGTCAACCTCCTGGAACGCGCCGGCGGGACTTCCCCGGTGACTCCATCATAAGCCGCGGCGCCATCCGTCTCTGTCGGGAGTTGGAGGAAAAGCCTGTCGGGGATAGTCCGGTGAGCGATAATGCTCACCGTGGTCGCCCCGGGCATCCGCCCCGGCCGCTTGCCGTGGGCCCGGAGACGGTGCACCTTGCCGGTTCCCCGACCGAACAGAAGAAGGGAAGGACTCCGTGCCCGCTCGCACACCATGTATCGTCCTGGCTGCGGCGGCCTTCGTGGCCGGCTGCGGCGACGCGCCAGACCGTCGGCAGCCGGCGGCCGACACCGGGTCGGTTTCGGCAGCGGCCGCCGGCAGCCCGACCCGCCAGCCCCACCAGGCCGGCGACTCGGCGGTCACGCCGGTGGAGGTGGCTTCGATCACCGCCTCGGCGGAGGTGGAGGACCGGCCCGGCGGCGCATCGATCCGGGTCACGCTGACCGGCCTCGAGCCGGAGGCCCGCTACCCGGTCAACGTCCACGAGGGCCCCTGCGTTGGGCATGGCCGGGTGAGCCTGCCCCTCGGCCGCATCACGGCGAGGCCGGACGGCACCGGCACCGTCCGCATGACCGTTGGCGCCGGCCGTCTCCCGAATCGCCCGTTCTCCGTCCACGTCCGGGATCCGTCGGGCTCACCCGTCGCCTGTGCGGAGGTCGACCCCGAACCCCGAGATCCGTGACCCAGACCGATCGTGAGCGCCTGCGGGAGCTCCTGCGGACCGTGTCCGTGAAGAAGGGCGATTTCGTCCTCTCCGGCGGCAGCCGCTCCACCTACTACATCGATGCCCGGACCACCACCATGTCGGGGCTCGGCCAGCTCCTGATCGGACGCGCGGGCCTCGACGCCCTCGATGCCGCGGGCTGGATGCCAGCGTGCGTGGGCGGTCTGACCCTGGGCGCCGACCCGGTATCGTACGCCCTGGCCCACGCCGCGGTCCGGGAGGGTCGCGAGCTGGACGCGTTCACCGTCCGGAAGGAGGCGAAGGCCCACGGCACGGGGCGGCGGATCGAGGGCGGCTTCAAGCCCAACGCCGACGTGGTGGTGATCGAGGATGTAGTCACCACCGGAGACAGCGCGCTCCGGGCCATCCAGGTGGTGGAGGAGAGCGGTGGCCGGGTCATCGGGGTCCTCACCGTGGTCGACCGGGAGGAGTCGGGACGGGAACGGCTCGAGCGGGCCGGTTATCCGCTGGTTGCGCTCTTCACGGCGTCTGAGCTGGTGGCGTAGCGGTCCGCACGGTGACCGGGTAGAGTTCTTGCAGCCGGCTGGAGAGCCGGGGCAGCTCGGCCCGCGCCCGGGCGGCGCTCTGGGCCGGCAATGTCAGCGCCCGGAGTGCCTGCGCTTTCACCGCCTTGCGGGACATTCCAGGCTCGAATCCCAGCGCCGCGGCCCAACGGGAGACCCGTTCCCGCCACCGCGTTTCCACCGCCAGCCGCTGGGCCTCCGACACCTCGATCCCCCGGGCGCTGGCCTCCGCCAGCAAAACATGGGTCCGGGTTGCGCTCTGGATGAACTCCCGGAGCCGGTCGGGCGCCAGCTCCCTGACCCCGTCCACCGACTCGCTCCGGAACGTGCGGACGTAGCGCTCCAACGCCTCGAGATCGAAGGGAGCCACGGCCATGGAGTCGGGCCAACGGACGAAGGGGCCGTCCACGTCGTCGCCAGCCTGCCAGCGGGCCAGTGCCACGGTGTCGATCCGGGCCTGCTCCTGCACTCCCGCCACGAACGCGGACGCTCGACCCAGGGCCCTGGGCAGGTCCACGAACCGCTCGAGCACGTCGTCGCGGACCTCCTCGAAGGGGACCGGGCGACGGTCCTCGAGACGCAGTAGGTGGAAGCCGAACTCGCTCTCCACCACCCCGCTGACCTCGCCCTCCTCCAGTGATGAAGCCGCCTCCCAGAACTCCGGGACCCAGCTGCCTTCCCGACCCGGCTGCAGCAGTCCCCCTCGCTCCGCCGCTCGGGGCTCATCGGAGTACTCGGCCACCATGTCCTCGAAGTCCTCGCCCGCCCGGATCCGCTCCAACGCCTCCGCCGCCCGGGCTCGGGCCGAGTCCCGGTGCTCCTGCGGTCGCCAGCGCTCCGAGAGGACCACCAGGTGGCGGACGTCCAGCTCGTAGTCCGGAGCGGCGGCGTACGCCGCCCGGAGCGTCGCGTCTTCCACGCCCTGGTCTTCGGCCGCGATCTCCATGGCCACGCGCTGGAGCATGATCGAGCGCAGGTCACCCCGGACCCGTGGCGCGATCAGCTCATCCGCCCCATCGGCCACCGCCAGACCGAAGGCGGTAATGTGGGCGAGCATTTCCTGCTGGGATGGCTCGAGATCGGCCATCGTCTCTGCGTCGTACCCCACCGGTCCCACCTCGAGCGCCGGCGGATCGCCACAGGCGGAAAGGAAAAGGACGGAGAGGAACAGCACCAAAAGGGAGGGGGCCAGGCCCATCCCCGCGGCCTGGCCCCCCGGTGCGCCGGGCCGTTCGGCCGGTCGGTGCCCGACGTGGTGTCCGTTGTGCTCCCGGCCCACTACTCGAGCAGTCGGAGCGGCATGATCAGGCACAGGTACTCGCCTTCCTCCGCGTCCTCATCGGCCGGCTCGATGGTCGCCGCCCGCTCCGGCGCCTTGAAGCTCAGCTTCACCTCGTCCGACGGCATGTACCGGAGTACCTCGAGCAGGTAGTTGGCGTTGAAGCCGATTTCCAGTGGCTCGCCATCGAAGGAGACTTCCATCTCCTCGTGGGCATCGCCCAGATCGGGGGTCTCCACCGACAGCCGGAGCGACGTGCCGTTGAACGCCAGCCGGACCCGGTGCGTCTGCTCGCTCGCCACTACCGCCATCCGCCGGAGCGCACGGGTCAGCGTCTCCTTGTCCGCCAGCGCGATCTTGTCGTTGTCCTTCGGGATGACCTGCTCGTAGTTCGGGTACGGTCCCTCGATCAGACGCGTGTAGACCCGGGTGCCGTCACGGCGGAAGCCCAGGTGGTTCTCGCTCCGGGCCACTTCGATGTCGGCGCCCTCCTCAAACAGCCGCTGCACCTGGGCCAGCGCCTTCGGTGGCACGATCAGATCCGTGTGCGGCGCGCCCTCCACGTCCGACGGGATCGTCAGCTTCGCCAGCCGGTGCCCGTTCGTGGCCACCATCCGCATCTCCCGATCGGCCAGCTGCCAGAGTACTCCGTTCAGGATCGGACGGCTCTCCTCCGTCGACACCGCGAATGATGTCCGCTCGATCATCTCGCCGAACAGCTCGCTCGAGACCGGCCAGCTCGACTCAAAATCCACGTCCGGGAAATTCGGGAACTCGTCCCGCGGCATCCCGTTCAGCCGGAACGTGGCCTTCCCACACATCAGCTCGAACCGCTCACCGGTCGTGGTGATCTTCGCCGGAGCCTCTGGCAGCTCCCGGGCGAGCTCTTGGAGCTTCTTGGCCGGGACCGTGATCGCACCCGACTCCTCCACTTCCGCCGGGACCCTGAGGGACACGGCGATGTCCAGATCCGTCCCACTCATCTGGACTCCGTCATCTCCGGCCTCGATGAGAATATTGGAGAGCACGGGCAATGTGGTACGGGTCGGGATGCTCGCCCCCACGGCGGCCAGACCCTGCTGCAGATTGTCCCGCGTGATCGTGAATTTCATTCGGGCCTCACGTTCGATCCTGGTCCGGGTATGGCGGCTGTCCACACGCCAAAAGCAGTTACTGTTTCCGTATTTACTACATCCGTCGTAATAGTAGGCGCTGTGGATCCGTGGAGAATCGCTCGATGGGATCCACTAACCCCTTTACCGTTAGGCATCTATCGTGTGACGGGTGGCTGTGGATAGACCGTGGACAGCACATCCCGCTACTCCACGGTATACACATTTCGTTGCCCAATGTGGATAACTCGACCGGTTCCCACAATGCTTCCCCCACTTCGTGCACACCCCGCTCATCCGCCGAGCTCCGCGCGCAGCGTGTCCACCCGCTGCCGGAACGCGTCATTCGATCCCATCTCTTCTTCCACCTTGTTGATCGAGTGGATAACGGTGGAATGGTCCCGCCCGCCGAAGTGGTCGCCGATGGTGGTGAGCGGGAGGTCGAGGATCTCACGGATCAGGTACATGGCCACCTGGCGCGGCACGGTGACCTCCCGGGTCCGACGCCGTGATGTCAGCGCGTCGACGGTGACGTCGTAGTCGAGGGCGACGCGCTCGCGGATCGCTTCCGGTGTTCGCTCCGTGTCCGGCGTCAGCACGCCGCCCAGCGCCTCGCGGGCCAGGTCGGAGGTGATGTCTCGCTGCGTCAACGAAGAGTAGGCCAGGAGCTTGATCACGGCGCCCTCGAGCTCCCGCACGTTCGACCGGCAGTTGCGGGCGATATACTCGAGCACCTCGTCGTCGATGACGATGTCGCCTTCGTCGGCTTTCTTGCGCAGGATCGCCACACGGGTCTCGAGGTCCGGGCTCCGGATGTCGGTGACCAGCCCCCACTCGAAACGGGAGACCAGCCGCTCTTCCAGTCCCGGGATCTCCTTCGGCGGCCGGTCGCTGGTCACCACGATCTGCCGCTGGGCCTCGTACAGCGCGTTGAAGGTGTGAAAGAACTCCTCCTGCGTGCGCTCCTTCTCGCCGAGGAAGTGGACATCGTCGATCAGGAGCAGGTCGATCTCCCGGTAGCGGCGCCGGAACTCGGACATCCGCCCTTCCTGGATCGACGCGATCAGGTCGTTCGTGAACCACTCGCTGGAAACGTACGCCACCCGCTTCATCGACTCCCGTTCCCGCAGCGCGTGCCCGATGGCGTGCATCAGGTGCGTCTTGCCGAGACCCACGCCGCCGTAGATGAACAGCGGGTTATACATGCGTGCGGGCTGGTCCGCCACCGCCCGTGCGGCCGCCGCGGCCAGCTGGTTGTTCCCGCCCACCACGAACCGATCGAAGACGTATCGCTCGTTCAGCGGCGCACCTACCGTCTCCCCGGCGGGCCTGGCCGTGGGCTCCGCGCTGGCCGGGGCCGGCATCGGCAGGGTGGATGTCGACCGCTCCTCCACGTCCGTGTGGTGCTGGAACGAGATGGTCAGCCGGCGCCCGAGGACCTCCGCGGCCACGTCTGCCAGCATGCGGCCGTACTTGTCCTCGATCCACTCGGCGGCGAACTCGCTGCCCGCACCCACGGCAAGGAGGTCCTGCGACAGAGCGAGTGGCTCCGTCTCTGCGAGCCAGATCCGATACGTCGGCTCCGGCAGCTTTTCCCGGGCGGTCTCCAGTATCCGAGACCACGCCTCGGAAGCGGTGAGCTCCATCGTGTCAATCAGAGGAAAACCAGGGCAGGATCCATGGCCGAACGAGCAAGCTAACGGCCCCGTCACCGATGCGTCAACAAACGCCGGAAAGCCCCGCCGTTACTGGAAATACGGCGCCCGCGGGGTTGACCCTGGCCCGGGCCAGAGTTACCATCCAAGTCTTTGCGAATCACGACGAAGAAGAGGGGGCACCCATGGGCAAACCCACGTACAATCCGCGGAACCGGAAGCGCGCGAACAAGCACGGATTCCGCAAGCGGATGAAGACGCGAGGCGGGCGCAAGACGCTGAGCCGGCGCCGGAAGAAGGGCCGCAAGCGTCTTTCGGTCCACATCCGCAAGAAGTAGCCGGGCCCCGGATGACGGGCGCGCGCGAGTCGCGCGGCCGACGGTTCCCGAAAGAGCGCAGGATCACACGGGGAACCGAGATTCGGGCGCTCTTTACACGGGGGAAACGGAGCCGAACGCCGCACCTGGACGTTCTGTTCTCCGACTCCCCCGCTTCATTTGCCCGGGTAGGTCTGGTGGTGCCCCGCTACGGCAATACGGCCGTTCGGAGGAATCGGGTGAAACGACGGCTCAAGGAGATACTCCGACGAGAGATGCTCCCGCGGCTCGACGCCGCGGACGCGGACGTGGACCTCATGGTCCGGGCCCGGCGCGAAGCGTACGACGTCTCGTACGCTCGCCTGTCCGGGGAGCTCGTCGACTGGCTGGAGGAGCGATGGCCCGCCTCTTCCTGAGCCTCATCCGGTTCTATCGCCGCTGGGTCTCGCCCCTGACCCCACCCTCCTGTCGCTTCACGCCGACCTGCTCGGCCTACGCGGAGGAGGCCGTCGGTGAGCACGGGGCCGCACGCGGCGGCTGGCTCGCCCTGCGTAGACTCCTGCGATGTCACCCCTTCGGCGGCAGCGGATACGATCCGGTGCCCGGGAAAGGGCCCCGTCGTGAAGAACTGCAACCCCCGGTGAGCGGGTAATGGAAGGCGCCAGATTCTTGCTCGCGATCGTTCTCTCGATCGCGGTTGTCATCATCGTGAACCTGATGTTCCCGCCCACCGCGCCTCCACCCAGGCAGGGCGGGGCGGACTCCTTGCGCGTGGACACCGTGGTGGACACGGTGCGTACCGCGCCCGAGCGTGACGTCCTCCGGGACACCGGCCGGGCCGAGGAACGACCCGGCCTCGCAGACCAGCCGGGTCCCGCGGAGACCGCCGAATCCGCGACGGCGCCGGCCGACACCCTCTGGGTGGTGAGCGATGTGGCCCGCTACGGATTCTCCACCCGCGGCGCCGGCGTAATCTCTGTCGATCTCCTCAACTTCGAGTCCTTCACGCGGGACGGGCCCGTCCAACTGGTGGAGCCCACCATCGGGAAGCTCCTCGAATACGCCGTGCGCGTGGGCGACCGGGAGCTGCCGCTGACCCGGTTCGAATTCACCGCCGACGTGGATCCCGGTGACACGCTCCGCGTCACCGATACCACCACCGTCCGCTTCACCTCGACGGTAAACGGTGCAGAGATCGAGCTGGCGTACGAGATCCGGCCCAAGACTTACCTCATCCAGCTCGACGGCCGCATCCAGGGCGTCGGTGACGACGCTACACTCCTCCTCGACCTCGGACCCCGCCTCGCCGTCAACGAGGCCGACTCCGCCGAGGACCTCCGGGCCCTCGCCTACGTGGTCAACTCGCGCCAGGAGGGGATCGAGAGCCGCCGCATCGACGACGTGGAGGAGAACCGGATCGAGGAAGGCCCGCTGACCTGGGTCGCCCTCAAGAACAAATACTTCGTCGCCGCCGCGATCCACAATGACGGCAGCGCGTTCGGCGGCCTCCTGGCCGATGGCGGCCCCGACGGTGCCACGTCGGTGCGGGCCACACTCCCCCTCGACGCCACCGGGGCCTTCGATCTACGGCTTTTCTTCGGGCCCCAGGAGTTCGAGCGGCTGGCGGCGGTGGCCCAGAGGCTCCAGGACGTGAACCCGTACGGGTGGAAGCTCTTCCAGCCCATCATCCGGCCGCTGGCGGACATCATCACCTGGCTGCTCACGCTGCTGCACAACTTCTTCGGCTGGGGCTACGGCTGGGTGCTGATCCTGTTCGGCTTCGCCATGCGGGGGCTGCTCTGGCCGCTGAACGCGAAGGCGCAGCGGAGTCAGCTCAAGACCATGGAGCTGCAGCCGCGGATCAAGGAGATCCAGGAGAAGTACAAGGACACCCCGGAGCAGCTGCAGAAGCAGATGATGCGGCTGTACAAGGAAGAGGGGTTCAACCCGCTGGGCGGCTGCCTGCCGATGCTGATCCCCTGGCCGGTGCTCATCACCCTCTTCTTCGTCTTCCAGAACACCATCGAGTTCCGGGGCGTGGAGTTCCTCTGGCTGCCCGACCTCTCGCGGCCGGACCCGTTCTACATCCTCCCGGTGGTGCTGGGGCTGTCCCTCTTCGCGCTCCAGTTCATGAACGTCCGGGCCACCGGGTCGGACAACACGCAGCAGAAGATGCTGATGTGGTTCATGCCGATCATGATGACCGTGATCTTCCTGAACTTCGCGTCCGGGCTGAACCTGTACTACGCCGCGTCCAACGTCGCGTCGCTCCCGCAGCAGATCCAGATCATCAATGAGCGGAAGAAGGCGAAGGCGAAGATCGAGGCGAAGAAGGAGAACGGCGACGGGGGCGACGGGAGCGACGGCGGCAAGGGCGGCAAGAAGAAGGACGGGTAGAAGACGCGAAGCCTTCGTCCGACGGCGCGTCCTGGCTGCCGGGCGAGGCCGCGCTCGGGTTCACGGGCAGCCTACCCGGCGGTCTTTTGATGCCGTCCCCTTCGCGTTGCCTACCGGATGATCTGGAAGCCCTCCGGCAGGGAATCCCGCTGCGGCTCCTCTCTGGAAAGGTCGCGCACGCGCGCGGGTGACGGCCCGTGCCGGAGCTTCTCCTCGAATGCGTCCAACGTGTCTTCCGAGCCCTTGACCTCGATCTCGACACTGCCGTCGCGGGCGTTGCGGACGGTACCACGTAAGTCCAAGGCGCTAGCGGTTTTACGGGTCCACCAGCGGAACCCGACACCCTGCACGTTGCCGGTGATGCGATAGGCTCTTCGGGCCATGGTCGACGTCTCGCTCATTCAGGGGCCTCCGTCTCTAGCGTTCGGAGTCGATTCAGGAACGCGGCCAGCTCGAACCGGCGGAACGCGGCCAGCTCCCCGATCCCGTGGGGGTGGACCGACGCCAGTCCGCGTGACGCGATGTCTTCCATGACGCGCTCCAATGCATCGGCCATTCCGCGCTCACCGTCGATGGCCTGGTCGCGGGCCCAGACCAGGGCGTGGGCGATGGCCCGGGTCTGGGCGGTCTCCACGATCTGTTCCACCGCGCCGAGCTCCACCGTGTGGGTGCCGAAGGAGACGCGGTCGCGGCCTCGCACCTTGATGGACACGCTCCGCCGGCCTCGCCGGGCATCGATGGACCGGGGAACGGGCCGGCGCTCGGCCACCTCCGCCCACGGCCCGGCCTCCGACTCCCGCTCGGTGGGGAGTGCGCCGGCCACCTCCCGGGCCTCGGCGGTGACTTCGGCGGGGACGTACTCCTTCATGGCGATCACCGTGTCGGCCACATCGAAATAGTCGCCGGATCCGCCGATCACCGCCATGGTGGAGACCTTCCGCTCCTCCGAGAGCTGGCGCACCCGGTCGATGAACGGGGTGATGGGCTCGTGGTCGCGGGCGATGAGCCGCTGCATGCGCCCGTCCCGGATCATGAAGTTCGTGGCGGAGGTGTCTTCATCCAGGAGGAGGACCCGGGCGCCCACCTCAAGCGCCTCCATGATGGCGGCGGCCTGGGAGGTGGACCCGCTGGCGTTCTCCGTCCGGAACCGGTCCGTGGTCTCCCCGCCGGGGAGCCGGCCGATGAAGTTGGAGATGTCGGTGCCGGCCACGCTCCGGCCGTCTTCCGCCCGGATCTTGACGGCTTCCGGCACCGTCACCACCCGTTCCCGGCCGTCTCCGGGGATATGGTCGTACACGCCGCGCTCGAGGGCCCGCAGGAGCGTGGACTTCCCGTGATAGCCGCCCCCCACGATCAGCGTCATCCCGTCCGGCACGCCCATCCCCTCCACGGGGCCGGCGTTCGGCGCCTCGAGGGCGAGCCGGAGGGCGTCCGGTGCCCGGAAGGGGACCACGTCGTCTTCGAGCGGGCGGTCGTCGACCCCGGACCGGCGGGGGAGCCGGGCTCCGTCGGCCACGAACGCCACCAGCCGGTGGTCGCGAAGCTGCGCGCGGAGCGCCCCGGCGTCCTCCACCGTCTCGACGTGGGTGCGGAGCGCGTCGGCGTCGAGCGACTCGAAGAGCAGGCCCGCGGCCAGGGCCTCGATCACCGTCCCGCCGACCAGATCCGCCGCCGATCGGCCCAGGGTCCGGCGGCCCTTTGCCGGCAGCCCCACCCGGAACCGGACCGCCACCTGGCCGTCGCCCGCCACAGTCACGCTCGTCCGCTCCAGCACCTGCTGCCCGGGCCGCAGGATCCGCAGCTGCCCGGACTTCCCCGAACCCGAGGTTCCGGTCGCCGCCCGGAACGCCCGGTCGAGGGCCCGGTTGATGTAGTCGGCCGCCGCCCGGCGCCGGTCGGGCGTCCGGAGCGCCCATCCAGGGAGGGCCGCCTCCTCCGGCGAGGCCACCGCCCGGAACCGACTCGGCGAGGCATACGGATCGCCCTGCACGTAGTCGATGTGGAGGGCGAAGCGCGGGGCCTGGTAGCCCCCCTTCACGGACTTGTAGGCACCGTACCCCTTGCCGTCGAGGGCACGGAGATCGTCGAGAAGTGTGTCGATGGGCTTCATGGTCATGTTTCACGTGAAACAGCACGCCGCTTCTATATACCACTCCCTCGGTCCCGCGAAAACCGTGCGGTTGGGAGGTCCGTGAGGCAGAGCGACCCTCCGGTGGGGGGCGCTCCGGAGGCATCGTCAACCGCGTTAACCGCGGAGCCGCGGAGGCGCGGAGCACACGCGGAGAACTTCTTTTGAGTTTGATCCGGGCAGGGCAGGCTGGGCGGCGGAAGACGCAAGCTTCGTGGTGGCGATGTCAGCTGTGGGAATCGGCGTGGCGAATCGACCTTCGCCTGACCGCGGCTTCGCACAAAGCGCGGAGAGAAGGCCGCGGAACGGTCATCATGAACCCTTCCGCGTGCTGTCCTTCCGCGTTTTCGGCGTCTTCCGGTGTGAGCAGCGGTTCATGTAGGGACCCACCCCTTCGCGGTTCGCCCGCACCTCCGCCGGCCGCTCCAACCTCTCCCGCTTGCTGCGGCGCATTCAACAAATTCGGAGAAGAGCTCCAAAAGAATGGCTCTTCGACATTTCGAGTGGGTCGTGGGCTCCGGAGGCATCGTTAACCGCGGAGTTGGAATGAGAAGGCCGCCCTCGGCTGGTCGCGGCGTCACCTA
>CAZSBL010000124.1:0-10922 GCA_964605205.1 uncultured Gemmatimonadaceae bacterium
GGCTACAAAGGGGTTCCGGCCACCTCAGGCCACTTTGCGAGCGGGTAACTTCCGCTTAGCCTGAGCGTTGAATGGCGGGCCTAACCCGCCGCCCCCCAATGCGTTACCCGGGTCAACTGGCAATTCAAACACCGTTCGCAACGGAGTTGACCCGCGCCACCAGCCCCCGGGCCGCCGCCACCGCCTGCTCGATGATCTCCGCCTCGTCGGTCACCTCGATCACCCGGTCGTGCATCAGCACCCGGCCGTCACAGATGGTGGTGTGGACCACGGACCCGTTGGCGGCGTAGACCAGGTCGGAGACGGGGTCGTGGGCGGGCTGCGTACTGGCCCCCGAGAGGTCCACCAGGATCAGGTCGGCGGGCTCGCCGGGCTCGAGGGTGCCCTTGCCGAGACGGAACGCCTCCGACGCGTTGGTGGTGGCCAGCGCCAGCGCCTCGGCGGCCGGGAGCGAGGTGGCGTTGCCGGCCCGGTGCTTCTGGACCAGCGCGGCGATCTTCATCTCCTCGAGCATGTCGAGGTTGTTGTTGGAGCCGGGGCCATCGGTCCCGAGGGCGACGCGGACGCCGGCGGCCTTCGCGGCGTCGTAGTCGAAGATACCGCCCACGGCCAGCTTGAGGTTGGCGGTGGGGTTGGTGATGAGGGTGGCGCCGGCGCCGGCGAGGAGATCGAGCTCGTCGCCATCGAGGAAGATCCCGTGGGCCCCGACCAGGTGCGGGCCCACGAGTCCGAGCCGGTCGAGGAGGTGGACCGGGCGCACGCCGTGCTCGGCCACGCACGCGTCCACCTCGTCCTGCGTCTCCGAGAGGTGGATGTGGAGGAGGAGGTCGTGCTCGAGGGCGCGCTCGCCGAGCCACTCGAGGTTCTCCGGCGAGACGGTGTAGAGGGCGTGGGGCGCGATGGCCACCTGGATCCGGTCCGGGAGCTCGCCCAGCGTTTCCAGCTGCCGGGTCACGTGGCCGCGCCAGCGCTCGGCCACCCCGTCGTCTCCATGGTCCACGAAGACGGAGCCGAGGTGGGCCCGGACGCCGAGCTCGTCCACCGCCCGCCGGACCTGGCCGGCGTGCCAGTACATGTCGTTGAAATAGGTGCACCCCGAGCGGATCATCTCCACGATGGCCAGCCGGGTGCCGTGGTAGACATCCTCGGGCTCCATGTGCTGCTCCGCCGGCCAGATGTGGGTCTCGAGCCACTCCATCAGCGGCAGGTCGTCGCCCCACCCGCGGAAGAGGGTCATGGCCGCGTGGGTGTGCCCGTTCTTCAGCGACGGGAAGGCATGGAGCCCGGATCCGTCGATTACCCGATCCGCCCCGGAGCCCGGACCCGCCCCGGCCCCCGACGAAGCGCCCGGAGCCCCGCCTTGCCGAGGACTCGAAATCGAACTCGAAATCGAACTCGATTCCACCGCCGTGATGGTACCGTCTTCGATCTGTATGTCGACGGCCTCCCCCTCCAGAGAGACCGATTGTATCAGCAGCTTCACGCCAGCTCCTCCGCCCGTTCCATGATCGCCTGCAGGATCGCCTTCGCCCGTCTCCGGTTCGCCTCGAGCTGCGCCTCGAAGCGCGCTTCGGTGAGCGGCTCGGGACCGATCCCGTTCGCGTAGTTGTCGACGACACCGAGCACCGCGTACCGCAGCCCCGCCTCCTGGAACACGGTGGCCTCCGATGCCGCGGTCATCCCCACCACGTCGGCGTAGTCTGCCAGGAGCCGGATCTCCGCCCGGGTCTCGAAACGCGGCCCCCGGGTCTCCGCGTAGACCCCGCCGTCGTGGACGGGGCCACCGGTGTCGGCGGCGGCGGTCCGGAGCAGTGCCCGGAGCTCGGGGTCCAGCGCCGGCACGATGTGCAGCCGCTGGTCGCCGGACTGGATCGTGGCCGGGGCGACGAGAGACAGGTAGTCCTCCGGCACCACCACGGTCCCGGGCTCGAGCTCCGGCCGGAGCCCGCCCACCGAGCAGAGCCCCACGGCCGCGGTCACGCCCCGCTCCACGAGCGCCCGGGCGTGGGCACCGTGGCGCACCCGGTGCGGCGGCCGGTACGGCTCTCCGTGCCGGCGGATGAAGACCACCGCCTCGCCCTCGTGGACCTTCACCTCGCCGTCGGGCGTGCCCACGGCGAGGGCCGTGGTCCCCTCCGGCGCGGCGTCATCGGTGAACGCGCTCCCGCCGATGATCCCCAGCTTCATGCGTCTCTCGCCATCGTTCGACTCCCGCGCCGCCACTTCAACCCTTACTCTTACACGTGCACCTGAACCCCGCGTCCCTCGAATCCGGACTCCCGTGAAGATAGGCGGTGAATCCTACCGAAGCATCTGGCTCGATGACGACGGCTGGTCCGTACGGATCATCGACCAGACCCGGCTGCCCCACGAGCTGAGGGCGCCTCGCCTCGAGGACCTGGAAGCCGCGGCGGGGGCCATCGCCACCATGCAGGTCCGGGGCGCGCCGCTCATCGGTGTCACCGCGGCGTACGGGCTGGCGCTGGCGCTCCGGGAGGCCGCTTCCGACACCGCCCTCGAGGCGGCCCGGAGCGTGCTGCTCATGACCCGACCCACCGCGGTGAACCTGGCCTGGGCGCTGGACCGGGTGGGCGAGGCCGTCGCCGCGCTCCCGGCCGGAGACCGGGCGGCCGCCGCGTACCGGGAGGCCGCCGCCATGGCCGATGAGGACGTGGCACAGAACCGGGCGCTGGGGGAGCACGGGCTGACGCTGATCCGGGATATGGCGGAGCGCCGGGGCGGCGAGCCGGTCCGGATCCTGACCCACTGCAACGCGGGCTGGCTGGCCACGGTGGACTGGGGGACGGCCACGTCGCCGATCTACCAGGCCCACGACGCCGGGATCCCCGTCCACGTCTGGGTCGACGAGACCCGGCCCCGGAACCAGGGCGCGAGTCTCACGGCGTGGGAGCTGGGGCACCACGGCGTGCCCCATACCGTGATCGCCGACAACGCCGCCGGCCACCTGATGCAGCGCGGGGAGGTCGACATGGTGCTGGTGGGGACCGACCGGACCACGGCCACCGGCGATGTGGCGAACAAGATCGGCACGTACCTGAAGGCGCTGGCCGCCCGGGACAACGGTGTGCCGTTCTACGTGGCGGCGCCGAGCCCGTCCATCGACTGGACGCTGGAGCGCGGGGCTGACATCCCCATCGAGGAGCGGGCCGCCGACGAGGTGGCCACGGTAACGGGGCGCACGAAGCAGGGCCGGATCGAGACGGTGAGCATCGTGCCCGAAGGGTCGCCGGTGGCGAACCCGGCATTCGACGTGACCCCGGCGGAGTACGTGACCGGGATCATCACCGAGCGGGGCGTGGCGGATGCCAGCCGCCAGGGCCTGGCGGCCCTGTTCCCCGAACACGCCGGCCCGCTCGATCCGCCCCCGAGCTCGACCTCGCCCTCGAAATCGGGGGACGGGGGCGGCGGGGAATGAGGGAGTCGGAGCTCCGGGAAGTCCTCGTCGACACGGCCCGCATCATGAACCGGTCGGGGCTGAACCGGGGCACGTCGGGGAACCTGAGCGCCCGGGTCGATGGCGGGATGCTGATCACGCCGTCGGCGGTGCCGTACGAGGCCATGGCGCCGGAGGAGCTGATCCGGATGGGGTTGGACGGGACGGTCCCGGGCGACGGCGTCCGGGACGGAGGCCGGAAGCCGTCCACCGAGTGGCGGCTCCACGCAGCGATCTACCACGGCCGCCCCGGTGTCGATGCGGTGCTCCACGCGCACCCGGAGTTCTGCGCCACGCTGGCGTGCCTGCGGAAGGAGATCCCGGCGGTCCACTACATGGTGGCGGTGGCGGGGGGGACCAGCATCCGGTGCGCGCCGTACGCCACCTTCGGCACGGCGGAGCTGGCGGCGGGGGTACTGGAGGCGCTGGAGGATCGGACGGCGTGTCTGATGGCCAACCACGGGCTGGTGGCGCTGGGCGTCTCGCCCGGCGAGGCGCTGGACCGAGCGGTGGAGGTGGAGGCGCTGGCCGCCATCTACTGGCGGGCTCTCCAGCTCGGCGACCCGGTCATCCTCTCCGACGCCGAGATGGCGGAGGTCCTCGACGCCTTCCGGGACTACCGGGCCGACTGATCGGACGGGCGGCTACCGGACCTTCGGCGTGCCGTCTCCCAGCTCGACCACGGCCCGGCCATCGATCTGGTCACCGCTGACGGCCACGGCCCGCTCCCCGAGTCGGACCCAGACACTCGTGATGCCGGCGGGGAGCCGGAGCCGGTAGGTGGCCGGGTTTTCGTTCCGGATGCTCAACGACGTGGCGGCCACCACGGTCTCGGGATCGCCCCCCTGAGCCCGGAGCTCGGCCTCGCGGCTCGTGGAGCGTTCGAGGGCGATGGTGCCGATGGTGCCGGGCTCGAACGTCACTACGAAGTCGCCGGGATCGGGCGTGAACCGGAGCACCGTGGGCGCCGGGGTGATGCTCTCGAGCACCTCCATCTCGGGGGTGGTGACCGCGGCCATGATCCACGCCCGGACACCCGGGATGGCGGCCAGCGGCCCCGCCACCAGCACGAGGATCGCCGCCGCTTTCCACCACGACGAGGCCCAGGGTCCTGGCCTGGCTGGCTCGCCACGGGTACCGCGCCAGGCCTCCGTGCTGCGAGGTCCACCATTCTCGAAGTTCGCCCGCTCCAGGTAGTCCCGGACCAGCGCGCTGTCGGCCTGCAGTCGGTCGAGGGCGTCGGCGCACCGATCGCACGTCTCCAGGTGCGCGGTCCGCTCCGCGTCGGGCGCATCCTCGCCGCCATCCAGGATCCCGACCAGCTCCGCGTCGGTCAGGTGCCGTATATCCGTCGTGGTGCTCATGTCTCTTCTTCCTCCGTCCGCAACCGCTCCGCCGCCTTGCCGATGGCCCGGCGGAGGAGGGTGCCGATACTGCCCGTGGTTGTCCCCAGTGCCTCGGCGATCTCCCGGTGCTTGAACCCCTCCTCGCGCATCAGGAGCGCCGTTCTTTCCTTCTCGGAGAGCGCATCGAGCGCCGTCCGTAGCTGTCGTCGTGCCGCCTCCCGGTTTACTACCCGGTCGGGCGCCCGGGACCGGTCCCCGTGAGCGCCCCGGGCCTTGCCGTCCATCTCCAGCACCCGGTGCCGCTTGCTGGCCCGGGCCGTGTCCCGGACCACGTTGCTGGCCACCCGGAACAGCCACGGCCGGGGCTGCTCCGGCGGCGGCTCCTGCTCGAGGAGCCGCACGAACGCCTCCTGCGCCGCGTCCGCCGCCAGCTCCGGGTCACCGGTGAGCCGGGCCAGGTACCGGTGCAGCGGCGCGTGGTGCTCGGCGAAGAGCGCCTCCGGCTCCAGGCTCCGGTCAGTACTGGACACGGACCCCGAGTACCGGGAGCCGCGGGACGCCCTCCTCGTAGGCGTTCCGCAGCTCGTCGATGGAGCAGCCCACCACCAGGCAGCCGGAGCCGCCGGCGTAGACGGTGGCGTTCTCGCGTCCGAGCACGTTCCGGAGCTGGCCGTAGACCCCGACGCTCAGTCCGGCCACCTCGGTGGTCCAGTCCACGAGCAGGTCCAGGCTGGCGTAGGTCGGACCCCGGTTCGCGTTGGGGTCGCCGGCCCACGGCAGCTCGGACGGCCGACACGTCGGCTCGCCGAGACACTCGGTGGAGTCGGAGATGGCGCGGGTGAACGGGACGCCCGTGGCCGCCGTGAACGCGGCGCCCAGCCGCAGCCCCGGGAGCGGTCGGACCATGCCGGTGGCGCCCAGCACGTGGGTCCGGTCGGCCGCCGACGGGAACTCGTGGTCGGCCACCCGCATCCGCGACCGGGTCAGGCTGTACGCGATGGACCCCGTCAGCGGGCCGGTCAGCTGGCGGACGGAGGCCTCGATCCCCACGGCGGTGTTCTGCCCGAGGAGCATGGACGGGGAGCGGTCCAGTACCGGCCCCGGCTCCGGGTTGGGGACCACCATCCCGTCGGCGGCGCGGGCAAACGTGTTGAGCGCTATGATCCGGCCCGGTGCCGGTCGCACCTCGAGCCCGGCGGTGGCCACGTCGGAGCGGATGGGCGGTACGCCGGGCCCCGCCAGGATCCACGCGTCGGTGGAGACCAGGCTCGCCAGGTGCACGCCCCCCGGCGCCACCGTCTGGACGTACTGATGGATCCGGGCCGCCCCGGCCGACAGCGACAGCTCCGGGATCGGCGTGTACCGTACCGTGAGACGGGGCGCGATCCGGATCGGGTCGGTGTCCCGGAGGTCGGGGCCGGTCTCCGCCCGGACCCCTACCCGGGTCGCCACGGGACCCAGCTCCAGCCGGCGCTCGAACCAGACCCCCAGGATCGGGAGCGCCGCCGCCCATTCCGTCCACTGCCCCAGCTCCACCGAGTCGATGGCGCCAGTGGGCCCGCTTTCGAAATTCGGCGTGGCCAGCGCCGCCGCCCGGGGCACGGGCAGCGGGATCGGCCCCTCGTAGCGCACCACGTAACGGCCGAGCTCGTAGCCCCCGGACCAGCGCGGGCCCGACACGGCGCCGTCATCGGGCCAGATCGCGCCCCGCAGGCTCACGTAGTCGATCCCGGTCTCGCTGCGGCGCGTGGCGTCCACGCTCTCCAGCGGCGCGTAGTCCGGATCGATCCGGACCAGGCCGTCGTGCCGGCTCCACCCCATCGTGTGCTGGACCCGCTGGTCCCCGAACACGGTGGACCAGGTGGCCCGGGCCACTGCGTTGCCCCAGGTGGCCTCCAGCGGGTCGCCGGCGGTGGTGGGTCCGCTCTGGAGCCGATCGCCCTCCCAGAGCCAGCTCGCCTCCACCGTCTGCCGCGGCGAGAGGTGCGCGTCCATCCGCCCGGACACCTCGCTGAAGTGGTAGGGGAAGGTGGCGTCTTGCTGGCCGGCGGCCCGGCGGGCCAGGTCGGCCAGCCAGTCGAGGTAGCTGGTCCGGCCGCTCAGCATCCAGCCGGCGCTCCCGTCCAGGACCCGTTGATCCAGGGCGACGCCGGCGGTGGCCAGCGACGCGTCGGCCAGTACGTTCAGCTCGCCGAGCCCGCCCGCCGGCCGGCTCCGCAGGTCCACCACCCCCGCCGCGCCCTCGGCGATCCCGGCGGAGCGGACGCCCGGGTGGAACCATACGTTGCCGATGGAGCTGGAGCCGATCCCCGAGATCATCCCCAGCGCGTGCAGCGGGTTGAAGAGGGGGATCCCGTCGTAGTACACCCGGGTCTGGCTCCACGGCGCGCCCCGGGTCCAGAGCGCGGCCGTGTAGTCGCTGCGCGTGGTCACGCCCGGCAGCCGCTGCAGCGCCCGGAACAGGTCCGCCTCGCCCAGCGTCACGCTCTCCACCACGTCGGCGTGGGTCAGCTCCCGCACGTCGGTGGAAAGGAACCGGCTGCGACGCAGGTCGGCCACCACCATCCGGGCCCGCTCCAGCTCCCGGGACGGGCCGAAGGGATCGGTGGCCACATACGGTCCCCGGGCCTGGCTACGGCTGTGGACGGGCTCCAGCGCGATGGGGTCGGCAGCCAGCGCCACCGACAGCCCGGCGCTCGAGCGCCCCAGCTCTACGGTCACGCTGAACGGCCGGTACCCGTACCGGGTGGCGTAGAGCCGGTACGGCCCCGGCGCCAGCCCCGTGAACAGGTAGCGGCCCGCCGAGTCGGTCCGGGTGGCCCGGGCCGCCGCCACGAAGCCGGAGCCGGCCGAAGCGCCGGGGAACGCGCCCAGGACCTCCGGCTCCACCACCACGGTCACGTCCGCCAGCCCCACCGACGTGGCGGCGTCCACCACGCGACCGCCGAGACGGAGCCCCTCCTGAAGCCCCTCCCGGGTCCGTTCCACGGTCTGGGCGGCGCCCGACGCCGCCACGGCGCTGAGCGCCAGCGCGAGTATGATGGCGATACGATGTTTCACGATCGACCCGTTCGGTTGCTCAATGCACCCCCGGCGGGTGCTTCCATCCTCTACCACGTACGAGCCGGGGGGATTCTGTCACGAGTGGGCCCTCGTGCCTGTCCGCGGGCGGCCCGACCCTTTCCAACGATACGACAATTGCGGTGGGGCTGACCAGCTTCGACAGAACGGGAGAGGTTTATGCGTTGTATACACGGATTGAGACACGAATCTGCACGGAGGGACACCTTGCGACGAACCGCGCGACACACCGCACTCTTGATGGCCGTTCTGGTCACCCTGCTCGCCGCCTGCGACGGCGACCCGGTGGGACCGGGCACCGAGCCGATCACCGAGCTGCCCCGGGCGCTGACCGTGGCCGAGCGTGACATCATCGAGGCGTCCAACACCTTCGCCCTCGACCTCCTGCGCGAGGTCCGGACACTGGATGCGGACTCACCGAACACCTTCCTCTCCCCGCTCAGCGCGTCCATGGCCCTCGGGATGACGCTGAACGGCGCCGACGGCGACACCTGGACCCAGATGCGCGATGCCCTCGGCTTCACCGGGCTCGAGGAGGACTCCATCAACGCGGCGTACGGGTCGCTGATCGAGCTGCTGCTCACCCTGGACCCCGCCGTGGAGGTCGGGCTGGGGAACGCCATCTGGACGAACGGGATCCCGCTCCGGCCGGCGTTCGTGGAGCGCGTGGAGACCCACTTCCGCGCCGAGATCGGCGCCCTCGACTTCAGTGACCCGGCCGCCCTCGACGTCATGAACGGCTGGGTCGACTCGGTCACGAACGGCCGGATCGAGAAGCTGCTCGACCAGATCCCGCCCGACGCCGTGGCGTACCTGATCAACGCCATCTACTTCCTGGCCGACTGGCGCCAGCCGTTCGACGAGGACCGGACCGCGCCCGCGCCGTTCACCCGGGCCGACGGGAGCCAGGTCACCGTCCAGATGATGGACGACGAGATCGGGTACCGGACGCTCAACGCCGGCAACCCCGGCGCCGTGCAGGGCGTGGAGCTGCCGTACGCCGGCGGCGCGTTCACGGCCGTGGCGATGCTGCCGCCGGACACCCAGGACATCGACGCCTTCGTCGCCGGGATCGACCCGGCCACGTGGGCCGGCTGGATGCAGCACTTCGACGACGCGGCCGGGGCCGAGAACACCGACGGACCCGGCCTCCTGGTCCGGATGCCGAAGTTCGAGCTCGAGTGGGGGCGGTCGCTGATCCCCGCCCTCGAAGCGCTCGGGATGACCGACGCGTTCCACGGCCGGCTCGCCGATTTCCGCCGGATGGCCGAGGGCGGTGAGAACTTCTACATCTTCCAGGTCAAGCAGAAGACGTTCGTGAAGGTCGACGAGCAGGGGACCGAGGCCGCCGCGGCCACCGCCGTCGGGATCGGCGAGACGTCCGTACCGCCGAGCATCACGCTGGACCGGCCGTTCCTCTTCGCGATCCGGGAGCGGCTCTCCGGCACCATCCTCTTCATGGGCGTCATCGGAGACCCGAGCGCCTGAGCCGCCCGGGTCGCGCCCGGGAGCCGGCGGCCCGACGGGCACCGCTCGTCGGGCTGCTCGGGCCGCGTGAGCCCGGTCAGGAGAACGGGGTGAGCGGCCGCTCCTGCGCCTCGCCGTCCAGCTCCAGGTCCACCTTCTCGTTGTAGAACGCCAGGAGCTCACGGACCCTCGCCGCTTCGGGGAGCGGGTCCGGGTAGTACCAGACCCGGTCCTCGTGCAGCGTGTCGTTGACCCGGACCGAGTAGTAGCTGGCCACGCCCTTGTACGGGCAGCGGGTGTGCGTGTCGCTGGGCTCGAGCCGGCTCATGTCCACGTCGGCGGCGGGGATGTAGTACCGCGGAGGCAGCCCGGTCTCCAGCAGCATAAGCGCCCGGCGGGTCTCGGCCAGAAGCTCGCCCTCCAGCCATACCCGCACATGGCGCGACGTCCGGAGCACGTCGAGCCGGTGGTACGGGTCCTTGGGGTGCACCTCGAGCTCCTCTTCCTCCGCGAACCAGGCGTCCATGGCGTCCCAGTCGAAGGCGATCAGATCTTCGAGGAAGTCGGCCGACGCCGGCGGGTCGACGTGACGCCACGCGGCATCGGCCGCGTCGTCGCCTACCCGGAGCGTGTGGTACACCGTGGTCCCCTTGGCCTCGGCCTCCTCCCGGCGGTTCTCCTCCAGCAGATCCATCCGCACGTCCTCGACGGGGAAGTAGTAGACGGGGACCGCGTCGGTCTCGTGGAGCAGCCGGACCCGACGGCTGTCGGCCACCACCTCCCCGCCGAAGTACGCCCGGATCCGCTGGTGGACGCCTTCCATGAAGAGGAGCGTTTCCGGCAGGTCGGGCTCGAAGTTGTATCGGCCGGCCGGTGACCGGGCCAGGGGTGCGTTTCCGACGACGAGGCTCATGGCGGCTCCCTTCTTCGAGTTCACGGTCTCGCCACACGGAGGGCGGAAGTTCCGTTCCAGCAGGCGGCCAGTCGGCCGAAACCACCGCATTCCCGCCACCAACGCCAGAAAGCCCGCCGACCCTTTCGGATCGGCGGGCTTTCTCCCGTCCTGCAACGTGCTGCTCAGTCGGGGAGACTGGATTTGAACCAGCGGCCCCTGCGTCCCGAACGCAGTGCTCTACCGGGCTGAGCTACTCCCCGAGTCCTGCTTGCCGAAGTGCGGTATCGTGCCGCCGGCCTCAAGGGCCCGACGTCGTCGTCCAGCGGATGGGGAGGGATTCGAACCCTCGAGGGTTTTAACCCCACACGATTTCCAATCGTGCTCCTTAAGCCACTCGGACACCCATCCAGAACCAGCAGGTCTGAGATCGGAAATCCGAGACCTGAGATCTGAGTGGCTCGCGGTCCGGCCGGCGTCGCCTCGCTCCGGCCAGCCTCGCGGCGAGGACTTGCGTCCATCCTTCATCAGCGGAGGGGGAGGGATTCGAACCCTCGAGAGCCTTTCGGCCCAAACGCCTTAGCAGGGCGCCGCCTTAAGCCACTCGGCCACCCCTCCAAGGCCGAAAATTGCCCCTCCTGGGCTCGAACCAGGACTCTTCTGATCCAGAGTCAGACGTGTT
>CAZSBL010000125.1:0-10798 GCA_964605205.1 uncultured Gemmatimonadaceae bacterium
GACGCGGGGGGCGCGGGGCGTTCGTCCCGAGCCCAGGCACCGGGGAGCCGGGCCACCCTCAACTCGCATCCCGGGTTGAGCCGGTGGCTTCGGGTTCGCGCTGGAGTCGGCCCTGCCGCGAGCGCGCCGCGGTCCCCCGAGACCTCCGCGCCACGCTGTCAAAAGGTGGCCCCACCGCGAAGGTGCGAGCGACAGCGGCGCCGGGATGACAGCCCCACCCGTCGTCGCATATCTTCGACCTCATGACGCCATCGACCGCCGCCGTGATCCCGCCCTTCCGCCCCGCCCTCGGGCTGACCAACCCCCACGTGCAGACCATCGCCGGGAAGCTGATGCGGCCGGACCTGGAGCTGCCGCTGTGGCGGGAGCGGCTCGAGACGCCGGACGGCGACTTCCTGGACCTGGACTTCGCCTTCGACCCGGCGGACGCCGGGGATCCGGCCGCCCCCATCGTCGTGCTGCTGCACGGGCTCGAGGGGAACGCCCGTCGGCGGTACATGAAGCACACCTACCGGGCGCTGCTGCGGCACGGGCTGCGGCCGGTGGGGCTGAACTTCCGGGGGTGCAGCGGCGAGGCGAACCGGGCGGCCCGGGCGTACCACTCGGGGGAGACCGGCGACCTGCGGTTCGTGCTCGACCACCTCGCCGGACGGTACCCGGACGCACCGCGGGCGGTGCTCGGCTACTCGCTGGGCGGGAATGTGGCGCTGAAGCTCCTGGGCGAGGAGGGGGCCGAGGGCGGGGCGAACGACGGGCGGGTCCAGGCCGGCGCGGCCGTGTCGGTGCCCTTCGACCTGGCGGCGGGCGCGGACGCGCTGGAGCAGAGCTGGCTGGGGCGCGCGATCTACACCCGCTACTTCCTGCGCACGCTGGTCCCGAAGACGCTGGCCAAGGCGGAGCTGCTGGCGGACCGGGTCGACCTCGAGGCCGTGCCCCGGGCCCGGACCATCCGGGAGTTTGACGACGCGCTGACCGCGCCGCTCCACGGCTTCGACGGCGCCGCCGACTACTACGAGCGGTCGAGCTCCCGTCGTTTCATCAGCGACATCGCGGTCCCCACGCTGGTGGTCCATTCCTGCGACGACCCGTTCCTGCCGGCGTCCGCCATTCCGGACGCGGCCCTCGACGCGAACCCGGCCATCACGCCGCTGATCACGGGGACGGGCGGGCACCAGGGGTACGTGGGCGGCTCGATGCTGCAGCCGGACTTCTGGGTGGAGCGGGTGGTGGCGGGGTGGCTCCGGGATGTTCTGTCCTAGCGACGGACGCGGGTGCGCCCGTTCGGGCAGCGATTTCATCGGACGTGGTTCCAATATCCACGAACTGGCGATGTCGCCGTCCGCACTTCCGCGATATCCCCGGGGGAAGAACCCACATCAGGGGCTCGGGAGAGGGATTTGATGGATAATGGAACCACGTCCGGTCTCAGAGACGTCCGGTCTCAGAGACGCCACAGGGGGTTGACCCGCCAGAGTGGTGGCTATACCCTCCGTCCACCATGACGAACGCGACGCAGCTGCATCGGCACCATCATCATCACGGCCCGGACGGGTCGCGGCGGTGGCGTGCGTTCTTCATGTAGACCAGAAGACAGAGCTCGCCGGCCAACGCGGCCCGTCCCCACCGGGGGCGGGCTTTTTTGTTGCATCCCGCTCTCGCCGGGACACGGCGGATCGAGACACTACCCGAGCACGGCACAGATGATGACTGACGACAACAACAGACGGCTCCGGATCGCGCTCCCGAACAAGGGGCGGCTGGCGGACTCCGCGCTGCGGCTCCTGGAGCGGGCGGGGCTGGAGCCGGCCATGGCCAGCGACCGCTCGCTCCGGGCGGAGCTGGGCGAAGACTTCACCGCCCTCTTCGTGCGGGCGAAGGACATCCCCGAGTTCGTGGCGGATGGCGCCGCGGACCTGGGGATCACCGGGAGCGACCTGGTGACGGAGGCCGACCGGCCGCTGGAGACACTCCTGCCGCTGGGCTTCGGCCGCTGCCGGCTCTCCGTCGCCGCCCGCGACGAGGACTACGACTCCGTGGACGACATCCCGGATGGCGCCCGGATCGCCACGTCGTTCCCCCGGACCACGGAGCGCTGGTTCGCCGAGCGCGGCAAGTCGGTGGAGCTGGTGCCGGTGAGCGGCGCAGCGGAGATCGCGCCCCACATCGGCGTGGCCGACGTGATCGTGGACCTGGTGAGCACGGGCTCCACGCTGAAGATGAACGGGCTCCGGGAGGTGGCCACGCTGCTGGAGGCCGAGGCGGTCCTGGTCGCCCGGGAGGGCTTCGCCGCCGGAGACGGGGCCGGCGGCGACACGTCCGCCGGAGACGGGGCGGAGGGCGCCGGCCGGACCGCCGGGCGGGTCGTCGAGCTCATCGCCGCGCTGGAGTCGGTGCTCCGGGCCGAGGGGCGTCGCTACCTGATGGCGAACGTGCCGAAGGATGCCCTCGAGCGGGTGAAGGAGATCCTGCCGGGGATCAACGGGCCCACCATCGTGGACGTCATGGACAGCGGCCGGCACGTGGCCGCCCACGCCGTGGTGGCCAAGTCGGAGGTCTACCGCACCATCGCCGCGCTGAAGGAGCTGGGCGCGGAGGGGATCCTGGTCACGAAGATCGAGAGGCTGATGCCATGATCGAGATACGACGACTGGCCGACCTGGACGCCGACGCCCTCGACGGGCTCCTGGTCCGGGGCCGGCTCGGGGATCCCGAGGTGGTGGAGTCGGTGACCGGGCTGGTGGCCGCGGTACGGGCCGACGGCGACGCCGCGCTCCGGGCCCAGACGGCCCGGTTCGATGGCGTGGAGCTGACCGAGGGCCCCGGCGGCCCGGGGATCGAGGTGCCGCGGGCCGCGTGGGACGAGGCGCTGGCGGCTCTGGACCCGGCGCTGGTGGACGCGCTCGAGGAGGCGGCCGCCGCGATCCGGGCGTTCCACGGCGCCCAGCTGCCGGAGCCGCTGGAGGTGGAGGCCGCGCCGGGGCTGGTGCTGGGTCGGCGCCCGGACCCGCTCCGGCGGGTGGGTGTCTACGCCCCGGGCGGCCGGGCCGCGTACCCCAGCAGCGTGCTCATGGGCGCGGTCCCGGCCCGGGTGGCCGGCGTGGACGAGGTGGTGGTCTGCTCGCCGCCGGGCGAGGACGGGCGGCCGTCGCGGCTGGTCATGGCGGCCGCGGCGGTGGCGGGCGTGGACCGGCTCTTCGCCCTGGGCGGCGCCGGCGCCATCGCGGCCATGGCGTACGGCACGGAGAGCGTGCCCCGGATCGACCGGATCGTGGGCCCCGGGAACGCGTACGTGACGGAGGCGAAGCGGCAGGTCACGAGCGCGGTGGCCATAGACTCGCCGGCCGGGCCGTCGGAGCTGCTGGTCATCGCCGACGGGACGGCGGACGCCGAGATGGTGGCGGCGGAGATGATCGCCCAGGCCGAGCACGACCCCGACGCCGCGGCCGTCCTGGTAACGTCTTCGCGGGAGGTGGCCGAGGCCACGGCCGGAGCCCTCGCCCGCCTGGTCCCCGAGACGCCTCGCCGGGAGATCGTGGAGGCGAGCCTGGAAACCTCCGGCGCGCTGCTGGTGGCAGAGTCGCCGGCCGACGCCAGAGCCTTCGCCGAGCGGTACGCGCCCGAGCACCTGCTGATCCTGACCGCCGACCCCCGGTCCACACTGGCCGGGATCCGGGCCGCCGGGACCGTCTTCCTCGGGCCCCGGAGCTCGAACGCGTTCGGCGATTACGCCACCGGCGCGAACCACGTGCTGCCCACCGGCGGGCTGGCCCGGAGCTACTCGGGGCTCTCCGTGGACGACTTCTTCCGCTGGACCACGTGGCAGGAGGTCCGGACCGACGAGGCGGCCGGGCGGCTGGCCGCTGTGACGGTCCCGCTGGCGGAGGCGGAAGGGCTGTTCGGGCACGCGGCTGCGGGGAGGCTCGCGGCTGGGCTGGATGCCGGGTGGGATTCCGGCTCCGCGGCGGGGTCTTCGACATCGCCCTCGCCCCGGCGGCCGTACCGGGAGATGACGCACTACGATCCGAAGCGACCGCCGCTGGAGACGGACCTGAGCGCGAACACGAATCTCTGGGGCGCGTGTCCGGCGGGGCTGGAGGCGCTGTCGCGGTACGCGTCGCCGACGGGATATCCCACGGTGTACGGGACCCGGCTCAAGGACGCGGTGGTGGCGGCATGGAGCGGGCCGGGAGCGCCAGGCGGGCCAGACGGACCGGGCGGGCCGGGCGGGCCGGGCGGACCAGGCGGACCAGGCGGACCAGGCGGGCCGGGGGCGCCGCGAGTCGGGCGCGGGGCCGTCGGCGGGGGCCTGGAGGCTCCGGAGATCACGCCCGCCAACGTGGTCACCGGGTGCGGGTCCGACGACGTCATCGATTCGGCGATCCGGGCGTTCTGCGATCCCGGCGCGGTGGTGGCGTTCCCGGCGCCGACGTTCCCCATGGCGGACATCTTCGCCCGGATGAACGACGCCCGCCCCCGGCCGGTGCGGATGGCGCCGGACGGCACGTTGGAGGAGGGTGCGCTCGAGAGGCTGGCCGGCGCCGACGTCGTCTACCTCTGCCGGCCGAACAACCCCACCGGTGCCATGATCGACCGGGACACGGTGGCCGAGCTGCTGGACCGGGCCCGGGGGCTGGTCCTCATCGACGAGGCGTACGGCGAGTTCGCGGAGGCGGCCGGCGGCGGGTCCCTCGTGGGCCCGGCTCTGGCGTCGGGCCGCGGCGTGATCCTCCGGACGCTCTCGAAGGCGTACGGGCTGGCGGGGCTGCGCGTGGGCTACGCCATCGCGCCGGAGCCGGTGGCCCGGGCCATCGAGCTGTCCCGTGGGCCGTACAAGGTGAACGGGCCGGCGGAGGCGGCGGCCGCGGCGGCGCTGACCGACGGCCGGGCGTGGGTCGATGGCGTGGTGGCCGAAGCCGTGGCGAACCGGGGCCGGCTGGCCGACGAGCTGCGCCGGCGAGGGTTCGGCGTGGTGGAGGGCGCGGCCAACTTCGTGCTGGCAGCCACCGGCCCGGCCGGCGACGGCAGCGCGGCGCGGCTCAAGGCCGGCCTCGCCGAGCGGGGCTTCGGCGTCCGGGCGTTCGAGGCGCTGGACGGCGTGGGCGACGCGCTGCGGGTGACCGTGGCGCCGTGGGCGATCCTCGAACGGTTCCTGGACGCCCTCGACGCGGTACTGGCCACGGGGATCGAGCTGGCGCCGGAGCCGGGGCTGGCGCTGGGGAGCGAGGTGTCCCGATGAAGCTGCTCCTCTTCGACTACGGGACCGGCAACCTGCACAGCCTGACCAAGGCGCTGGAGCGGCAGGGCGCCGAGGTGGCGGTGGGCGCGGAGTTGGACGGCGTCGACGGGCTGGTGCTCCCCGGCGTGGGCGCGTTCGGCGCCGCGGCGGAGCGGCTCGCGCCGTACGCCGCCGGGATCCGGGAGGCCGCCGGCCAGGGGCTGCCGATACTGGGAATCTGCCTCGGGATGCAGCTGCTGCTGGACGCCAGCGACGAGGGCGCCGGCCAGGGGCTGGGGCTCGTCCCCGGCCGCGTGCGGCGGCTCCGGGCGGAGCGGGTGCCCCACATGGGGTGGAACGTGGTCCCGTCGGATGACCCGCTGTTCGACGGCGTCTCCGGCCAGCGGTTCTACTTCGCCAACAGCTACGTGGCGGACCCGACGGCGGAGGCCGACGTCATGGCCTGGGCCGTCCACGAGGGCGACCGGTTCCCGGCGGCGGTCCGGCGTGGGCGGGTGCTGGGAACGCAGTTTCATCCGGAGAAGTCCGGGGAGAGCGGGCTTCGGCTCATCCGAAACTTCGTGGCGTTGATCGGGGATCCGGGTGGATTCCCCGATCCCGATGAGGTGTCGGGCACGGGCATGGGTACGGGTACGAGTACGGGCGGAAGCACGGACACGCGGGGGGACGCATGAAGGTCTGGGCAGCCATCGATCTGCGGGGGGGCGAGGCGGTGCAGCTGGTGGGCGGGGATCCGTCGGAGGAGCCGGTGCGGCTGCCGGACCCGGCGGCGGTGGCGGAGCGGTGGCTGGACGCGGGCTTCCGTCACCTTCACGTGGTGGACCTGGACGCGGCACTCGGGGACGGGCGGAACGACGAGGCGGTGGCGGCCATCGCGGCGGTGATCCGGGAGCGCCGGGAGGCCGGCCGCGGCGTGGCGCTGCTGCAGGTGGGCGGCGGGCTCCGGGACGACGAGGCGGTGGCCCGGGCGCTGGAGCTGGGTGCGAACCGGTGCATTGTCGGGACGCGGGCGGTGGAAGACCGGCCGTGGCTGGAGGCGGCGGCCGAGCGGTGGCCGGAGCGGGTGGTGGTGGCCGCCGACGTTCGTGGCCGGGAGGTGGTGACCCGGGGGTGGACCGAGGGGAGCGGGCGTGACGCCCTCGAATTCGTCGCCGGGCTGGACCCGCTGGCGCTGGGCGGCATCCTGGCCACCGACGTGGGTCGCGAAGGCCGGCAGGAAGGGATCGACGACGCCCTCTTCCGCGACGTGGCCGGCGCGACCCGGCACCCGGTGATGGCGGCGGGCGGTGTGACCACGCGGAGCGACCTGGCGGCGCTGGCGGCCGGCGGGGTCGCGGGCGCCGTACTGGGGATGGCACTGTACACGGGCCGGCTCGATCCGGTCGACGCACTGGAGATGGAGGACCGATGGGAAGCCTGAAGCGAGAGACGAAGGAGACACGGATCCGGGTGGCGATCTCGGCGGCGGGCACGGCGGCGAAGCCGGCCTCGGAGGAGGCGGGCGGCGCGTCGTCGTCCATCACCACCGATGACGCGTTCCTGACCCACATGCTGGTCACGCTGGCGAAGTACGCCCGGCTGCCCCTCACCGTGGAGGCCACCGGAGACCTGCGGCACCACCTCATCGAGGACGTGGCCATCACGCTGGGCACGCTGCTGGGCGAGGAGACGCCGGCCACCTGCGTCCGCTACGGGGATGCCACCATCCCCATGGACGACGCGCTGGTGCAGGTGGTGGTCGACACCGGCGGCCGCCCCCACTACCAGGGCGAGCTGCCCAGCGACCTGTACGAGCACTTCTTCCGGTCGCTGGCGCTCAACGCCAACTGGACGGTGCACGTGCGCGTGATCCGGGGCCGCGACCGGCACCACGTCGTGGAGGCCGCGTTCAAGGCGCTGGGGATGGCCATGGCGCAGGCACTGGCCGACCGCGGCACCGACGGCGCGGTCTTCAGCACCAAGGGCTCCGTGGCCACCGAGTGGGAGGGAGACCTGGATGAAGCCGGGGAGCTGGGGCCGGCGCCGGACCCTTCGAGCCCGGATGCCGCCGCCCGGACCGGCGCCAGCGGGCCCGGCCCGGAGCCGGCCGCGTCGGAGGAGCTCTGATGCTGGCAAAGCGCGTGGTCGTGTGCCTGGACGTGGATGCCGGGCGCGTGGTGAAGGGCGTGCAGTTCCGGGAGCTGCGCGACGTGGGCGACCCGGCCGAGCTGGCCGCCCGCTACGAGGCCGAGGGCGCCGACGAGGTGGTCTTCCTGGACATCACCGCGTCGGTGGAGGACCGGGCGACGACGCTCGACACCGTGCGTCGCACCGCCGAGCAGCTCTTCGTGCCGCTGACGGTGGGCGGCGGGATCGGGTCCGTGGAAGACGCCCAGGAGGTGCTCCGGGCTGGCGCCGACAAGGTGGCGGTGAACACCGCCGCGGTGAAGCGGCCGGAGCTGATCACCGAGGCGGCCGAGCGGTTCGGCGCCCAGTGCGTAGTGGCCAGCATCGACGCCGGCCGGGATCCCGCCATGCCGTCCGGGTACCGGGTCTTCACCCACGGCGCCCGCATGCCCACCGACCTCGACGCGGTGGAGTGGGCCCGCCGGTGCGCCGAGCTGGGCGCCGGCGAGATCCTCCTCACCGCCATCGAGCAGGACGGCGCCCGCAGCGGCTACGACCTGGAGGTGACCCGGGCCGTGGCCGACGCCGTCACGGTGCCGGTCATCGCGTCGGGCGGTGCCGGCGGCCCGGAGCATTTCGCCCCGGCGCTAACCGATGGCCGGGCGGAGGCGGCGCTGGCCGCGGGGATCTTCCATGACGGGCTGGTGAGTGTCGGGGCGGTGAAAACCGCTCTGGCGGACGCTGGCGTCACGGTGCGATGACGGGGTTCGACGTTCGAGGTTCGAAATCGCGGCAGGGCCGGGTTCACGGCTCGTTCCGTGTGCGTGGCAGGGCAATGTTCGGACACCATCGCGAGGAGAGATGATGGCGCAATGGCGTGAGGAGCTGACGGAGGCGATCGAGATCGCGGAAGCTGGGGGCGCGGTCACGCTGGACCATTTCCAGGCCGGGACGGCGGTGGACCGGAAGGCCGACCGGTCTCCGGTGACGGTGGCGGACCGGGAGTCGGAGCGGGTCATGCGGGCGATGCTCGCCGAGCGCTTCCCCGACGACGGCGTACTGGGCGAGGAGGCCGGCGAGGAGGCCGGCGGGTCGGGCCGCCGCTGGATCCTGGACCCCATCGACGGGACCCGGTCGTTCATCCACGGCGTGCCGCTCTACGGCGTGATGGTCGGGCTCGAGGTGGATGGCGAGGCGGTGGTGGGCGTACTCCACTTCCCCGCCCTCGAGGAGACGGTGTCCGCCGCCCGGGGGCTGGGCTGCTGGTGGAACGACGAGGCGTGCCGGGTCTCCGACCGGGCGGAGCTCGAGACCGCGCTGGTGGTCACCAGCGGCGACGCCCGCCTCGACGACCCCACCGACCCCGACCGCCGGGTCTCTGACCTCTCGCCCGGCGGCGACGCGTTCCCGGGGCTGGGCGACCGGGTCTCCGCCCTGGGCCGGCTGGCCGGCCGGGCCGGGACCTTCCGCACCTGGGGCGACTGCTACGGCTACGCGCTGGTGGCCACCGGCCGGGCCGACGCCATGCTCGATCCCGTCCTCAACATCTGGGACGCCGCCGCCGCACGTCCCGTGATCGAGGAGGCCGGCGGCGTGTTCACCGACTGGGCCGGCACTCCGAGCCACTCCGCCGGCCACGTCATCGCCACGAACCAGGCTCTCGCCGAGACGGTGAGGCGTATCGTGGAGGTCCGATAATGCCAGACTTCACCCCCGACGCCCTGGACTTCGCCAAGACGGACGGCCTCATCCCCGTCGTCGCCCAGCACTGGCTGACCGGCGAGGTGCTGATGCTCGGCTACGCGACGGAGGAGGCGCTGGACGCGTCGCTGGAGACCGGCCAGCTGACGTTCCACTCGCGCTCCCGGGACGCGCTCTGGACCAAGGGCGAGACCAGCGGCAACACGCTGCGGGTGGTCTCCCTGACCGGCGACTGCGATGGCGACGCCGTCCTCGCCCGGGTCGACCCCGCGGGCCCGACCTGCCACACCGGTAACCGGAGCTGCTTCGGCGATCCGCCCACACTGCGGGGGCTGGCGGACGTACTGGAAGCGCGGAAGGCGGCGGCGGACGAGCTGGCCGAGCGGGAAGCCGCCGGCGGGTCGGGGAGCTCCGGCGATCCGGAGCCGGGCAGCGGGCCGGGGGCAGCGTCGTCGAGCTGGACGGTAAAGCTGCTGCGAGACCGGAACCTGCGGCTGAAGAAGCTGGGCGAGGAAGCGAGCGAGCTGGCGGTGGCGTGCGCCGACGAGGATCGGGAGCGGGTGAAGGAGGAAGCGGCCGACGTCGTCTACCACACGCTGGTGGCGGCGCTGGCGGCGGGCGTGAGCGTGGACGACGTGCTCGAAGCGCTGGAAGCGAGGCGTGGATAGCGGAACGCCCGGCGTGGCTGAACACCGCCCGCCGACCGGGGTAGCACGCGGCTCGAACGACCCCTAGCATCGGAAGCATCGGAGTTCATGGCAGCCACCGACATCCAGGCGGCACCCAACGAGGAGGAGGCGCTCGGGAAGGCGTACGACGCCCGGCTGATGCGTCGCCTGCTCCGGTACCTGAAGCCGTACCGGTGGAAGGTGGTGCTGGGCGTGGCGATCCTGCTGGTGGTGGCCGGGCTCGAGCTACTGGGCCCGTACTTCACGAAGGTGGCGCTGGACCGGGCGATCCCGGACGGAGACCTGGAGCTGCTCGGGCTACTCGGACTCCTCTATTTCGGCGCGCTCCTCCTGACCTTCGCGCTGAACTACGCCCAGCAGATCCTGACCACGTGGCTCGGCCAGCGGATCATGTACGACCTCCGGCGCGAGATCTTCGGCCACCTCCAGCGGCAGAGCCTGCGCTACTTCGACCGGAACCCCGTGGGCCGGCTCATGACCCGGGTCACGAACGACGTGGAGGTGCTGAACCAGCTCTTCAGCTCCGGGATCGTGACCGTCTTCGGCGACGTCTTCACCCTGATCTTCATCGTGGGCGTCATGCTGTGGATGGACTGGAAGCTGGCGATGGTGGCGTTCGCCGTGATGCCGTTCGTGGTCCTCGTCGCCTTCGTCTTCCGGGCCAAGGTCCGGCAGGCCTACCGGGACATCCGGGTCCGGCTGGCCCGGATCAACGCGTTCCTCCAGGAACGGCTCACGGGCGTGGCCGTGCTCCAGCTCTTCGGCCAGGAAGAGCGGATCACGGAGCGGTTCGGCGAGATCAACCGCGACCACCTCGAGGCGCACCTCCGGTCCATCACCTACTACGCCCTCTTCTTCCCGGTCATCGAGCTGCTGACCACCATCGCCCTCGCCGCCATCCTGGTCTACGGCGGTGGCCGGCTCATCGACGCCACCATCTCCGTGGGCGTGGTCACCGCGTTCCTCATGTACGCCCGCCGGTTCTTCCGCCCGATCCAGGACCTGTCGGAAAAGTACAACATGCTCCAGGGCGCCATGGCCTCGAGCGAGCGGATCTTCAAGCTGC
>CAZSBL010000126.1:0-10557 GCA_964605205.1 uncultured Gemmatimonadaceae bacterium
CGAGCCCTGGCAGTGGAACGTGTACGAGCCGAGCTGGGTCGAGATGGGGATCATGGTGGGCAGCTTCGGCTGGTTCTTCATGTGGTTCCTCCTCTTCATGCGCCTGCTGCCCGCCGTCTCGGTGGCCGAGCTCAAGGAGGTGCTGCCGGCACCCCGGAAGTGGACCCGGGGCCGGACCGGGAAAGACCGTGAGCTGCTCGCCCGGCAGGAGCCGGGGGAGGTGGAGGAATGAGCCGCTACCTGGGCGTCTTCAACGAGGTGGATACCGCGGTGAAGGCCATCGAGGGGCTGCAGGACGCCGGGATGACCGACCTGGAGACCTACTCGCCGCTCCCGCAGCACGAGCTCGAGCACGCGCTCCACCGGCCCCAGAGCCCCGTCCGGCTCTTCACCCTCGTGGGAGGCCTCACCGGCGCCGCCGCCGGGTTCGCCCTGGCCATCTGGACCTCCCTCGACTGGCCGCTCATCACCGGCGGCAAGCCCATCATCTCGCTCCCGGCCTTCGTGGTGATCGCGTTCGAGATGACCATCCTCTTCGGCGCCCTGGCCACCGTGCTCGGGCTCATCATCAACGCCCGCCTCGGGCCGCCCGGGAAGGACCTGGCCTACGACCCGCGCTTCAGTGCCGGCAGCTTCGGCGTGCTGGTGGACGCGCCCGCAGACCGGGGCGACGAGGCCCGGCGGATCATGGAGGAGGCCGGCGCGGAGGAAGTCCAGAGCTGGGACGAGGGAGGCGACCATGCGGCGTAACGGGACGGGTCGCCTCCGCCTCCGGGCGCTGCTCGGGCTCCTGGTGCTGGGCACCATCGGGCTCGCGGGGTGCACCGATATCGAGGATGCCATGGCCAGCGTCGACATCCTCAACTTCATGCGCGAGTCGCCGGCCTTCGATCCGTACGAGTCGCCCCGGATGCCGCCCGAGCGGTCGGTCCCGGTCGAGGGCCCGGGCGAGGCCCGGGAGCCGCCGGTGGAGAACACCGACGCGGCGCTCCGGGCGTGGGGCGACACAATGACGAATCCGCTCCCGACCAACGACGCGGTGCTGACCCGGGGCGCGGAGGCGTACCAGACGTACTGCGCCGTCTGCCACGGCGTGGGAGGCGAGGGCGACGGTCCGCTGGTGGGCACGGGCAAGCTGCCGTTTGCCACCAACCTGATGCTGCCCACCACCGTGGAGCGCTCCGACGGATACCTCTACGGAATCATCCGGGTCGGACGGGGGCTCATGCCCAGCTACCGCCGGATCCCGCCGAGCCAGCGGTGGGCGGTGGTCACGTACCTCCGGTACCTGCAGCAGGGCAGCGCGCCCATCGGTGTGGAGCTGCCGGGCGGGGTGCAGCCCGGGATGGACCCGTTCAACACCGTGCCCGCCGACGCGGGCACGGAGGGACAGGAGTAGCATGTCGCACGATCTCGGAGAGCTGAAGGAATACCCGCTCCGGCGCCTGGAAGGGATGCCGCGGGGCGTGGTCGTCTCCGCGCTGGTGCTCGTGGCGCTCGGCGCCATCGGGTTCTTCATGGGCCTCGCCGCTGACGCCGACCGGGCGTGGCGCGCGTACACCTACAACTGGATCTTCTTCGCCGGCACCGCACAGGGCGCCGTCGTCCTGGCCGCCGTGGTGGCGCTGACCCGCGGCGTCTGGTCCCGGCCGGTCCGACGGATCGCCGTCTCGTTCGTGGCCTTCCTCCCCATCGCGTACCTGGTCCTCTTCCCGCCGCTCCTCCTCTGGGGCGCCGACCACCTGTTCCCCTGGCTCCACCACGACGTGGGCGACAAGGCCGTCTACCTGAACATGCCGTTCCTCGCGGCCCGGCACCTGGTCAGCCTGCTGGCGCTCCTCGCCGTCTCCCTCCTCTTCGCCTACTGGCAGCTGCGCCCTGACGCCGGCCTCGCGATGGATCGGGGCTGGGGCCCGTTCCAGCGCCTCACCCGCAACTGGGAAGGCCAGGAGCGCGAGGAGGAGAAGGCCCAGAAGCGCCTCGCCACCCTGGCACCGATCATGGCCCTGGTCTACGCCCTGGCCTACAGCTTCGTGGCCTTCGACCTGGTCATGTCCCTCGACCCGCACTGGCTCAGCACGCTCATCGGGCCCTACGTCTTCATGGCCGCCTTCCTCGGCGGGATCGCCGCCACCGCCGTCGCCACCGTGCTCTACCGGCAGCGTCTGGGCGTCCAGGAGTACATCGCGGGCAACAACCTCCACGACCTCGGCAAGCTCTTCTTCGCCTTCAGCGTCTTCTGGACCTACCTGTTCTGGTCCCAGTACATCGTGATCTGGTACGGGAACCTGCCCAACGAGCAGAGCTTCCTGATCAACCGCCTCCAGGATCCCTACCGGCTCCTCTCGATCCTCGTCCTCTTCACCATGTTCATACTCCCCTTCTTCGGGCTCCTCGGCGTGAAGCCGAAGAAGACGCCCGGGATCATGGCCACGGTGGCGGGGCTCAGCCTGCTCGGGCTCTGGGTCGAACGCTACATCCTGATCTACCCCACGCTGTACCCGCGCGTGGACAGCGTGGTCTTCGGCCTCACGGAGGTATCGGTGGCCGTCGCCATGCTGGGGCTCCTGCTCCTCAGCCTGGCCTGGTTCGGCAGCCGGTTCCCCATGCTCCAGGTCTGGCAGCCCGCCACGGAGGTCGAGCTCCTGGGGGTGGAGGTAGAGAATGGGTAGAACGAGTAGTGAGTGATGCGTCGCCCCATGCTCGCGTGCGCACGCGGTGAGAGGGTGTTGACAGCCGTTCCGGGGGAGGATAAGCTCACTAAGCGGCATTCCGACCATATCCCTGTCACAGAGGAGTTGAACGGTCCCTGCGTTACAGACTCCCTTACCCACAATCCCATTGCTGGTCCCCAGCCACTGCGGCATACCGTGACTTCGCCGACCAGCCCTGCAACGGATGAACCTCTCCCCGAGGCGGTTCACGCAGCGGGGTAGAGTTGCAGTCATAGATGGGCGGTCCCCCCGAACGCTTTTGCGCTCGCCCGATCGCCTTTGAAAAACGAGACATAGGAATTGCCGAAGCCGCACGCTTGCAGCTTCGGTATCGCCAGCGCTGCAAGAGCGCTGATTTTTGAAGTTCCTCTCGTCTCCCTGCCAAAGGAGTAACAATGACAAGAGGCTCTACTGCACTACGGTGGCTGGCAGTCGCCGGTGCGTTGCTGTTCGCGGGAGCGGCCAGCGCGCAGACCGGGACGGTTGCTGGTACCGTAACCGACGCATCGACGAATGAGCCTATGTCCGGTGTTCAGGTGTCCATCACCAACACCGGGCTGGGAACGCTGACCGGCGAAGACGGCCGGTTCATCATTCGTCAGGTGCCCACGGGCCGCCAGGTCGTGGCCGTGGACATGATCGGCTATACGCGCTATACGCGCGCCGTGAGTGTCACGGCTGACGAGGTGGTCAATCTGAGCATCCCCCTGGAGTCCGAAGCGATCTCCCTCGACGAGATCATCGTCACGGGTGTGGTCGGCGCGACCCAGCGGGCCAAGGTGCCGTTCGAGGTGTCACAGCTTCGGACGCAGGACCTGGTGGTCCCGCAGGTGAGCGCCGCGGCATCGATTCAGGGGAAGGTCGCGGGCGCGACGGTGGTGTCCGGCAGCGGTACGCCGGGCTCGGCGCCGTCGATCCTGCTCCGTGGCCCCACGAGCATCAACGCCAGCGGGCGTAACCAGGACCCGCTCTACATCGTGGACGGCGTGATCCTGGGCTCGAGCCTGTCCGATATCGGCTCTCTTGACATCGAGAGCATCGAGATCGTGAAGGGCGCCGCCGCGGCGTCGCTCTACGGCTCCCGTGCCGCCAACGGCGTGATCCAGATCACCACCAAGCGCGGCATGGACCTGCCGGACAACGAGATCCGCTACACGCTCCGCAGCGAGTACGGGAACAGCGCCCTGCCGCCCACGGCTGATGCCCTCCTGACCGAGGTGCATCAGTACCGCGTGACGGACGACGGCCTGTTCGTGAACTCCGACAACACCACGTGCGAGTGGCTGCTCTGCGAGTCGCCGGTGCTGGCCGGGACCAACTCCTGGGACACCTACGCGGTGCACGAGTGGCCGGGCCAGACCTACAACCAGGTCGAGCGGTTCTTCACCAACGGCGAGTTCATGCAGAACTACCTGGCCGCCGAAGGCCGCTCGGGCGCCACGAACTTCCACATCTCGGCCGCCAACGTGATGGAGAGCGGCGTGCTGCCGGGGCTGGAGGGCTACCGCCGGACGAACTTCCGGCTCAACGTCGATCAGTCCATCGTCGACGACCTGCAGGTCTCGGGGAGCGCCTACTACAGCGTCTCCTCCCGTGACACGGAGGGCGGCGGTGCGCTCTTCGACCTGACGCGGATGCCCGCGGGTGTGGACCTCGCGGGTCCCGATCCGGACGATCCGAGCGAGATCGTGCTCGTGGCCGATCCCACGAACATCGAGAGCCCGAACCCGATCTACACGCTCCGCAACCGGCAGAACAGCCAGGACCGGGGTCGGTTCCTCGGGACCGCGAACATCGCGTACAGCCCGCTGGACTGGCTGGCGGTGGACGCGAACCTGAGCTACGACCGTCTCGACTACGACAGCGAGCTGATGTACCCGAAGGGCTACCGGACGCCTGAGCCGGACGCTCAGTTGAACAACGGGTGGCTGAGCCGCTCCGCGTCGCTGAACGAGGCCATCAACGCCAGCGTCACGGCCTCGATGAACTTCGAGCTGGGCGAGAACCTGTTGAACCAGACGCAGCTCCGGTACCTCTACGAGAACGAGGACTACGAGAGCGTGAGCACGAACGGCTACCGCTTCGCGGTGGGCGGCGTGCCGACGTTCAACAACATCGACTCGGAGACCATCGGCAGCAGCAGCTACCTGCGGACGATCCGGTCGGACGGCTACTTCGCGATCACGAACTTCGAGTTCATGGATCGCTACATCGTCGACGCCCTGGTCCGGAACGACGGCAGCTCCCTGTTCGGCGCCGATGAGCGCCGCCAGTGGTACTACCGTGGCGCGGTGGCATGGCGGATGGCCATGGAGCCGTGGTTCCCGCTCCCGTTCGTCGACGAGTTCAAGGTGCGCGCTTCCCGCGGGACAGCGGGCGGCCGGCCGACGTTCTCGGCGCAGTACGAGACGTACTCGGTCTCCGGCGGTTTCGTCAGCCCGGTCAACCTGGGTAACCGGAACCTGCGGCCCGAGCACGCGGTCGAGGACGAGTTCGGCCTCGACGCCACCTTCTTCAACGGCCGGGCGCTGCTGGGTCTGACCTACGCGCACTCGACCGTCGATGATCAGATCATGCCCGTCCCGCTCCCCGCCTACGCCGGCTTCGGCACGCAGTGGCGGAACGTCGGGACGCTGGAGAACAACACCATCGAGGCGAGCCTGGACTTCCAGCTCGTGCGGCAGCGGGGCCTGACCTGGTCCGCCCGCGCCATCTTCGATCGTACCGTCTCCGAGATCACCAAGCTCGATGTCCCGCCGTTCCAGTACGGTGTCGGCGGCCAGGGGCTGGGTGACGTCTTCTACGCGCTGGAAGGCCAGGAGTACGGCACCTTTTTCGGCGTGCAGTTCGCCGAGACGTGTGAGAACCTGCCGGAAGGCGTGAGCTGTGACGGCTGGGTCCAGAACGACGACGGCCTGCTGGTCTACGCGCCGAACGGCCTCAGCGAGAACGACTGGGGTACCACCCACACGGTCGACGGTTACGGCGACGTGATGTGGGGTACGCCCATCGCCGGCTACTGCGACGACGTGCTCGATCCGGGCAGCCAGTCGCAGACCTGCCCGGTGGGCAACAGCATCCCGGACTACAACATGGCCTTCTCGACCACACTGCAGTGGGGCGGGCTCTCGTTCTATGGGCTGCTGGACACCTCGCAGGGCTTCGACATCTACAACCAGCCGCTCCAGTGGGGTACGTTCAAGCGCTACTCCGGCATTATGGACCAGACGGACGTGCCGGAAGCCGAGCGTAAGCCCGTCGGCTACTTCGACGCGCTGTACGGCGTCAGTGGCCTCGAGCCGAGCAGCATCTTCGTAGAGGACGGCAGCTTCTGGAAGCTGCGTGAGCTGTCGGCTTCCTACCGGTTCGGCGCAGAGCAGCTTACCGGGATCCCGGGGCTCCAGCGCTTCAGCAGCATCGGCCTGAGCCTGTCCGGCCGGAACCTGATCACGTGGACCGACTACCGCGGCTACGACCCCGAGGTCGGCAGCGGTGGCGGGAACACGGGTTCGGCCGTGATCGCCCGGGTGGACGGGTACCAGTACCCGAACTTCCGGACGCTGACCGCCGCTCTCGAACTCGTCTTCTAAGGGAGGACCGACGATATGAGACGACTGAACTTGAAGACCGGATGGGTCGCGGCGGCGCTGCTGGCGTTCCTGGCAGCGGGCTGCGCGGACCTTGAGGTCACGAACCCGAATGCTCCGGACGCCCGACGCGCGATCGCGAACGCAGACGACGTCGAGTCGCTGGTCGCCGGGGCGTTCAACACCTGGCACTATCAGGAATGGACCTACACCAGTTTCGGTCCGTTCATGAGCAACCAGTCATTCCAGCACACCGCGCCGTGGGCCAACTTCGGGATGGAGTACTATGGCCGGATCCCGCGGCAGGAGGTGGGCAACTTCCAGGCGCACCCGGAGTATATGCAGATCTCCAGGGCCTGGAACCAGACGTACAGCGCGCTGTCGGCCATTGCGGACGGGCTTCGCGCCCTCAACAATGACCAGGCGCTGGTCGATGACCTGGGGGCGGCGAGGTACAACCGGCTCCAGGCGTACGGCAAGTTCGTCCAGGGGCTGGGACACGGCTCCCTGGCCATGACCTACGCCGTCGGCTTTATCGTGGACGAGACCACCGACCTCTCGGAGGCACAGACGCCGGTGGACTACACCACGATGAACGAGGCGGCGCTCGGGTACCTGGATGAGGCCATCACCCTTGCCCAGGGCGGCTTCAACGAGCCGATCCCCGGCCAGTGGATGTCGGTTTCGGTCACGGCCGACAAGCTCATCGAGCTCGCGCACTCGTTCAAGGCCCGCTTCATGGCCAACGTGGCGCGCACGCCCGCCGAGCGGGATGCCGTCGTCTGGGGCGACGTCATCGCCGAGGTGGATGCCGGGGTCCAGGAAGACTGGATCATGGACATGAACATCGACGCCGGCTGGTGGGCCTCCGCGCTCTACTACGGCAACAACCCCGGCTGGGGTGAGATGAACATGTTCATCAACGGCATGGCCGACCAGAGCGGGAACTACCAGCGCTGGCTCGCCATGCCGCTCTCCGAGCGCGTGGTGGCGCCGGGGGGTGAGGACCCGATCATCATCGTCACGCCCGACACGCGGTTCCCGCAGGGCGCGGACGTGGCCACCCAGATGGCCAACCCGGGCACGGAATATGTCATCCCGTGCACCGACAGTGATGCGAACCCGGCGGCGTGCGCCATGACGAACTGGGCCATCAGCAACGTGTGGTCCCGGCCCGATCGGGGCTCCTGGCGCTGGTCGTACTACCACTTCGTCCCGACGATCGGGTACACCAGCCTGACCGAGAGCGAGTGGCCGCAGATCTCCCACGCCGAGATGCAGTTCCTCGAGGCGGAGGGTCTGTACCGTGCCGGCCAGCTGGGTGCCGCTGCGACCATCGTCAACGACAGCCGGACCGCGAACGGCCTGAACGCCTTCGACGGCTCCAGCAATTACGATGCGAGCGAGAACACCTCCTGCGTACCGCAGCTGCCGGACGGCACGTGCGGCGATCTGTGGGAGGCGTTGAAGTGGGAGAAGCGCCAGGAGACCCGCTGGAAGGGGATCTACGGCGCGTCGTGGCTCTTCGACGGCCGCGGCTGGGGTGACCTGTACGCAGGCACACCCCTCCACTACCCGGTCCCGTGCGGCGACGTGCAGGTGCTGCAGCTCGAGGAGGGGTGCATCACCTTCGGTGGGGATCCGACGGGTGGCAACTTCAGCGCACCGGGGAGCGTCTACGGGTTCGACTCGTAGCGTGAGCCGGACCACCCCCTCGGGGGTGGGATGAAAAAAGGGCCGCGCCCTCGGGCGCGGCCCTTTTTTCTTGTGTGCCCTCGGCCCCCGGTGCGGGAACGAGGGGTGCGGCCGTTTACGCGAACGTCACCCCGTACAGCGGGAGCGCCGCGCTCCCTTCGTCTTCACCCGGGTTCCGCTCTTCCTGCTCCGTCTCGTCCGAGGACCGCGGTGCCAGCGGGTTGGTGCAGGCCGCGAGGGAAAAGGTCAGGCCAAGCGCCATTATCAGTAGCAGATGTCGTTTCATGGCTCCTCCTCCTTGCTTCGCCTTTCCACCAATGGTACCATCCGGATGGTATCATCGTTCCAGCCAATTTCTTCCACCGTACGGAATATAGCGACCCAAGCTTCGTGAGAGAATACCGATGAGACGACAGGTTCTTGCCGCCAGTGCACTGGCGGTCGCGGCCTTCTGGGCCCTTCCCGTGGCGGCGCAGGAGTCGCCCCCGGAGGTCGGGGACGGCGCGCTGGGCATCGGGTACGTGGCCAGCGGTCCGCACATGTTCCTGGGCGGAACGGTCTGGGGGTTGATCCCCGGGCTGAACGGGTGGGGGCTGTACGTGGACGCCAAGATGGGGGTCGGCGACCGGGCGGATGACGAGGCGTTCGAGCCGGGGATCGAGGATTCGGAGGTCGACCCGGAGCACCATCCGGTGGACAGCGAATCGCACTGGCGCGCGTTCAACGTGGGGATCACCCGGGTGGTGACGGACGAGCTGGTGGTGTACGCCGGCGCAGGCTGGGCGACGAAGACCCAGTACCGGGAGTGGCTGGACCCGGCGGAGGTACTGGGCCGCCTCGGCTACTACTGGGTGGAGGACGAGTCGGGTTCCACGAGCGGGGTCAACCTGCTGGCCGGGGGCCTTCTCCGGCTGTCACCATCGGTGCGGCTCCAGTTCGGTGGAGAGATGCGTCCCCCGGGCTTCACGGTGGGGGTATCGTACGTCATTCCGGGCCGGTAGGCGCCACGGATCGCAACGGCAACATGAGGAGAATCGTGAGGATACGAGTCGCAATTCCATTGGCGGTACTGGTGCTGGCGACGGCCGCGTGCGGGTACAGCGCGATGCAGGGCCCGCGGCCGGACCCGGAGCGGATCACGCGGGAGGAGATCCAGAGTGGGGAGGCCACCAATCTGTACGACGTGATCCGGCGTCTGCGGCCGCGGTGGCTGAACGTGGAGCGCCGCTCCGGGGACCGGAGCTTCGGCGCCGTGCAGAGTGGTGTGGTGGTCTACCAGAACCGGTCGTACCTGGGCGGGCTGGATGTGCTCGAGCAGTGGTCGCCGGAGGGCGTCTACCAGCTGGAGTGGATGGACGGCCCCCGGGCCTCGGCGAGCCTGCCGGGGATCGGATCCCGCCACGTGCTGGGAGCCATCATCATCCACACCTCGCCGCCCAGGGACTGAACGAGGATCGGGTCCGGGGAGGTCGCTCGCTCTCCCCGGGCCATGCTCACCGCCCGACGGGTGCCGGAGCCCGAGCGGGCCCGCCCCACGCCGGGGATCCGCGCGCGAGGCCGCCTTCTGCGCCGATCCCACCCACGTAGTGTACGAAACGTCGACATCCACAACGCGCATGAATCCTCGCGAGTACCTGGCCCGGAACGTGGTGGTAGTCCTGACCGAGCCCCAGGACCGGGTCAATATCGGCGGCGCCATCCGCGCCATGATGAACACGGGCCTGAGGCGCCTCCGGCTCGTGAACCCGGCCGAATGGGACGAGTACCGGCTCGAGGGCATCGCCCACGGCTCCGAGATCGTCCGGGACCGCGCCGAGTTCTTCGACACGCTGGAAGAGGCCACCGCCGACGCCGTGGAGGTGGTCGGCACCACCGCCCGGCGCCGGGCCATGCGCCACCAGTGGGAGCATCCTCGCGACGCCGCGGAGGAAATCCTGGCGCTGGCCGGCGACGACCGGGGCCCGATCTGCATCGTCTTCGGCCGCGAGGACATCGGGCTCACCAACGAGCAGCTCGACCGCTGCGACCGGATCTGGACCGTCCCCACAGACCCCGAGCGCCCGTCGCTCAACCTGGCCCAGGCCGTGCTCCTGGTCTCCTACGAGCTCTGGCTCGAAGGGCCCGGCAGCGACAAGCCCCTGCCAACACCCCGGCGTGACGCGCCGCCCGCCACCACCGCCCACCTCGAGGAGGTCTTCGACCACGTCGACCGCCACCTCCGGGCCATCAATTTCTATCGCGGCGGGAAGAACCCCGAGGCCGTGCTCCGGACGCTGCGGGCCATCGTCCGCCGCGCCGGCGTGGACGAGCGCGAGGCCGAGCTGATCCGTGCGGTCTCGGCGAGGAGCTGGAAGCAGCTGGAGCGCCTCCTATCGGACCAGCTTTGAAATTGGCTCTTCGACATCTGCAGTGGGTGAAAGGAGCCAGGGTCGGCTCCCGGGGGCTTGGGCGGGGCGGGCGCCTGGTCAACCGCGGAGACGCCGAGACGCGGAGCATACGCGGAGTTTTTTGAGTTCAGCGTAGCAACCCACCGTCTTTGACGGTGGTAATGTCCCGTACGG
>CAZSBL010000127.1:0-10354 GCA_964605205.1 uncultured Gemmatimonadaceae bacterium
GAAGATCCTGGACTGCCACCGTCGCCCCCCCGCGCGGGGGGCGTGGATTGAAACGCGTCCGGGCCGCGCGCTTCGCCGCCCGGCTCCGTCGCCCCCCCGCGCGGGGGGCGTGGATTGAAACGGCACCAGGTGGCCCGGCGCCTCAGGGCTCCCGAGTCGCCCCCCCGCGCGGGGGGCGTGGATTGAAACCTGGCGGAGTCGTCCATGTACGACCGTGAACGCGGTCGCCCCCCCGCGCGGGGGGCGTGGATTGAAACGTCATAGTGTGGTTCGATCACGACACCCGGGCCTGTCGCCCCCCCGCGCGGGGGGCGTGGATTGAAACTGAATACTCATGTTAGATCACCTCGAAATAGCGGGTCGCCCCCCCGCGCGGGGGGCGTGGATTGAAACCTCTTACCTCTTCCTCTTCCTGATCGCGATGGCGTCGCCCCCCCGCGCGGGGGGCGTGGATTGAAACGCTTTCTGTTCCCGTGTGCGCCCGTGGGTCATCGTCGCCCCCCCGCGCGGGGGGCGTGGATTGAAACATACGCTGGATTTCGTTTGTCGGTTGTCGGGCGTCGCCCCCCCGCGCGGGGGGCGTGGATTGAAACGATCTTCTCGAGTCCAATCTGTGGCATGGTCCTGGTCGCCCCCCCGCGCGGGGGGCGTGGATTGAAACCGGGTAGTGGACTCGGACACGTTGTCAGCCGTCGTCGCCCCCCCGCGCGGGGGGCGTGGATTGAAACTTCGTCGAAAGCAAGTCGGGCGAATGGAAGCCGTCGCCCCCCCGCGCGGGGGGCGTGGATTGAAACAGTTTGCCCGGTGGTATGTGGACGGTCGGCTGCGTCGCCCCCCCGCGCGGGGGGCGTGGATTGAAACGCCGGTATGCGGCGCGCCATGGCGCGGGTTCGCGTCGCCCCCCCGCGCGGGGGGCGTGGATTGAAACACGACCATGGTATCCCTCACGAACGAGACGGTCGTCGCCCCCCCCGCGCGGGGGGCGTGGATTGAAACCGGGTGAAGTGTGCATGCCCGATACCCGTGTACCTCGCCGCCGCGCGCGCGAGGCGTGGGTTGCTCAACGTCAGTGTGCCAGACTGGCTACTCTTCTGGTCGGTCCCGGTTTGCCACAGAGCGTTGCTCGGCCGGGTTGGAGGTCTCGATGATGCGGCATGAGATTCGCCGCCCTCGAAGCCGTCTTCCGGGCGCTCGCCGACGCACACGTGCGGTAATCGTGGCCGGTGGAGTGGCCGTGAACGCGCACGGCTACCAGCGCGTCACCCAGGACCTCGACCTGGTGTTATCACTGGACCCGCGAAAGTGCTCGCAGCCATGAAGGCGCTGGAAGAACTCTGATTCCAGCCGATCCTGCCCGTTCCCGGCCGCGACCTCTTCGCCACCGAGCCCTTCGACTTCGATGCGGAATACCTGACGGCGATGGTTGTCGAAGTGGCCGAAGATCTTGAAGTAAACTTCGTGAAGCTCGGCACCATGCTGGGGACGAAGAAGTCGACGGGGCGGCCACCGGATCTGGATGATGCCCAGAACCTCCGGCTAATTCAGGAGATGAACGGCCCATGACCACCCTTGAATCCCCAGGCTGGGAAACCGCCATCTTCGATGGGAGCCGACGGGCCCAGCTCCGCCGCAGTCTCCGGCTCAGCATCCGTCAACGGCTGAAAAACCTCGAGACGCTGGCGGAAACGAGGCGGCGGTTGGCAGAGCTGAAGAGGGCCGCCCCGGGTCGAAGGAACGGATTCGGAAGCCGGGGAGTCGCGGCAGGCCGCGCCCCTAGCCTTTCACCACCGACACCACCAGCCCGTCGCGGATCGGGATGACGGTGGAGACCAGCCGCGGGTCGGACGCGGCCCGGTCGTTGTACTCGAGGACGCCCTTCGTGTCCTCCGCCGGGGTGTCGTCCAGGACCTTGCCGCTCCGGAAGGCGTTGTCGGCGAGGATCAGCCCGCCGGGGCGGACCAGCTCCAGCGACCGCTCCAGGTACTCGACCATCCCCTCCTTGTCGGCGTCGATGAAGACGCCGTCGAAGGGCTCCTCGGTGCCGGCCTCCACGGCCCCGGCCAGCTCCGCCATGATCTCCCGTGCGTCGCCGACCCGGACCTCCACCACGTCTTCCAGCGCCGCCTTCTCGATGAAGCCCCGGGCGAAAGCCGCCCGGTCGGCGTCCTTCTCCAGCGTCAGCAGGTGGCCATCGCCAGGGAGGGCCCGGGCCATCCAGAGAGCGCTGTAGCCGCCCAGGGTGCCGATCTCCAGCACGCGGCGTGCGCCGATGGCGGCCAGGAGCACCTGGAGCAGCTTCCCCTCCTCGGCGGAGATGTAGATCTCCGGCAGCTCCTGCCGGGAGATCTCGTAGCGCAGCTCCTCCAGCACCGGGCCTTCCGGGGCGAAGAGGTCCCGTACGTAGCCGGACATCAGAACGGACAGATCTATATCGGTCATCGTGGTCTCACTCGGTTCGGGTGGCTCTGGCTCAATGTTAACCGCGGAGCCGGGCCGAGAGCGCTGCCTCCCGGCACGGCTACATCCCCTCGGCCTCGTAGACCACGCGCCCGCCGGTGACGGTGTACAGCACGCTCACGCCCTTCAGCGCCGACGGGTCGATGCGGAAGAGGTCCCGGTCGAGGACCACGAGGTCCGCCAGGTAGCCCGGCGCTAGCTTCCCCTTGACCGCCTCCTCGCCGGCCGCCCAGGCGTTGTTCACGGTGTACGCCCGGAGCGCGGTCTCGATGTCGATCCGCTCCTGGGGGAACCAGCCGCCCTCGGGCTCCCCGTCCAGCGTCTGCCGGGTCACGGCGGCGTACATCCCGTGGAGCGGGTTGGCGGTGTACCAGCTGGCGTTGGTCCCGGGCCAGTCGCTGCCGAAGGACAGGAGCACGCCGGCGTCGTGGAGGGTGCGGAAGGCGTAGGCCCAGCGCGAGCGGTCTCCGATCCGCTCCTCCATCCAGCGCATGTCATCGATGGTGTGGTACGGCTGCACCTCGGCGATGATCCCGAGCCGGGCCATCCGGTCGGCCACGTCGGGCCCGCGGAGCACCTGGGCATGGATGATCCGGTAGCGCCGGTCCCGGGGCGGGTTCACCTCCATGACGTGCTCCATGAGGTCGATGAGGGTGTCGATGGCGGCGTCGCCGATGGCGTGGATATGGGGCCAGTGGCCGGTGCTGTCGGCGCCGAGCAGGTTCCGGAGCATGTTCCCCGGCGGCTCCATCCCGGAGCCCGGGCCACGGGTGGCGCCGGTGTTCGTGGAGTCTCGCCAGCTGCCCAATTCGCCGCTGTGGAGGTACGGCTCGTAGAACCGGGCGCTGGAGTTGCCCATGATCCCGTCCACGAACCCCTTGAGCCCACCGATCCTGAGCCACTCGCTCCCGAAGCCGTGCCGGATCCCGGCGGCCGAGAGGTCGTCCCATCTGTCCACCGTGGGCCGGGCGTAGACCCGGGTCGTGAGATGGCCCTCCGCCAGGAGCCGCTCGAAGACCTCGAGCTGGTTCGGCGGCGTGATGTCGTGGATGGTGGTGACGCCCAGCGACCGGAGCCGCGCCATGGCCGCCCGCCCCTCCGCCACCCGCTGCTCCAGGCTCTTCGGCGGGATCGCGTCCCGGATCCGGGCCACGGCGGAGCCCGAGATCCGGCCCGTCATCCGGCCGTCCTCGCACTCCACGCCCTCCCACCCGCACGCCGCGCCCGCCGCCTCCAGCGCGGCGCCGTTGGCCAGATACGCCGTCCCGTCCCACTTCCACAGCAGCGCCGGCGTCTCCGGTGTCACCGGGTCGATGACCGAGCGGCCCGGGTCGAAAGGCGACGACGGTGCGGGCCGACCTTCGTCGCCTCCCCCACCCTGGCCGGCCTCCTCACCGTAGCCGCCTCCGGTGGAGCCCTGGGCCCACGCCTCGTACGCGCCCCAGTCGCCGCCCACGATCCACCCGCCACCCGGGAGCCGGTCCCGGGCCTCCGCCACCCGGGCCCGGAGCCCGTCGGCGTCGGAGACGTCCAGGAGGTTCACCCCCAGGAGCAGCGCGCCAGCGCTGTTGAAATGGGTGTGGTTGTCGATGAAGCCGGGGACCACGAACCCGCCGGGCTGTCGGATCACCCGCGTGGCAGCGCCCCGGTGTGCGAGCACCGCGTCGGCGCCACCCACGGCCACGATGGTCTCACCCCGCACCGCCACCGCCTCCGCCCACGCCCGGCCGTCATCGCCGGTCCACACCCGGTCCGCGATGACGATGAGGTCGGCGTCCTGGGCGGCGGCGGGTACGGCCCCGAGGGCGAGGACCGGGGCGAGGAAGAATGGGAGTGTGACGGCCTTCAACATCGTGGGGACGCGCATCGGCGTTCCTCCTGTTCTTGGCAGGATTGGCTCAATGTGAACCGCGGAGCCGCGGAGGCGCGGAGCACCCGCGGAGTTTCTTCTTTCGGTTCTTCTCAGAATCTGTTGAAGAAAGCGATGGGGGCGGGAACAGGAACAGCCTTTCACACCGGAATCCGCGGGAGACGCGGAAGCGCAGCACGCGGAAACGTTCACCGCGACGAACGTTACGGCACGCAGGATTCACCGCGACGACGCGGCGAACGTGACGAGGGTGCCGAGCAGAGACCCCCTGGGATTCCAGCCTCGCGCTGCGGGTCCGGGATCCGCCGCGAGGTTTCTTCATAGCTTTCTTCTGCTGTTTTCGTCGCGTCGTCGCGTCCGTCGCGGTCGCATCCGTGCGGTTTCCCGGACGCGCGGCCGCGTGCCGTCCTTCCTACCCCGACCGGCATGGCCACCTGGCGCTGGAATCCCGGCCCTGCACATCAACAAATGCGGGAAAGAGCCAGACAAACAAGAAGTTCTCCGCGCATGCTCCGCGCCTCCGCGCCTCCGCGGTTGACCAGGCCTCTCCACCGCCAACGCCTCAGCCACTCACCGACCCGCCAACGCGCGGCCCAGCCGCTGGAAGGCGGCCTCGAGCTGGTCGGTGGAGGCGGCGAAGGAGAGGCGGACGTAGCGGTCGTCGCCGAACGCGGATCCCGGGACCAGCGCCACTTCGGCCTCCTCGATGAGCCAGGTGCAGAGCGCCACGGAGTCCGGGCGCGCGTCGTCGTACCACGGGTCGGCCCGGATGAACAGGTAGAACGCGCCCTCGGGGGCCACGCGCCCGGTGCCCGGGAGGTGCGCCTCCAGCAGCTCCACCACCCGGTCGCGGCGCCTCCGGAACGCATCGGCCATGGCCTGGAGCTCCGCGTCCTGCTCGGGCGTGGCGGTGTAGGCGGCGATGGCCGCGTGCTGCGACGGCGTGGCGGCGTTCGACGTGATGTGGCTCTGGAGCGCCGCCATCTTCGACGTAAGCTCCGGGTCGGCGTACGAGAACCCGATCCGCCAGCCGGTCATGGCGTACGCCTTCGACGCGCCGTTCACCACCACCACCCGCTCCCGGAGCTCGGCCGGGAGGTCGAGGAGCCCCGGTGCCCGGTCGGCCACGTAGCAGAGCCGGGCGTAGATCTCGTCGCTCACGATCCAGACACCCCGCTCCGTGGCCCACCGGGCGATGGCCTCCAGCTCCTCGAGCCGGTACACCGCGCCCGACGGGTTCGACGGCGAGTTCAGCAGGAGTACCCTGACCGACGGGTCCCACGCCGCCTCCAGCTCCTCGGGGCCGACCCGGTAGCCCCGCTCCTCCGGGCCCCGGAGCTCCACCATCTCCGCCCGGGCCAGGTGCGTCATCTGCGGGTAGCTGGTCCAGTAGGGGACCGGTACCATCACCCTGTCGCCGGGGCCGGTCAACACGAACAGCGCGTTGAACAGCGCCTGCTTGGCGCCGGTGGAGACCACAACCCCATCGGGCCGGGTCTCGGCGCCGTGGACGTCGGCCAGCGTTCGGGCGATGGCCTCCCGCAGCTCCGGCAGCCCCGGGACCGGGGTGTACCTGGTCTTCCCGTCCTCGATGGCCGCCGCGCCCGCCCGGGCGATGAACTCGGGGGTGGCGAAATCCGGCTCGCCGGCGCTCAGGTTGATGATGTCACGCCCCCGGGCCTTGAGCTCCTTGGCCAACGATGAGACGGAGATGGTCGCCGACGGACTGATCCGACTGACGTTCTCGCTGAAGTCCGCTGGATCTATGCTCATGGCTTCCCGTGGATGACGTGGCGCAGAGAGGCAAGATGGTGGGGCGGCGGAGGTGGGGGCAAGGCGCGTGGCCAGAAGCGCGGTCGACGCGGCCTCCCGACCCCTGCTACATTCCGGCCACCATGGATCGCCTCCTCTTCTTCCACGACTTCGCGAGCCCGTACTGCCGGCTCGCCCTCGATGCCGTGACCGATGCGGCCGAGCGGACCGGGCTCCGGGTCCGGCCGGTCCCGTTCGAGCTCCGGCCGCCCCCCGAGCCGCTACCCTCCCCCGATGATCCGGCCCTGGCCGAGGAGATGGAGACCGCACGGGCACTCGCCGAGGAGTGGGGGATCCCCATGGCCCTGCCCCCCATGGTGCCCCGCACCCGCAAGGCCCACGAGGCCGTGGCCTACGCCATCGAGAACGACGCGGCCGCCGCCGTGCTCCGGGGGATCTACCACGCCTACTGGTCCGATGGCAGCGACATCTCGCGCATCGATGTACTGGCCGACATCGGCGAGGCCGCCGGGCTCGATCGCGAGCCGATGCACGTGGCCCTGGGAACCGATGTCTACCGGCCCGACGTGGTCCGGGAGCAGCACGCCGTGGCCGGCGCCGGGATCACCGGTGTGCCCGCCGTCCAGGTCGGGGAGGCGCGCGCCGCCGGCGTGCTCCCCGTCGATGAGCTGGTGGGGTGGATCGAAGCGAACCGGTGACAACCGGTGACCCCTTGCCCGGGGACGCCGAAATCGTTCTCCTTCAGGCTCCGGGCGCACCCGAGGGTTGGCCCGCCCCGGGGGCGGCGGGCCGAGAATCAGCATCAGGTGGAGGTATACAGATGGCTGCGTACGAGAGACTTACGGCAATGAATGGGTCCGAGGCGGTCCAGCTGGCCGCCGACTTCCTGCAGGAGCGGATCCCCCTGGAGGTCATGGACCAGGACCGCCACTCGGTCAAGCTCCGCGGTGGCGACGGCACCATCACGGTCAGCGCCCACAGCCACGGGATGGAGACCTCGGTCCGGGTGGATACCGACCAGCTGCGGACCTCGCGGATCGACATCGAGGCCCAGCATTACCTGAACCAGCTGCCCTACCAGCCCGGCGACAAGCAGCGGCGCCACGGGCGTTAGGGCCGACCCGGTCGGCCCGGAGCCGTACCATCGGGTCGGCGGGTCGGCCCCGGCGGAACCGCGCTCCTACGCCTTCGCGGCCTCCACCAGACGCCGGGCCCGCGCCGGATCGACGGGTCCGCCCGCCCGGCCGTCCTTCATGAGGGCGCTCCCCACGATGACGCCGCAGGCCTCGTCGAGCACATCCCGCACGGTCTCGGCGGTGACGCCGCTCCCCACCAGTACCGGCACCTCCACCACGCCGACCACCGTCCGGACGTGCTCGACGGCCGTGGCCTCGCCGGTGGCGGTGCCCGACACGATCACGGCGTCCGCCCGCCCCCGCTCCGCCGCGTCCCGGGCGGCGGCCTCGAGGGTCAGGCCCGGTGGCGGGGTGGCGTGTTTGACCATCACGTCGGCCAGGATGGCCACGGCGGGGGCGATCCGGGCCCGGAGCCGGAGCGTCTCGGCGGCCCGACCCTCGATCCACCCCTGGTCGGTGTGCATCCCGCCGGTGTGGACGTTCACGCGGATGAAGCCGGCCCCGGTGGCGGCGGCCACGGCCAGGGCGGCCGTGGGATCGTTGCGCAGCGCGTTCACGCCTGCGGGCCGGTCGGTGACCGCCCGGACCGCCAGGACGGCGGCGGTCAGGGCCGCCACGGTCTCGGCGCCGACGGTCTTGTGGAACGGCGCGTCTCCGTAATTCTCCACCAGCAGGGCATGCACGCCGGCCCGGTGGAGGGCGTCGGCGTCGGCCCGGGCCCGGTCGAGGACGGCGGCCATGGAGCCGGCATAGCCGGGGGCGCCGGGGAGCGGCGGCAGGTGGACCATCCCGATGATCCCGCCGGGCACGACAGCCGCGGTGGACTCGCCAGTTCTGGATCCGGCAGCGGTGGACCCGGGATCGGGCCGGGCGCCCGGATGGTCAGGCGGGCCGGGATCGGAGCGGGTCTTTCCCATGGCTGCCCGGGTCAGTTGACGGGCGGGATCCGGAGCGTCTGGCCGGCGTAGATCTGGTTGCCGGTCAGCCCGTTGGCTTCCTTGAGCGCGTCCACCTCGACCCCGTAGTCGCGGGCGATGTTCCAGAGGCTGTCGCCCCGGCGCACGGTGTAGTGGATCACGGTGTCCGGGTTCGGCAGCGACGGGTCGGGCAGCGCGGCCACGTAGCGGGCGTAGGGGCGCGGGAAGATGGCGATGTGGTAATGGGGCGGCCACCGCTCACTGGTCGCCTCGAGCACGCCGCTGCGCTCCAGCGACACCAGCACCCCCTCGATCCAGGTCCGGCAGGTGCGCTGATTGCTGCGGCGGATGTCTACCGCCATCCCCGTGGGGTGGACCGACCGGCTGGAGGCGTTGCGCGGCTGTGCCGCGCTCGGCCGGGTCAGGCTGGTGACCACCAGCCGCTCGTTGCACGCCGCCATGTACTGGGCCCCGAGCCGCTCCAGGAAGAGCTTGACCTCGGGGCGGGCGTACGGGTACTTCGCGTTGTCGGTGACCACGTAGTGGTGGTTGCCCGAAATCTCCACCAGGTAGCCGGCGTCGACGAACCGGCGGATCTGATCGCCGTTGCGGAGGAAGGTGAAGTCGTGGTCCTGGGCGACCCGGTACTGGCGGGTGACGGAGCTCATGGAGCCGCGCAGGCTCTGGCTCGCGGCCGGGGCCGCCACGGCCATGCACAACCCGATCATCGCTCCTGTACGTAGCAGGGCCCTCATCGACCTCGTTCGTGCTCTCGGTACCTGTTGCGAAGCACAGGGGTCCCGTCCCTGCGTGGCTGAAAAAAGCTGGGCATCCCCATCATCCGCGTCAAGCCCTCTTCGCGTTCCTTTCGGGCGCCATCGCCCCACACGCCTCGGGCCCCGAAGGCGTGGCGCCCCCGGGGCCCGGGCCTCACGATCCCCCTGCCAGGGTCGTGGTCAGCTCCAGAACTTCAGGCTGCGGAGCTTGGGCAGCGTGTCCGGATGCCGTGTGGCGATGACGGTCACGAGGGCCACCAGCCCGATGATCCACAGCGGCGTGGCCACGCCCCACAGCTGGGCACCGTCGAATCCGCCCCTGGCGACGAAGGTCGGGTCGGCCATCCGCCGGAGCGTCACGTCCAGGGCGTCGACCTCCTTCACCATGGCGCCGGCCGTGGTGACGAAGAGCCCCCAGTCGTCGTTGATCAGCGGCGCGAAGACGCGCTGGAGGATCGGCTCTACGTTCTCGATCCAGGTGTGGAGGAGGCTGATCAGGAGCGGCACGGCCAGCAGGATGCCGAGGAACCAGCGGATCGGGTGGTCGCTGGGCACCGTCAGGATGGAGATCAGGAGGTAGATCAGGAGCGGGCCGGTGAAGTAGTTCACCCAGGCGGCGAACCCGATCTCCGTCATCTGCCACGCATTGCCGTCCGTGAGCCCGAAGATCCACCCGGCCAGGAGCAGGAACGCGTACATGATCCACATCCACGCCAGGCCGGCCGCGAGCCGCGCCATGGTGTGCCGCGCCCGGCCCGTGGGGTGCGACCAGAAGTAGAGGCGGTCGCTCGGCCCCTCGTTGTGGAAGACGGAGAAGGCCCAGAAGATGGGCACGATGGAGATCCAGAGCGGCCAGGCCACCAGCAGCCGCATCTTCGGGTCGTTGGTCCACGGGTCGCCCGCCAGGACCAGCAGGGCGAGGAGCGCCACGCCCAGCAGGAGCGGCCGCCGCGACGCCCAGAGGAAACGGAACTGGCGCGCGAACGCGCCCCCGAACCCCACGGGCGAGTGCTCGGTCGTATACGTCATCGTCGCCTGCATCAGCTCGCCTCCCGTCGCCCGGTCAGGGTGTTCAGCTCCCCGGACAGGCTCTCGTGGTTCTTCATGGCCAGGAGCGTCACCGCGGCCTCCTCCAGCGTGAGCGGATCCACGTCCCGGACGGTGGCGCCGTTTGCCTTCAGCTGCTCCAGCACCTGCGGCTCGTCGCCCCAGATGGTCCACGCCACCTCGCGGCCACCGCCGCCGGTGCGGACCACCCGGTCCGTCAGCGACGCGACACCGGCCCAGCCGTCGGGCACCTCCAGCGTGTAACGCCGCAATCGGGCACGGAGCGTTTCCCGGTCCAGCTGGGCCCGCAGCCGGCCTTCCCGCAGCACGCCCAGGTGGTCGCCCAGCCCCTCGACCTCGTAGACCAGGTGCGTCGAG
>CAZSBL010000128.1:0-10262 GCA_964605205.1 uncultured Gemmatimonadaceae bacterium
GGAGAACTTCGTTTGAGTTTGATCCGGGCAGGGCAGGCTGGGCGGCGGAAGACGCGAGCTCTGAGAGCTGTCGGCGGCTTTCTCCGCCCGGAAAGGCGGCCTCGCCGGCATGCCGCCCCGCCGCCGGCCGCGCCGCCTCGCCGCAACAAGAAACAACTCCGCGTATGCTCCGCGCCTTCGCGCCTCCGCGGTTGACGAGGATCACTACGCCGTCCACCCCGACCGGGATGGCCATCTGGGGCGGCAGGGCCGGGTCAGCGGCGAACCTCGCTGGGTTCATTACAGAACCCGGTGTTCGATCCGCACATTGTCGACCCGAGTTCGGAGCAGAGCGGATGAAGGTGGCCGGGCCGGCCACCGGCGTCTTCCGCCGCGAGTCCGGCTTCACCGGACCAACCTCAGAGCAGTTCTTCGCGCTTGCTCCGCGCCTCCGCGGCTCCGCGGTCCACCGGACGTTCGCCCCACCGCGCATTCGAGCCTCGATCGTTGAACTCGAGCCCCGACCGGGTTGCGCTCGACCGCGGTTCCGATCATCTACAACATGCTGAACACGCCGGGGGTCGGGGGGTACACAGCCCCGACGGAACAACGAGACGATCGGGGAAGAGGATATGCTTCAATTCACGGATACAGCCCGCGAGATGGTAGAGCAGTTCGCCGCGACCATGGAGGAACCGACGCTGCGGATCGCGGTGCACGGCAGCCCGTTCGCGCCGCAGTACGAGTTCGCGCTGGTGGAAGAAGGTCCGAAGGACGAGGACCGGGTGGTGGACATGGACGGGTTCCGGATCCTGGTGGACGAGGCGAGCGCCGGGAAGATCGAGGGCTCGACGGTGGACTGGGTCAGCGGCGAGGCCGGGACGGGGTTCGAGGTGAAGAACCCGAACGTGCGGAAGCTGGGGGAGGCGGAGCCCACGGGCGATTTCGCCGACCAGGTGAAGCACGTGCTGGACACGAAGGTTAACCCGGGCGTCGCCTCCCACGGCGGGCACATCGACCTGGTGGACGTGGACGGCACGGACGTCTACATCGAGCTGGGCGGCGGCTGCCAGGGGTGCGGAATGGCCCGGGTCACGCTGAAGCAGGGGGTTGAGCGGATGCTCCGTGAGTCGATCCCGAACATCGGCGAGATCCACGACGTAACCGACCATGCCGCCGGGGCCGACCCGTACTACGCGCAACAGTGAGGCCATCGGCCGTCCTGGCGGTGGCGGTCCTCGCGGCCCTGGCCGCCGGGTGCGGGCCCGATACGGCGGCGGACCGGGAGGATTCCTTCCAGGTCACGGCCGACACCATCGACCCGGAGCTGCTGGCCCCGGGGACCATCCTGCGGCAGGGACCGGCCACGCCGGAGGCCATGGCCGGACCCGTCCGTCCCCCGGTACTGGCCGGCGCCAAGGGACAGATCTCCATTTCCCAGGGCTATTTCGTCCGGGCGCCCTGCGCCACGTCCATCTCCGTCCGGGCCAGTCGTGGCGACACCATCACGGTCCGGGTCACGTCACGGCCGGACACCACGGCGCCGGACCCGTGCCCCGAGACGCCGAAACCGATAGGATACGCCATGCTCGTGGGCCAGTTCGAGCCCGGCAGCTACGCCGTGCGGCTGATCCACGAAGGGGACGGTGCCCGCCCCGCCCCGCTGGACACCGTCTACGAGAACATCACCGTCGAGCCCAACTGACGCCGACCTGGAGACCGGAATGGAACAGCCAGCCATTCTCTACTTCGCCCGCGACATCCCCACGTCCGAGAAGGTCCGCCAGGCGCTGCGGATCGAGGGGTTCCGGGTGGTGCGCGCCGAAGAAGACACCGACGCCGTGGGCGCGCTCATGGACGAGCCTGTGGGCCTGGTACTCCTCGATGGCGGCGCGCTGACCCCGTTCACCGAGCGCCTCTTCCGCCAGTGGCGGGAGCACGCCCCACTGCTCGAGGCGGTGGGCATCGCCGGGGCCAGCGACAAGACGGAGCCGGGGCTCGTGCGCATGGACTGCCGCCGGATCATCCGACCGCCCATCGATACCGACGAGGTGGTCGGGGCGGTGAAGGACGCCCTCGAGCAGCGGGTCGCCCGGGCCCGGCTGGTCCGGGGCGACGAGGAGATCGCGTCGCTCGTGCTCCAGTCCACCATGGCGCTGGTCACGGCCGTGGAGCTCAAGGACGCCTACACCCGGGGCCGGGCCGACCGGGTGGCGCTCTTCGCCGGGATCCTGGCCGACGAGGTCGGCGGGATCGACGTGGACCGGGTCCGCACCGCCGCCCGGATCATGGACGTGGGCAAGACGGGCGTGCCGGAGGACATCCTGAACAAGACCGACCGGCTCACCGACGAGGAGTTCGAGCAGGTGAAGCGGCACCCCATCGTCTCCTGGGAGATGCTCCGGCACCTCTTCCGCGATGACGTGATCCTGGGCGTGGCCCGCCACCACCACGAGCGGTGGGACGGGCGCGGCTACCCCGACGGGCTCCAGGGCGACGCCATCCCGCTGGAGGCCCGGGTCGTGGCCATCGCCGACTCCCTGGACGCCATCACGTCCACGCGGGCGTTCCGGCAGGCGCGGCTCTGGTCCGACGCCGTGGACGAGATCGTCCAGGCCGCCGGCACCCGCTACGACCCGGACGTGGTCGATATCTTCGAGGACGCCCAGGAGCGGATGCTCGTAGGAGCCTGACATGGCCCGGGCCGGCGCGCTGGTCCAGTGGTTCCGGGAGCAGGAGCTGCTCCGCGGACCGTATCTGTTCATCGACTGCTGGGCCAACGTCCTCGGCCTCGAGGGGATCACGCCGGAGACCCACGTCACAGACGGGCTCGTCGATCCTCAACGCCTTCGGGCGCTGGCCCGGCTCCGGCTCGAGCGCGGCCTCGACGTGCTTGGCGACATCCCGGAGATCATCTCGAGGAAGGCCGAGGAGCGCCTGGTCGAGGAGCCGTGGACCTACTGGCGCTATCCCCTCGGCGCCGCCAGCCGGCGGGAGCCGATGGTCTACCAGCCCCTGACGCCGGCCGCTCCACCACCGGCCGCTGACCCGGAGCTGCAGATCAAGGCGCCCCGTGCGGACGGTCGGGACCCTCGGGCCGCTCCGGGGTAAGAGCTATATCCGGCCCCCGGCGCAGCGGGCGGCCGGATGCAATCGGACCGAGCCCGACGCAGTCAGACGAGGTAGACGGTGTTCATTCGCCTGCTGGCACTCTTCATCCTGCTCCCCATCGTGGAGCTGGCGATCCTCATCGAGGTGGGTCAGCTCATCGGGCTCTGGCCCACCCTCGGAGTCGTGGTGGCCACCGGCTTCCTCGGCGCGGCCCTCGCCCGCCGCCAGGGGCTCCGGACCTGGATCGCCATACAGACGGAGCTGCGCCACGGGCAGGTGCCCGCCCGCGCGCTGGTGGATGGGTTGCTGATCCTGATCGGCGGGGTCGTCCTCCTCACCCCGGGCATCCTCACCGACCTCTTCGGGTTCTCCCTCCTGGTGCCGGTCACCCGGGACCGCCTCAAGGCGGCACTGCGGACCCGGTTCGAGAGGGCCGTCGAGCGCGGCGACGCCGGCGTGACCGTCATCCTCCAGTAGCGCGGCCTCGCCGGGCTCAGTCCCCGGCCGCCAGCTCGATCCACGTTCGCACCTCCACCGCGTCCTCGCGGCGGAGCAGCTCTGTGCCCCGCGAGAGGAGCGCACGGACGGCCTCCAGCGCCGGCTCCGGGGTCTCCACCACCGCACCCACCAGCCGACCGGCCTCCATGGCGTTCGGGACCAGCAGGTCCGCCTCCCCCACCGCCGCTGCCAACGCCTCGCCGTCGCCGTCCGGCACGAACCGGGCGCCCCGGCTCCGGGCCAGGCGGCCCGCCCGGGCGTAGAAGTCCGGCGCAAGACCCGGCAGCAGGCTGCCGCTGGCCACGAGCCAGGAGCCGACCGCGCGGTCCGGTCCGGCCTCGGGTGCGGCCTCCTCCAGCGCGCCGGCCACCGCCTCCAGGAGCGCATCGGCCTCGGCGGGCGTGGCCTCGGGGCCCCGGGGGTTCAGCAGCAACGACCGACCGGTCTCCGACTCCCGGACACCGACGAAGACCCGGGTCGAGCACGCGCACCGCCCGGGCCAGGTTGATCCCCTGGCCGCCCGCCCGGCGGCGGGGCATGGGGATCCGGTTCGCGTCGTCCCGGACCAGGCGGTCGGCCGTGTACAGCAGGTCCAGCGACGGGTTCGGCGTCAGCGTGATGATCACGGGAACTCCGGGATACGATTATTGCGATTTCGTGACGCGGACGTTACAACACCCCCCGATGTTGGCCCCGGCGGTAACACGGAAGCAACAACGGCGAAACATGGAGCCCCCTGGCAGGTAACGGGCGGGGGCCACGGGCACCAGAGGATGGGAGACACGCGTGAGACGGTTTCTGATGGCAGCGGTTCTCGGGCTGTTCTTCTCGCCGGCGCTGGTGGCGCAGGATGCGCCCGTGCGGGTGACGGGGCTGATGTACCTGAAGTACGAGCTGGGCGAGGCGGGCGGCGAGACCTTTTCGGAGTTCGGCGTCGGGCGGTCGTACTTCACGGCCCGGGCGTCGATCCTGCCGCGGCTGTCCGCGCGGCTCACCATCGACGCGCACCAGGATGACACCGGTGACTTCAAGGCCCGGCTCAAGTACGCCCACCTGAAGTACGATGTCGGCAGCCTCGGGTCGGCTCTCACCGACCTGGAGCTCGAGGCGGGGATCGCACACATGCCGTGGCTCGGGTTCGAGGAGCACATCAACCTCTACCGGATGCGCGGCCAGATGTTCATGGAGCGCAACGGGCTCTTCAACTCCGCCGACCTCGGCGTCACCCTCCGGGGCAACCTGTTCGGCCAGGTGGGCGAGGCGTTCCAGCGGACCGTCTCCGACCACTTCGCCGGCCGTTACGGCTCCTTCGAGGTGGGCGTCTACAACGGCGGCGGCTACCACGCCGCGGAGGCCAACGAGAACAAGGTGGTGGAGGGCCGGCTGACACTGCGCCCGCTCCCGGACATCGTCCCGGGGCTCCAGATCTCGGGGCTGGCCATCATGGGCAAGGGGAACCAGGCGGACGCCGGTGACGGGATCCCCGACTGGAACACCTACAACGTCTTCCTCTCGTACCAGCACGAGCACGCCACCTTCACCGCCCAGTACGTGACGGGCGAGGGGAACCAGAAGGGCACGTTCGTCAACTTCTCCGGCCCGGGCCAGGCCACGGAGATCGCGGGCTACTCCTTCTTCGGCGAGGGCAAGCTCGGAAGCTGGCGCGTCATCGGCGGCTACGACGACTTCGACCGCACCCCCGGGCTCGCCGACTTCTCCCTCCGGCGCTACCACCTGGGGGTGGGCTACGTGGTGACGGGCGGGAACATCCTCCTGCTGAGCGCCGACCAGGTGGACTGGGACTCGGCTTCGCTGGAGACCGACACCCGCGCCCAGCTGGTCTTCCAGGTCAAGTTCTAACGCCACGTATTGCGCGGGACGGGGGCGGCGGGACACGTTTCGGGACCATGCGTGCCCGTCACCCCCGTCTCGCTTTCCTGCCCCTCGCCGCCGCACTCCTGCTCCCGGGGTGCGGCGCTCCACCCGAGCCCCTCCCGACCTGCCCCGACACAGCCTCGGCGGCCGTCACCCGGGCGTGGGAGGCGTACCGGGAACAGGACTACCGGGCCGGTGCCCGGGCCGCCGGGGACGCTCTCGATCTCTGCCCCGGTGACATCGGCGGCCTCACCGCCCTCGGCTACAACCGGCTCCAGCAGGACCGGCTCGACGACGCCGGCGACCGGTTCGACGCGGTCCTCGCCCGCGACTCCATGGTGCTGGACGCCGCCATCGGGCGCGGGCTCGTGGCGTGGCGGGAGGCCGATCTGGCCGGGGCGTACCGTCTCTTCTCCCGGGCCGTGGACATCGAGCCGGGGAACGAGCTGGCCCTCGGCTACCTGGCCCGGATCCCCACGGGGTTCGGGAGCGTGGACCGGCCGCCGCGGGTGCGGCCCGACACCGTCGTCTATCCGGCCCGGGCCCGGGCCGGCCGCATCGAGGTTCGCGGCGGCGGCGGCGGCTGGCGTCCGTTCCACGTGAACGGCGTGAACCTGGGCGCGGCGCTCCCGGGGCGGCACCCGAGCCAGTTCCCGGACTCCGCCGTCTACGCCGGCTGGATCGCGGAGATGGCGGCCATGAACGCCAATACCATCCGGGTCTACACCATCCACCCGCCGGACTTCTACGCCGCGCTCCGAGCCCACAACCTCGCCCACGCCCACGATCCGCTCTGGCTGATCCACGGCGTGTGGACGGAGCTGCCGCCCGGGCACGATTTCCGGGACCCCGCGTGGTACGGCGCGTTCAAGGCCGAGATGGAGCGGGTGGTGGATCTGCTCCACGGCCGGGCCGACATCCCGCCCCGGCCGGGCCACGCTTCCGGGCACTACACCGCCGATGTCTCCCCGTGGACGCTGGCCTACATCATCGGCCGGGAGTGGGAGCCGTTCGCCGTGGTGGAGTACAACCGGCTGCGGGCGGACGAGACATCGTATGACGGGGCGTACCTGACCGCCCGTGCCGCCACGCCCACCGATGTCTGGATGGCCGACGCCCTCGAGCACCTGGTGGCGTACGAGATGGAGCGCTATCACGCCCAGCGGCCCGTGGCGTACACCAACTGGCCCACGCTCGACCCGCTGGACCACCCCACGGAGACCACCGTGGAAGAGGAGGTGGCCATCCGGGAAGCGCTCGGCGAGCGCGTCGAGGTCCGGCCCCGGGAGTACGACAACGACGTCGCGTCCCTCGACGCCACGCTCATCACGGCCACCGACCGGCTTCCGGCGGGCACGTTCGCGTCCTACCACGCCTACCCGTACTACCCGGACTTCATGATCATGGACCCGGAGTACGCGGCGGCCCGCTCGCCGTGGGGCCCGTCCAACTACTTCGGCTACCTCACCGAGCTGCGGGACCACCACGGTGACATGCCGGTCCTGGTCTCCGAGTACGGCGTGCCCGCCAGCCGGGGCTCGGGCCACATGCAGCCCCAGGGGTGGCACCACGGCGGGCTGACCGAGACGCAGATGGCCGCCATCGACGCCCGACTCACCCGCGAGATCGCGGCGACCGGACTCGCCGGTGGCGCCATCTTCGCCTGGATCGACGAGTGGTTCAAGAAGAACTGGCTCGTCATCGAGTTCGAGCTGCCCGCCGACCGGAACCGGCTGTGGCTCAACCGCCTCGACGCCGAGCAGCACTACGGCATGCTGGCCGTGGAACCCGAGCCCCGGGTCGGTGGCCGTACGCCGGCGGAGCGGCTCGAGACGTGGCAGCGCGTGCCGCCCCTCTACGGCGACCCGACCGCAGACCCCCGCGGCGCGCAGCCCGGCCCGTCCACGACCTTCCGGGCCCTGGCCGATGAGGCCTACCTCCGGCTCATGGTCGAGGGGCCCGGCGCCCGGCGTGCCACAACGCTGATCGGATTCGATGTGGTGGACCCGGACGCCGGGGAGCTTCGGTGGCCCCGGGCGGTGGTGGCCGACGGCCAGGCCGCGGACGCCGCGGTGTCTCCGGGGTCGAGCCCGGTCCCGCCGGTCGGGCTCGAGTTCGCGCTCGTCATCGAGCCCCACGGCCTCGGGCTGGTGGCCCACGACGCGTACGCGCCATGGCGGATCGTGGAAGTCGGCCAGGAGCTCGACGGCGCGCCTGCCCCGCCGCCGGAGATCGCCGACCCGCTCCCGGGCTTCTTCACGGGCCGGATCGAGCAGCGGCGGAATCGGCCGTATCAGCCGGTGGCCGATGACGACGGCATCTACTGGGGGCTCCCGGTGGTCACCAACCGCCGCCGGTATACCCGGGACTCGGTGGAGATCGCGGCGTTCGGCTACCACCGGGGGATCATGCGGGAGGGCCTCGAGCCCGACGGAGACTGGACCCGCCTGGCCGACGACGCGCTCGAGATTCGCATCCCCTGGGGCCTCCTGAATGTGACCGACCCCAGCCGGCGACGGGTGCTCTACGAGGAAAAACGTTTCCTCCGCGCCTTGCCGGAGGTCTTCGGAACCACCACCGTGGAAGGGATCCGGATCGTGGCGGCGACCCGGAACGGGACCGGTGAGACGCCGGGGGCCGGGACGTGGCACTCCTTCCCGGCCAGCGGCCGCACAGCCGACGCCGCGCTCTTCACCTGGCCCACCTGGGACGAGCCCCGATGGCGCGTCCGACGGCGCCCGGTGTTCGACTCGCTCCGGGTCGTGTTCACGGAGCTGGAAGGAGGGAGCCAATGATGCGACGACGAGGCACCAGGGATGCTCCGTCCTCGTCTGGGAGCCGGGCCCGCCACCGGCTCCCCTCGCTCGTCCACTCCGTCTTCGGGGCGCTCCTCCTCGTCCTCGCCCTGGTACCCGCCGGCGCCGCGGCCCAGGACCCCGCCGACGAGGCGTGGGAGGCCGGTAACCTGGACCGGGCTCGGGAGCTGTACGCCCAGCGGCTGGCCGCCGACTCCACCGACGCCCAGGCGCTCTACCGGATGGCGCTGCTGCGTGGATGGAACCAGGAGTACGCCGAGAGCATCGCCCTCTTCGACCGGCTCATCGACCTCACGCCGGCGAACCTGGAGGCCCGGATCAGCCGCGCACGTGTCTTCGCCTGGCGGGACGATCTGGGTCGCGCCACCCGCGACCTGAACGAGCTGGTCCAGGAGCACCCCGAGTACGTACCGGCCATCGAGGCGCTGGCCACCTTCCGGTCGTGGGCCGGCGAGTACGACCGGGCTATGGAGCTCTTCGACCGGATCGAGCAGCTCGACCCGGACAACCGGACGGTGCGCTACCAGCGGGCCCGGGTCCTGGGCTGGGCCAACCGGTTCGACCGGGCCCGCGCCGTCTACGACTCGCTCCTGGCACAGGACCCCGGCGATTTCCAGGCGCTGCTGGGGCTCGCCCAGATCCTGTCGTGGGAAGACCGGCTCGACAGCGCCCGGGCCGTCTACCACACCATCCTCGACGAGGACGCCGACAACCTCGACGCCATGACCGGCCTGGCCCGGACCACGGGCTACGCCGGCGATCTCATCGCTGCGGAGGCTCGCTGGCGCGAGATCCTGGAGCGGAGCCCGGAGAACCTCGACGCGCTCTTCGGACTGGTCCGCATCCTCCAGTGGCAGGGTCGCGAGGCCGCCGCGCTCCCGTACCTCGAGCAGGCCCTCCGGGTCGACCCCAACAGCTCCGAGGCCCGGGACCTGCTCCGCTCCGGCCACGCGGACCTCGGCCCCCGCGTGGGCTGGAACCTGGCCTACGAGTGGGACTCCGACGGCAACAACATGTATACCACCGCCGTCCACACCGCCTGGCACCCCTTGCCGCGCGTGGAAGTGCGGGTCGACGGCTACCGCCGGGCCGCCACCCTCGGGGCCGCCATCCCCGACCCGCGCTGGACCACCGGGACCACCGTCTCCGGCTCCGTCCAGCTACCGCCGGGGTGGCGGATCTCCGGCTCGGTGGGCGGCGGCGTCCCGGATGTGGCCGGCGTCGACGGGACGCTCAAGTACGGCCTCGTCGCCTCATCCCCGACCCGGTACCAGCTCCGGAGCACGCTCTCCGTCAGCCGCGAGCTGCTGGACGCCACCGCCATCCTCCTGGCCAATCGCGTGGTCTACGACCAGGTGCAGCTCACCCTGGGCACGCAGCTCGGCCGCTGGCGCATGGAAGGGGCCGGCTCCGCCGCGTGGTTCCAGAGCCTGATGACAGGGAACGGGAACCGTCGCATCGCCGTGAACGCCGCCGCCAGCCGGCCCGTGACGCCCTGGCTCGACCTGGGCGGGAGCGTCCGCTACTTCGGATTCGACGCCGACCTCAACGAGGGCTACTTCGACCCCGACCTCTTCCTCCTCGTCGAGGCGCCCGCCAGCGTGTCCACCCGGGTCCTGGACCACCTCGAGGCCACCCTGGCCCTGGTCCCCGGAGTCCAGCAGATCAACGCAGCCGGCGAGGTCAACCCCGCCTTCCGGACCTCCGGATCGCTCTCCTGGCAGGTCCGGCCCGGCCGCTGGGCCGCCCTCAGCCTCGCATACGCCGCCAACGGCGCCAGCCCATTCGCCGAGCAGGCCGCCGACTACCGTTACTTCTCGCTGAACCTGCGAGGGCGCTGGGTGTTCTGAGCGACGCGGGCTTCGGCCCCGGCCGAAATGCGACACCCATGTCATGAATGGCCCGACCCGAGATCCGCGTGGTGGACTGCTAACCTCTCACCCCGCGGCCAGAATCGGTCGCAGCACCGCGGCGTAGTCGGCG
>CAZSBL010000129.1:0-10233 GCA_964605205.1 uncultured Gemmatimonadaceae bacterium
CGGCGGAAGACGCAAGCTCTGCGAGCTGTCGGAGACTTTCTCCGCCCGGAAAGGCAGCCTCGCCGGCATGCCGCCCCCCGCCGGGCGCGCCGCCTTACCGGAAAAGACTCAAAAAACTCCGCGTATGCTCCGCGTCTCCGCGCCTCCGCGGTTCACCGGGCGCTCGCCCCGCCGGGATCGTGGCACGCCCGTCGTCGCCCCGGCATATTCCTTCCAGGGCGTGAGCACAGCCAACCGGACCCGGAGGACGCGTGAATCGTGACGGCATGGTCGCCGCGCTGGGCGACATCGAGGAGTGGGACTTCATCATCGTGGGTGGGGGCGCCACGGGGCTGGGCGTGGCCATGGACGCGGCCTCCCGCGGCTATCGGACGCTGCTGTTGGAGCAGGGCGACTTCGCCCATGGGACGTCGAGCCGGAGCACCAAGCTCGTGCACGGCGGCGTCCGCTACCTCCAGCAGGGGAACGTGGCGCTGGTCATTGACGCGCTGAAGGAGCGGGGGCTGCTACGGGCCAACGCGCCACACCTGGTTCACAACCTGTCGTTCGTGGTCCCGAACTACGAGTGGTGGGAGGGCCCGTTTTACGGCGTGGGGCTCAAGATGTACGACCTCCTGGCCGGCCGGCAGGGGTTCGGCCGCTCGAAGATCCTCTCGAAGGAGCGCACCCTCCAGCTGCTCCCCACGCTGGAGCCCGAGGGGCTGAACGGTGGCGTGATCTACTACGACGGCCAGTTCGACGACGCCCGGCTCGCCGTGAACATGGCCCAGACCGCCGCCGAGCAGGGGGGCGTGGTCCTGAACTACGCCCGGGTCACCGATGTGATCAAGAACGACGACGGGGAGGTGGCGGGCGTCGTGGCGATTGAGCTGGAAGCCGGCACCGAGCACACGCTCCGGGCCCGGGCGGTGATCAACGCCACGGGCGCCTGGACCGATGACGTCCGTCAGATGGACGACCCCGCGGCCGGCTCCATCATCCGGCCGAGCCAGGGCGTGCACCTGGTGCTTCCCCGTGACTTCCTCCCCGGCGAGAGCGCCATCATGGTGCCGAAGACCGATGACGGCCGGGTCCTCTTCGCCATCCCGTGGCTCGACCGGGTGGTGGTGGGTACCACCGACACGCCGGTGGAGACGGCCGAGCTGGAGCCTGTTCCGCTCGAGGAGGAGGTCGCCTTCCTCATCGAGCACGCCGGCCGCTACCTGAGCAAGGACCCGACCCGTGACGACGTGCTCAGCGTGTTCGCCGGGATCCGGCCGCTGGTGGGGAGCGAGGACGAGGCCGACACGGCGTCGCTCTCCCGCGACCACACGCTCCTGATCTCCGAGTCCGGGCTGGTCACCATCGCGGGCGGGAAGTGGACCACGTACCGGAAGATGGCCCAGGACACGGTGGACCAGGCCGCGATCCTGGCCGACCTCGAGGATCGGCCGTGCGTCACACCGGATCTCCACATCCACGGCCACCACACCAAGGCGGACCGGTTCGGGGAGCTCGCCCCCTACGGCTCCGATGCGCCTCGCCTCCGGGAGCTGTTCAAGGAGGACGAGGCCTACGGCGAGCCGCTCCACGAGGCGTTCCCTGCCCGGGCCGGCGAGGTGGTGTGGGCGGCGAGGCACGAGATGGCCCGGACGGTGGAAGACTTCCTCTCCCGCCGGACCCGGGCCCTGATCCTGGACGCCCGGGCCGCCATGGAGATCGCGCCCCGCGTGGCCGAGCTCATGGCCGCCGAGCTGGGCCGCGACGCCGGCTGGGCCGCCCAGCAGGTGGAGGCGTTCACCGAGCGGGCGGAGGGGTACCTGGCGTAGGGGCGGGGGCGGGGCGCTATCGGTACCGGGGCTCCGCCCACCAGGCCAGATTGCGGACGAAGGCTTCCGTGTTGTAGGTGCGTCCGAAAATGGCCACCCGGAGCGGCCTGCTCAGGAATGCTGGGTTGAGTGCCGTTTCGGCCACTTTCTCACGGTCGAACCAGAGTGTTGCCAGGCCATCGGCCTGGATCTGGACGGCCACGTGCGTCCAGGTGGCCGGGTCCGTCCGGTGCGGGAGTGCCGCGATCTCCTCCAGCCGGGAGTGTGTCCACAGCTTGACGAGCCGGGGCGACCATTTGTCGAGCTCGAAGGCGGGGAGCACCATGGCCAGCCAGGCGGTCCTGTTCCACGACTCCCAGCTTTGACGGTCCCCGGCCCCGGGGGGTGGGGTCATTTCGCCCAGGAAAACGCGGAAGTCCTGGTACTGGTTCGTGTTCAGCGGCATGCGGAACTCGAGTTCCAGCGTCAACCCGGTGGGTGAGGCAACGGGTCTGCGGGTCACGATGCCGTCGGCGTAGCGACCATCGCCCAGGAGCTTGAGGACCGGTCGACCGTCCACCGGCGTGATGTCGACGGTCGGCTCGCCCACGGTGAGCCAGGCCAGGGTGTCGAGGTTGCGAAAGTCGTCGCTGAGGACGATCTCCTGGCCGCCGGCGTCGAGCACGTGCAACCGGACGGTGTCGGTGAACCAGCGAGCGTATTCGGCGACGACGGTCGCCCGGCCCCGCCGGTTAGCCGCCACCGATCCGTCGCCGAGCACGGAGGCGACGGAGGGGTTCAGCGATGTCCAGTGGACCTCCGCCGTCTGCCGGGAGCTGTCGCTCATTACAATCCGGCTGTCGAGCAGGACGCGCTCGCCGCGACCCAGAGTCAACAATCGCTCGGTGGTCTCGAGCCCCACGGGCACGGGGTCGACCGTATCGGGGATCCAGTGAATGGTCGCCCCGGTGACCGGAGCCGGGACCTGCTCGCGCTCCCCTGACGTGAGCTCGGTGAGGGTGATGGCAGCGTCGGGACCCGGCTGACGGCTCAGGTACGCGGTACCGTCCGGGGAGCACACGGCGGAGGGCGTGGCCACCGCCTCGAGAACGATCTCCTTTCCGGTCCACACGTCCAGCAGGATCCGCCGCATAGGCGCGGTAGCCGAGTCCCGGGCGAGCAGGAGCACACCATCCGGACCGCACCAATCCTCAATGTGCGCCGAGAAGTAATTTCGGGCCATCAGCCGGTCGCCCCGGGGCGACACCAACAGGAGGCTGTCCCGGGCCAGTTCGACGGTGACGGCGATGCGTGTTCCGTCCGGCGACCAGCGGCCCGTTACCACCGATGCGGGACCGGCCAGGACCCGGCCCGTGTCACCGGGCGCTCGCACGATCCGCAGCTCCTTGTCGTATTGCTCCGTGGCCAGATGCTCGGTAACCCAGAGCAGCCCGCTGCCATCGGGGGAGATGCCAATAATCCCATCGTCCCCCGGCCAGCTGAAGACCGTGCGGTCGCGGGTTCCGCTCCGGTAGACCACACCCTCTGGTGCCTGTTGGAGGTCGTGGAGTGCCGTGGTCCAGGCGATGGTGCCATCGGTCAGGCGCCGCGGCCGGGGTCTGGACATGATGTCCGGGTCGTCCGGTACCCAGATCGAGGCAGGCGCCACCGCCCAATGGTCCGTTCCCGACGTGGGGATCAGGGCCGTCACGGAGTCGCCGGTCACCAGTAGTACAGTCCCCCCGCCGTAGGGTGTGGGCGAAATGTCTTCCCCTGTGGCGAGCGACGCCACGGCGGCGGCTCCCGCCACCGCCAGCGCCAGGGCCGCCGCCGCGTAGGGCCAGCGGCTCGATCGTCTTGTCTCCTCCGTCATAGCCTCGCGCAGCTGGTCGTGGGTGAATTCCAGCCGGCCGTTGGGGGCCCAGCGGATCACGGCCCGGTCCACGAGCTCGTTGAGGCCGCGGGTGAAGTCGGCGTCGGAGAGGCCGGTCCGGGCCCGGATCCGCTCGAGGCCGGCGCTGGGCGGGAGCGACGCCAGCTCGGTGCCCACCCGCTGGGCCTCGTCGCTCAGCTGCTCGAGCCGCCTGTGGATCACGAGCCGCACGCTGGCCGGCAGCTCCAGCCGCACGGGGCCCGACTCGCGGAACCGCCAGCCGTCCTCGTCGCGGACCAGCACGCCGTCGTCACGGAGCGAGCGCAGGAGTTCGACCAGGAAGAGGGGGTGGCCCCGGGTCACGTCGTGGAGCTGTGCCGCGAGCCGCTCGATCCGCTCCGGCGGCTCGGCCAGGTCGAGGGCGAGCATCTCCTGGACCTCGGCCTCGCCCAGGGTATGCAGCAGGCTCACCGAGGCGCTCTCCTCACGGACGAGCGCCTGGATGGCGTCGTACTCCCGGCTCTCCAGCTCCTCGCTCCGGAACGTCAGGACCACCATCACGGGCTCGTCCCGGAGCTGCCGCACCATCCGGAGCAGGAGCGCCAGGCTGGCCCGATCGACCCACTGCATGTCATCCAGCACGATCAGCAGCGGCGTCTCGTACGCCACCGCGCTGACCAGGTCGGCCAGCGCGTCGGACACCGCCACGGGCCGCGGCGTGATCGGCGGCGACGGGGCGCTGGAGCCTCCGAGGCTCGGGACCAGGCTCCGGAGCACATTCATGGCGCCGGCACCGACCCCCGCCGCGCCGGGGAGCCGGTAGAGCGAGCGGGCCAGCTCGGCCGTCACGCTCCAGTCCAGGCGCCGCTCCATGGTCGACGCCTTCACGTGCACCACCTGACCCGTGCCCGAGGCCAGCGCCGCCAGCTCCTCCGCCAGCCGGGTCTTGCCGATCCCCGTGGGGCCGTTCAGGATGGCGATCCCGCGGCGCCCCCGCACCGCCTCCCGCCACGTGGCCGTCAGCGCCGCCAGCTCCGCCGTGCGACCCACGAACTCCGGATGCAGATCGCCCCGATCCTCCGATCGGACACGACGCTCTTCCCGCACCGACCGCACCCGGGCTTCCAGCTCGTCCAGCGCGTCCGGATCATCCAGCTCCGCCTGACGCGCCTCCGCCACCACGCCGGTGGCCGCCTCCACCTCGCCCCGCTCCAGGAGACAATCGACCAGCGCGCGCCGGTGCTCCACCCGGTGCGGCTCGATCTCCACCACCCGCCGGAGCAGCTCCACGGCACGCTCCCCGGATTCGACCCGGGCCGCCTCGTCGCGGAGCACCGCCGCCACCCGCTCCTCCAGGATCCGACGCTGGATCTCCACCCAGTGGTCCCACGCCGGCGATGACGTGAGCTGGAACGTCTCCAGGAACGGGCCGCCGTAGAGCTCGACGATCCGATCCACATCCTCGTCCCGCAGCGCCTGCCGCAGAACGTCCACGTCCGTCCCCAGCACCGCGGGATCCACGACCGCGGGATCGTCGGAGGCGAAAAAGTCTTCCCCCAGCCGGCTCCGGATGAACGACAGCGCCTGCCGGAGGCTGTGGCGCGCACGGGAGCGGTCCCCGTCGTTCCAGAAGACGGCGGCGAGCTCGTCCCGGGAGACCGGGTCGGTGGCGAGGGCGAGGTAGGCGAGGATACCGAACGGCTTGCCCATCGGGAAATCGACGGACGCACCCCCATCCTTCACCAGCCCCGCTTCGCCGAGAGAGAGCAGGCGATAGCGCATGGCGGTGTTTTGGTACTGTAATGGGGGTTCGTAACGCGGTAATCTGGTGTCGGGCGGGGCTGTGTCAAGTGCGCGCACGACGGGCGTGCACGGGCGCCACGCCTGTGGAGAGGGTTTGACGGTAGTTTGACGCCCACCCCTTATCGTACGAGCAGACGGTCACCGAGTGACCGAACCGCACGACCGACCTCAGGGCCCTGCCGAGCCCCGGGTGACACGCTTCATGGGCTTTGCCTCTCCTCGCCCGCTGTCGCCCGGGGCTCACCCATGTGCGGAGATGGGGGTCAGCGCCGGGGGCGGAGCTGGACGGGGACCCAGCCCCGTGCGCTGTTGATGAACCAGAGGGCGTGGGCGGCTTCGATCTCTTCGAGGGAGAGGTCGGCCTCCGTGATGCGGCCTTCCTCGAGGAGCTGGGCCCGGAAGCAGCCGGGGAGGAGCCCGGCGGTGCGGGGCGGGGTGAGGAGCCGGCCATCGATCTCGGCCACTACGTTGCCGCGGCAGAACTCGGTCACCTGGCCGTGCTGGTTCCAGAGGAGCACATCCCAGGCGTGTTCGGGCGCCTCGGCGAGGTGGCGGTGGTATGTGTCCCGGTGTGTGGTCTTGTGGTAGAGGAACGGGTCGGTCGGGTCCACCGGCGAGCGGGCGGCGACGACGGTCCGGCGGGGACCGGGCACGGCCTCGGGTCCGGCGAAGGGTGAGTCGGGGCGGTCCAGGGCGCGGGTGTCGGTCTCGATGCGTCCGTCTTCCCCGAGGGTGACCCGGAGCAGCGCGGCACGCGGGGTCGGCTCGGCTCTGTCCGCCCTGAGGATGGCCGCCCGGACGTCGTCTTCCGGGAAGGGGAAGTCGAAGCGCTGGGCGGAGTCGGCCATCCGTCGCAGGTGGCGCTCGAGGCGGACGGGGGCGCCGTCCTGGACGGCCAGCGTCTCCAGGAGCCGGAACGAGGGCCAGGGTTCGCGGACCACCGCGGTCTTGGCCAGGAGCTCGTCCCACTCGCCCTCGGGGGTCGAGTCCCACACCACGCCGCCGCCGGTGCCGTACGTGATGCGGCCGGTCTCGCGGTCGAGCCACGCGGTGCGGATCGGCACGTTGAAGGTGCAGTCGCCACCGGGGAGGACGCGGCCGATGGCGCCGCAGTAGACCCCCCGGGGCGAGGGCTCCAGCTCTGCGATGAGCCCCATGGTGCTGATCTTTGGCGCGCCGGTGACGGAGCCACAGGGGAAGAGGGCGCGGAAGACGTCCACGAGGCCGACGTCGTCTCGAAGCGTGCCGGTGATGGTGGAGGTCATCTGCCAGACGGTCTGGTATCGTTCCACGGCCCGGAGCCGGGGGACCCGGACGCCGCCGGGTACGCAGACGCGGCCGAGGTCGTTCCGCAGCAGGTCCACGATCATTAGATTTTCCGCCCGGTCCTTGGGCGACGACATCAGCGTTTCACGGAGCGCCCGATCTTCCTCCGCCCACCGTCCCCGGGAGCGAGTGCCCTTCATGGGCCGGGTGGTGATCTCCCGGCCGCGGGTCTCGAAGAAGAGCTCGGGGGAGGCGGAGAGGACCACGTGCCGGCCGAGGTCGAGGAGGGCGTGGTAGCCGCCGCCCTGGGCGCGTCGGAGCCGGTGGTAGAGGGGCTCGGGGTCGCCGCGGACGGTGCCCTGGAGGCGAGTGGTCAGGTTCACCTGGTAGGTGCGGCCCTCGGCAATGGCGGCGCGGATATGACGGACGGCTTCGGCGTGCTGTTCCGGTGTGGCTTCGAGGGCCCAGTCCTCCACGCCGGCCACCTCCTGCAGCCGTTCCGCCGCGCCACCGCCGGTGCCGGGCTCCGGTGCCTGGAAGATGCCGAACACCAGGAGCGGCACGGCGGGGTCGGCGCTCGTCACGCGCATGGTCGGGTCGAAGGCCGGGGCGGCCTCGTAGGCGATGAAGCCGGCGGCGTGGCACCCATCAGAGGTGAGGCGGGTGACCTCGGTCAGGGCGGGGACCACCTCGGCCAGGGTATGGGCGTGAACCACACGGACCGGATCGGTGTACACCGCCGGACGGGCGTTCAGGGTCGAGGGGAAATCGAAGCGGGCGCGCAGCACGCCGGCAACATGCCGGTCCGGGCCTACTGGTACAAGTCATGCCTCCCACAGGGCCGGGAGGACCCCCAGGACGGGAGAGGAACGAGTGGCAGCCACCAAGCTCGAGAAACAGCTGGGACTGTTCGACGTGTACGCCATCAGCACGGGCGCCATGTTCAGCTCGGGGTTCTTCCTGCTTCCGGGGCTGGCGGCGGCGGAGACCGGGCCATCCGTGGTCCTCGCCTACGGGATCGCGTCGCTGTTCATCCTGCCGGCCATGCTCAGCGCCGCCGAGCTCAGCACGGCCATGCCGAAGGCCGGGGGTGCCTACTACTTCCTGGATCGGAGCATGGGTCCCATGGTCGGGACCGTCGGTGGGCTCGGCACGTGGCTGGCGCTGGTGCTGAAGAGCGCGTTCGCCCTGGTGGGGATGGGGGCCTACCTGGCCCTGTTCGTCGAGGTCCCCATCGAGCCGCTGGCCGTGGTGCTGACGGCCGTGTTCATGGTGATCAATATCGTGGGGGCCAAGGAGTCCGGGGGGCTCCAGCGGTGGTTGGTGGCGCTGCTCCTGGCCATCCTGGCCTTCTTCATCGTACAGGGACTCGCCGAGATCGTCGGGACGCCCCCCGCGGAGGTCACCGACCAGTTCACCCCGTTCATGCCGTTCGGGTTCTCGGGGCTTTTCGCTACGGTGGGTCTGGTATTCGTCTCGTACGCGGGCCTCACCAAGGTGGCCAGCGTGGCCGAAGAGGTGGAACGACCCGAGCGGAACATCCCCCTGGGCATGATCCTTTCGCTGGTGACGGCCACGTTCATCTACGTGGTGGGCGTCGCCATCATCGTGGCGGTGCTGGATCCCGCCGCGTTGCGTGAAGACCTCACGCCCGTCGCCACGGCGGCTGAGGCCTTCTTCGACTGGCTCCCCGGCTCGACGGGGTTGATTCTCATAGTGGTGGCGGCCATCGCCGCGTTCGCGTCTACGGGGAACGCCGGGATGATGTCCGCTTCGCGATACCCCCTGGCCATGGCCCGGGACAAGCTGGTGTGGCAGCGGTTCGCGGAGGTGGGCCGGTTCAGGACGCCCACCCTGGCCATCGTGGCGACCGCCGCCGCCATGGCGGCGGCCATCATCTTCCTCGACATCGCGGGGATCGCGAAGCTGGCCAGCGCGTTCCAGCTCCTGCTCTTCGCCATGCTCAATCTGGCGGTGGTGATCATGCGGGAGAGCGGGATCGAGGCCTACGACCCCGGGTTCCGGTCTCCCGGGTACCCGTTGGTCCAGCTGTTCGGCGTGGTCGGTTCCATGTGGCTCATCACCGAGATGGGCGACCTGGCCGTCCTCTTCACCCTGGGCGTGGTGGCCTTCGCCATCGGCTGGTACCTCTGGCACGTGCACGGCAACGTTCCCCGGGAGGGCGCCATCTTCCATACGTTCGCCCGCCTGGGCAGGCGGCGCTACCTCGGGCTCGACATGGAGCTCCGGGGGATCCTCAAGGAGCAGGGGCTCCGGCAGGAAGATCCCTTCGACGAGGTGGTGGCCCGGGCGGCGGCTTTCGATGCCGGCGACGACCAGGGTCTGCGTGACATCGGAGAGCGGGCCGCCGAGCTCCTGGCCCGGTCCGTCGGGCTGGACGCCTCGCGGATCCTGACGGGGTTCATCGAGGAGCTCGAAGCCGGCATGGCTCCCGTAGCCCACGGCGCCGCCATCATCCACCTCCGGGCCCATAACGTGGACCACCCGCAGATGGTCATCGCACGATCCAGGGCCGGTGTCAGGGTCGAGGGGACCGGCACGAAGCCCGGTCACCTCTTCGATATCGACGCTCCGGGGTCCGATGAGACCGTGCGGGTCCACGCCCTGTTCTTCCTGCTGAGCCCCGAGGACCAGCCCGGGCAGCACCTGCGGCTCCTCGGCCACCTCGCCACCCACGTAGATGACGACGACTTCCTGGACGTCTGGCTCGCGGCGAAGGACGAGCAGCGGCTCAAGGAAACGCTGCTCCGGGAGGAGCGGTGTGTCTCCGTCCGCGTCGATCCCGAGACGGTGGGAGGCGAGCTCATCGGGCGGCCGCTCAAGGACGCTCGTCTTCCCCCGGACACGCTCGTTGCGATGATCCGACGTGGGGGCCGGACCATAGTCCCCAGCGGCCGCACGGTCCTGGAAGCGGGCGACCGGCTGACCGTGATCGGCGAGCCGGACGCGATCCGCGCGGTGGCGGAGAAGTACGGGAAGTCGTCGAGCGAGTAGCCGGGGATGACGCGGGCGGATGCCGGGCCTGGCGCCGGAGCGTGACCGCGACGACGCGACGGAAGGCGGTTGACCACCGCGACGACGCGACGGTCGCGACGAAAGAACCGGAAAAGAAGTCCGGGTCTTCGATACCTGGAGTGGGTGAAACGGAGCCAGGGTCGGCTCCCGGGGGCACTGGCCGGGCGGGCGCCTGGCGGGCGCCTGGTCAACCGCGGAGACGCGGAAGAACAGCACGCGGAAGGCTTCGTCGCGGAAGACGCCGACTCCGCGGCGGAGTCTGTTGAAGATGTCATCGTCGGATTCCGGCTGCCGCCAGCTCCTCGGCGGTACTCGACGAACCTTCCGCGCCCCTTCCGCGGCTTTCCGCGAAGCCGCGGTTGAGCGAAGGTCGGACCTGCCCGGAATCCCGAGGCCGCGGCCCCTCGCGTCGCAAACGAGTCGCCTGATGGCACCCCCGGAAATGACCAACAAATTCGGAGAAGAGCC
>CAZSBL010000130.1:0-10044 GCA_964605205.1 uncultured Gemmatimonadaceae bacterium
CGGTGCAGGTACGCCTGGAGGCAGACGCCCACGTTCGGGCTCTCCTCGCGGGCCGCCCGGACCAGCTCCAGCGTCGCGTCCACGTACGAGCTGTCCTCCATGTCCACCCATACCGTGGTGTCCAGCTGCTCCGCCTTCTTCACCAGCTTCAGCAGCCCCTTCCGCGCCACGTCCTCGCCCAGGTCCAGCCCCAGGTGCGTGGGCTTCAGCGAGATCTCGGCGTCCAGCGCCAGCGCCGCGATCCGGTCCAGCGCACGGGAGTAGTGCTTCACGACGGCGTCCGCCTCCTCCGCCGTCGTCACGTTCTCCCCCAGCTCCGTGAAGACGACGCCGAGCCCACGACGCCCCATCTTCCTCGCCGCCGTCAGCGCGTCGTCCAGCTCCTCGCCCGGCATGAACCGCGCGACCGCCTTCCGGGCGAACTTCCGGCGCTTCAACCACCGCTCCATCCCCCTGGAGCGGGACATCCGGAGCAGCAGCGCGCGCATCATTGGATGGAAAACCTCATGTGGTCGGGGAAAGCGCGTTGTCGTCATTGGTTTTACGACCGGCGGGGGGCGCGTGTCAACTGCGCACCGCCCCCTGTGCGGCCCTGCCCACCAGCGCCGCGCCACCACCCGCGCCCCTTGGCGGAGCCCGCCGGACTGCCCACTCTACGGACAGCGGACCGCCCGCTCCCCAGACCCTCACCCGACCGGGCCCACCGACCATGGCCATCCGACCCGAGACCGACATCGACACCTTCCTCGCCCTCGACATCCGCGCCGGCGAGGTCGTGCGCGCCGAAGCGTTCCCCGAGGCGAACAAGCCCTCCATCAAGCTCTGGATCGACTTCGGCGACGACATCGGCACCCGGACCTCCAGCGCCCAGCTCACGCGACGCTACCGTCCCGATGACCTGGTCGGGACCACCATCTTGGGCGTCGTCAATTTCCCGCCCCGGCGGATCGCGGGATTCGTCAGCGAGGTTCTGGTCCTGGGCGTGGTGGACGCCGAAGACCCGGGCGACGTAGTGCTGGTCCGCCCGGACGGCGGCGGGGACGTGCGGGGGTGGAGACTGGCGTAGGCCGACATATTGCGTGGACGGTGTGTGTCCTTGCACCGGGTCAGCGACAGAGACCTGACAACAGAGTTGCTAGGGAACAAAGCAACTGCCTCAATGCGAACCTCCGACAAGTTCCTGGTTGGCCTAGCCGCGGTGCTGGTTTGTGCGGCAACGGTTATCGTTGCGGACAAGGTCTCCGCCGTGATGCGGGCAGCGAGGCTTCCCAGCCCACTCATCCACTTGGAGAACTGGGAGGACCTGCTCCAACCCGGTTCTCAGATTGGCCCCGACTCGGCGGTCGTAACCATAGTGGAGTTTGTGGACTATTCATGCTGGCCATGCAAAGCCCTCAATCTCCACCTGGATCCGGTGTTGTCGGACTCCCCTGACCGGGTGGCGTTGGTGATAAGGCATTTGCCGCAGATCGACACCGCTTCACATGCAATCGCTGCAGGCGCTGTGTGCGCAGATATATTTGCTGGGTTCGAGGGCTATCATCGGATTGCGCTCCAGGGTGAACGGGGTGCTTTCGCGCCCGATTCCGTTGTGGCCTGGGCGGTGAGGGCGGGCGTGGTGGATACCGCTGGGTTCCGCAGGTGCCTGCGTTCCGCGGTGGCGGATGAACGAATCACGAGCGACATGATGGTAGCCTCCCGGCTTGGCATCACGGCGACCCCCACGTACTTCATCAACGGAGATCGTTACCAGGGTGGGCAACCGCGGATTAGGGAGTTGATCGAGGCGAAGCTCCATGAAACGACGCAAGGCCGTGATGTGCAACGATAACCCGGCAAGTCGCCCGTCTCTCCGCTCCGGGCGTGGGTTTCGGTGGCTTGCCACTGGCCTGCCCGCTCTGATGTGCGTCGCTGTCCTGGCTTGTGGGGACGGTAGTGGCGCCGAAGGAGAGGGTGCGGGCAACGAAGTCAACAACCCGCTCCAGTCGGTGGCAGCGGCGCCGTCATGGCGTCTTTCCGATATGCCAGTGTGGGAGGCGAAGACCGAAGAGCAAGGCTCGGTTGCACCGTTGGACCGTGTCGAAGGTGCGGCCACAATTTCTGGAGAACGCGTCGCTGTGTTGCACAGGGAAGGGGTCCGGATCTTCGACTCTGGCGGGCACTTCCAGACTCAGTTTGGCCGCCCAGGTACCGGACCAGGCGAGTTCTCCACCCCGTTCGACCTTGTCACCGTCGGCGATTCGCTCGTCGTGTTCGACGTTGGCTCTCGCAGGATCACCGTTTTCTCCCCCAACGGTGAGCTAATAGCCGTCACGCCGCCCTTGGAGCCAGCTCGGGATCCCAGCCTGTTGTCCGTGTTGGACGATGGTAGCTTCCTTGTCACCGACGACCTGTGGGAAGGGCGGCCTGAGGAGTTCATTCAGATCGATCGGCAATACCTTCGTTTCTCCCCGGCAGGCGTATTGATCGATACGATCGCCCAGCATGCGTTCGCTGAGATCGGATGGGTGTCCGATCCAGGCGTCCGAACTACCAAAACGTTCGGCGCCATAGCGTCCTCAGCGCCGGGCGTCGACGGGTTCTGGGCCACGACCGGAGGCCCTGAGGCGGTTTATTGCGACCAAAGCGGCGGCGTTCGCCGAATCGTCAAATGGGAGACCGAGAGTCGCAGGGTCTCTGATCGAGACGTTGCAGACTACGTTGATCGAGTTGTGGCTACGAGACCGGCTCAGCGGGCGCCGGCGGTCCGGACGAGGTTGGCCAACACACCTGTGGCAAAGGAGTTCCCTGCCGCCCGCAACATCCTGGGGGCTCTGGACGGAATGCTCTGGGTGGAGGAATACCGTCCTGCGCCGTCGCCACCACGATGGTTGGTCTTCGACTCGGTCGGGCTGGTAACGGCCAAGGTGGTGCTGCCGCCGCGGTCCACGCTCTATGAAGCCAATCAACACTACGTGCTGCTGAAGGTCACCGACGAATTGGGAGTGGAAAGCGTGCGGAAGTACCTGCTTCACCACTGACCAGTTTCCGGCCGAGTCGCCCTGGGTAGCAGAGTTCGGCGTCCAAGGTAGCCCCACTCCTCATCCCCTCATCGGGATTCGCGACGAAGGCCGCCGAAGCGGTGCGCACCCCGAACCGCCCGGCTCATCCCCCCATTCCCGCTGACGGCGCAGCCGGCAGCGCCGATAACTCGTCCCAACCCGCCATGGAGGTGCCCCAATGCGTGCGCAGTATTGCCACGCATGGACACCCGACCGCCGTTCCCCGACCTGATTCGCGACGCCCGCGACCGCGCCGGCGTCTCCCGACTCCTCGCCCGTCTCGGCTTCGACCCGGCCGGCACCGGCGAACCGGACGGTGCCCCCGGTAGCGCGGGCGATGAGCTCCCCCGCGACGCCTGGGCGGCCTACGGCCTCGCCGACGCCCCGGACATCCGGTCGCTGGTGCTGGCCGGCCGCGCGGGGTCGCTGGATGCGCTGCTGCTCGAGGCGGCGCCGGGGACGGGAACCGACCGGGTCGCCTGGCTGGCCCGGAGGGTCCGGTCCCGGAACCCGGCCCGGCTGCACCTGTTCGTGGCGGCGAGCCCGGGCTACCGGCGGCTGGTGCTGGGCACGTTCGGGCTCGACGACGCGTTCCGGCACCTGACGCTCGAGCGGCAGTCCATCCGGCCATCGGACATCGAGGCGCTGGAGGAGATGGCGCCCACCAACGGCGAGCGGGGGCTGGAGCTGGCCATCCGCCACGCCCGGGCGCTGGACCGGTCCCGGGTCACCCGTGCGTTCTTCCGGGACTTCCGCGGCCGGCGGGGCGCGGTGGCCGAGGCGTGGACCGGGATCCCGGAGGACGCGGCGAGGGAGCGGGCGCAGCTGGCGCTCCTGTTCCTGAGTCGCCTGACGTTCCTCTACTTCCTCCAGAAGCGCGGCGCGCTGGCCGGCGACGACCGCTACCTGGTCCGGCTCTTCGGGCTCTGGGCCAGCGCCCGACCCGGGACCGAGTCCGGGGCCGGTCAGGACGACGATGGGCTCCCGGACGCCGACGCCCACTCAGGCTCCGGTTCCGGTGCCACGGCCGCGGGGCCGACCACGTTCTTCCGGGCCCGGCTCCAGCCCCTCTTCTTCGGCGCGCTGAACCGGCGGCCGGAGGACCGGGACCCGGCGGCCCGTCAGCTCGGCGACCTGCCGTACCTGAACGGCGGGCTCTTCGAGCGCCACGCCCTGGAGCGGCGGTTCCCGGAGCTCGACCTCCCGGATGCCGAGGTCCGGGCGTGTTTTGATGATCTTCTGGAGCGCTACCGGTTCACCACCCGGGAGGCCGGCGACGGGGCCGGGTTCGGCGTCGACCCCGAGGTCCTGGGGCGCGTCTTCGAGGGGCTCATGGCGCCCGAGGCCCGGAGCGACACCGGCAGCTTCTACACACCGGCGCCCGTGGTGGACCGGGTCGTCAAGGAGGCGGTGGCGACGTACGTGGCGGGGCGGGTGCCCGAGGCCGATCCAGCCGTGGTCGTGGAAGGCCGGGCCGCGGCGCTGCCGGCACCGGTCCGGTACCGGGTCCGGAAGTCGCTGGAGCGGGTCCGGGTCCTGGACCCGGCGTGCGGCTCCGGCGCGTTCCTCCTGGGCGCGCTCCGTCGGCTCACGGCGGCCACCGCCGGGCTCTCCGACCGGCCCCGCGGCCAGGTCAAGCGGGAGCTGGTGGCCCGGGGGCTCCACGGCGTCGACCTCCTGGACGACGCGGCGCTCCTCTGCTCTCTCCGGCTCTGGCTCGCCCTGTCGGAGGACGACGACGAGGTCCGACCGCTCCCGAACCTCGACCGCCGGATCCGGCAGGGCGACGCCCTGGTCGACCCGCTGGACCTGGGCACCATGGGCGCCGACGCGTCGCTCCACTGGCACCCGCTCCGGGACCCGGAGCTGCGGAGCGCGCTCCGGGCCCTCGAGCCCGCCACCCGGGCGTACATCGCCTCCGGCCCCGAGGAGCGCGACCTGGCCAGGACCCGGGTCCAGCAGGCCGAGACGCTCCTGGCCCGGCGCTGGCTCGACGGCGTCCGGGGGGCGCGGGCAAGGCAGCTGAAGCAGCTCCGGGCCCGGGCTGCCGACCGCGACCTCTTCGGCGACATCCCCGAACCCGCCCGCCGGGCCGCCAACGAGGCCGGCCGGGTCGAGGGCCGGATCCGGGAGCTCGACGCCATCGCCCGTCGCCTCGACGAGGACGGCGCGCTCCCCTTCTTCTCCTTCGGCGTCCACTTCGCCGACACCGCCGGCTTCGACCTCGTGGTCTCCAACCCGCCGTGGGTCCGGAGCCACCGGTGGCCCGACCGGCTCCGGAAGATCGCCGACCGGTTCGAGGTCTGCCGGGCGCCGGGTTGGTCCGCCGCCGCCGAGCTCACCGGCGCGCCCATCGCCGGCGGCGGCCAGGTGGACCTCTCCCTCCTCTTCGTCGAGCGGGCCGTCCGGCTGCTGGCCCCCGGCGGGGTGCTGGCGGTGCTGGTCCCCGCCAAGTCGTTCCGGGCGCTCTACGGCGCCGCGGCACGGCGTATGTTGCTGCGGGACTTGCAGTTCACGCTCATCGAGGACCACGCGCTGGACCAGCGCGCCATCTTCCAAGCGGATGCTTTCGCCGGGGTTATCGTCGGCCGCGCGAGGCCTGACCCTACGGCCGATCCGGCCCCTGCAGCGTCTCGCCGCCCGCCGGAGCCCGCGCCACACTCCCTCCGCATCCGCATGGCTCGACGCGGCGTGGAGCCGCTGGAGTTCCCGGTGGCGCAGGGAGACCTGCCCCTCTTCCCCGAAGACCCGGCGAGCCCGTGGCTCCTGGCGCCGCCGGCAGCGCGGGCGGTGTTCCGGCGGATGCAGGCGGCGGGTCCGCCACTGGGTCGCCACGAGCTCCGGGTCCGGCGGGGGATCATGACGGGCGCGAACGACGTGCTGGTCTGCGCGGCGGAGCCGAAGCTGGGCGGGTTGGCGGAGATGGAGGCCGCGGGGTACGGGCGGAGCCGGCGAGGCGGCGGGTCGTCGCGAGCTGCGGGGCAGTACCGGGCGGTGGTGGAGACTGACGGGCTCCGGCCGCTGGTCCGGGGCGCGGACATCGACGCGTTCCGGTACGAGGTGGGCGGGCACGTGGTCTGGTGCCACGAAGGCGACGGGCAGCCCGTGGAGCCGGGGCCGCGGCTCGTCGCCTACCTGGAGCGACACCGGGAGCGGCTGGAGGCCCGCTCCGGCTACCGTGCCGGGCTGCCGCTGGGCGTGGTGTTCCGGCTGGCGCCGGAGACGCTGGCGCCCAAAGTCGTCTGGCACGACCTCTCGGACACGCTCCGGGCCGTGGCGCTCCCGGCCACCGTGCGCTTCGCCGGCGCCGACCGGGAGCTGGTGCCGCTGAATACCGTCTACTTCCTGCCCGCCCCGGACGACGACGCCGGCCTCCTCCTGGCCGGGCTCCTGAACTCGCTCCCGGTCCGGACCTTCGCCCGGGCCATCGCCGAGCGCGCGAAGGACGCCCGGTTCCGGTTCTTCGCCTGGACGGTGTCATCGCTGCCGCTGCCGACGGCGTGGCGGGAGCACCCGGCCGCCGCCGAGGTGCGGCGACTCTCGGCGGAAGCGCACGGGGCGCGCGGGATCACCCCGGCCGACCAGGACCGCCTGGACCGGGCGGTGGCCGGGCTGTACGGCCTCAGCGCCGGGGACCTCGAGGCGCTGGCCCGCTTCGATGCGTGGCTGAGGGGCGAGCTCCGGGAGGCGCCATGAAACCCGACGGCGGCCCGACGGCTCCCAGCGGCCCGGGGCGAGGGGCGGGGCTGGCAGCCACGGTGCCGGGGGCCGCGTTCCGACTCCTGGACGAGACCGGTTCGCCGCCGGTTCGCCAGGTCATCGGCGCCCTCATGGCCGGCGCCCACCGCGCCGACTTCGCCCTCGCCCGGATCCGCCTCGCCAACCTCGACCTGACGGAAGCGGAGGTGGCGGGGCCACGGCGGTGCCGCGTGCTCCTGGGCCACGTGGACGCGTCCACCCTCCTGGACACCGACGCCGCTGACCGGAGCGCGGTGACCGGACTGATCCGCTGGGCGGCCAGCGGGCGGCTCGAGGTCCGGTCGGCGGGGATCGGCGCCTGGACCCCGGACTTCTCCGTCTACCACACCACGGACGGCGGCGCGTGCCTGCTGGGCGCCCACTACTTCGGGAGCCCGCATCTCACTGTGGGACCGTCGTTTACCGCCGTGTCTACGGATCCCGACGCCCGGGCGGTTTTGGGCCGACGGTTCGACGAGCTGTGGGGCCGGTCCCACGACGTGCTCCCGGCCATCGTGGCGGTGCTGGAGCGGGCCCGTGGAGTGGCGTCCGCCCCGTGAGGTGGCCGACCGGATCCTCCGGGAGCTGTTCGCGGCGGAGACCGGGACGGCGGACGCATACGGGCCTGCCCGCTCGTTCGGGGAGCTGACCGGGTTCCAGGCGGCGGCGGTCCGGCGGCTCCGGCGCATCATCCACCGGCATGGCGGCGCCATCCTGGCCGACGCGGTTGGTCTGGGGAAGACGTACGTGGCGCTGGCCCTCATCGAGGAGCGGGTCCGGGCCGGCGACGATGTGGTGGTCGCCATCCCGGCCGCCCTGCGGGGTCTGTGGCGGCCGCTGCTGCGTCGGGTGGCGCGGGGGGCGGGGAGCCCGGAGCCGCGCCTGGTGTCGCACGCCCAGCTCAGCCGGGGCGTGTCGATCCGCGCGCCGAGGGGCCACCGGCTCGTGGTGGTGGACGAGGCCCACAGGTTCCGGAACCCCAACACCCGTCGGTATGGCGCCCTCGCCGGGCTGGTGGAGCCCGCGGCCGCCTGCCTGTTCGTCACCGCCACTCCCGTCAACAACGCGGTGGATGACCTGTACCACCTGGTCCGCCTGTTCCTCCCGGACCACGGCCTTCGGGGCGCGGGCGTCCCCAGCCTCCGGGCCGCGTTCGAGGCCCCGGACCCGGCGGGCGTGCGGACGGGCGTACGGACGGTGGTCCGGGAGCTGGTGGTGCGCCGGAGCCGGGGGATGGTGGAGGAGCGGTTCGGGACCGCCGAGCCCGGCAGGGTGCGGTTCCCGGAGCGGCTGCCACCCTGCATCCACCGGTACCGCAGTCCCGGGATCGTGGATCAGGTCGCGGCGATCGACGCCCTCGAGCTGGCCGCCTACGGCCCCGGGGCGGCCCCGCTGGTGCGGCTCGGTCTGCTCAAGCGGCTGGACTCCAGCCCGGCGGCGCTGACCGTGAGCGTTGGACGGGTCCGGGAATACCTGGCAGCGTTCCGGGAGGCGGCGCAGGCCGGCCGGCTCCTGCGTCCCGGTGATCGCCGGGTGGGAGGCGACGCCGACCCGTTCCAGCTCCTGCTCCTGGGCGTAGTGGCGGAGGCCGCACCGCCAGAGCTGGATCTCGGGGCCCTGGCGGCCACCGCAAACCGTGACCTGGGCCGGCTCGACCGCCTGCTGCACGGGGTCCCCTCGGGCCGGGTCGACCGGCCCACCGGCGAGGCCCGGGGAGCCGGCGCGGCCCGGCCCACCGGCGAGGCCCGGGACACCGGGCACCCGGCCGCGCCGGGCGGCCTCGATCCCAAGGTCGGGTCGCTGGTGGCCCTCCTCCATTCCCTCGCCGGCGAGCGGGTCCTGGTCTTCACCGAGTTCCGGGACACCGCCGAGGCGGTGTGGCGGGCGCTGCTGCCCCGGTTCCGGGTGGCCCGGATCGATGGCGCCGGCGCGTGGCTCGGGCCGAGCCCCGCCGGGCGACGCCGGGTGGTGGAGCGGTTCGCGCCGGCGGCGAACGGTCGCCGGCCGCCACCGGAGCGGGAGCGGGTGGACGTCCTCGTCGCCACCGACGTGCTGGCCGAGGGGCTCAACCTCCAGGACGCCCGCCACGTGGTGAGCTACGACCTGCCGTGGAACCCCGTCCGGCTCCTCCAGCGGATCGGGCGCGTGGACCGGCTCGGCTCGCCCCACGGCGTGGTGGTGCCACACCTCTTCGTCCCCGCCGACGGGCTCGACGCCGTCCTCGGCCTCACACGGCGGCTGCGGACCAAGCTCCACGGGATCGCCTCCACCCTCGGCGAGGAGCAGGCGGACGCGCTGCTGGAGGGGCTGGCCGCCGGGCGGGCGGACCGGGTCGGCCAGGCGGTGGCCGCTATGGCCCGGGACGAGTCCGACCCCATGGAAGGGCTTCGGACGTTGTGGGCCAGGGAGGCTGCCAACCGGGACGCCGGTGGAGCGGCCGGCGGGACCGCCGGACTGGGAGCGCCAGCGCCCACGCCGGCAGCCGGGCCGGTAGCAAGCGGGCCCGTGGAGACCGGGCCCATGCTGACCGGCCCCGTGGTAGCCGGGCTGACGACAGACCCGGGGTCGGGGATCGACGCCATCGCCCTGGTAGCACTCCCCGACGGCCAGCGGCGGCTCCTGGAGGCCCGGCGGGACGGGTCGGTGTCCGGCCCGACACCCGCGACGACGCGGGTCCTCGAGCTCGCCCTGCGGACAGGGGACGTGTGCCTCGCCATGCACTCGCGGCGGTCCGACGCGGAAGAGGCAATCCGGCGGGTCCATCGGTACCTCCACCAGGAGCGACTCGGGGTCCGAGCGCCCTCACCGGTCGGCCCGCGGGACCCGGGCCCGCGGCTGGCCGGTCGGATCCGGGCCGCGCTGGCAGAAGCGGGGGCAGGCGTGAGCCCGGGAACGATCCGGCGGGCGGAGGCGGTGCTGGCCGCGCTGGCCGTCCCCCCGTCACCCGCGCGGGAACGGGCCCTCGCCGCGGTCCAGGCCGCCAACGGTACCGATCCCGAAAGCGCCGGGACGAACTCCCTCCCCGGACTTCTCGACCAGGTCGAGGCCGCCGTTGTGAATCCGGCCAGTGGCCGCGGCCCGGAGCCAGAGCCGGCCGATCGGGGCGACGGGCCGGGGGCCGTTCGGGCCGTGCTCCTGGTGGGTACGGGCCCGTGATCCTCACGCCCGCTCGCCCGGTTGACGGTGCCTGAAACCCCGATTACCTTTGGCCGTCTATTCCCGCGTAGCTCAGCTGGTAGAGCAGGTGGCTGTTAACCACCGAGTC
>CAZSBL010000131.1:0-9897 GCA_964605205.1 uncultured Gemmatimonadaceae bacterium
ATCACCCTGTTCGTCATGACGTTCGTGATGGGGATCCTGGCGGCGATGGCGGGAGTGGGTGGCGGCGTGCTGTTCGTGCCGATCGTCAGCGGCTTCTGCCCCTTCCACCTCGACTTCGTCCGTGGGACGGGGCTGCTCGTGGCCATGTCCGGCGCGCTGGCGGCGGGTCCCGGGTTCCTCCGTATGAACCTGGCGAATCTGCGGCTGGCCATGCCGGTGGCGCTGATCGCATCGACGTTCGCCATCATCGGCGCCATGGTGGGGCTCGCCCTCCCGACCAACGTGGTCCAGACGGCGCTGGGCGCGTCGATCCTCGGGATCTGCCTGCTCATGATCCGGGCCAAGAAGTCCACGTTCCCCGTAGTGCCCCGGGCGGATCGGCTGTCGCAGGCGCTGGGGATCAGCGGCGTGTACATGGAGGCGAGCCTGGGGCAGGAGGTGGACTGGAAGATCCACCGCACCCCCATCGGGCTGGCGCTGTTCACGGTGATCGGGTTCATGGCCGGGATGTTCGGCCTGGGCGCCGGCTGGGCGAACGTGCCGGTGCTGAACCTGGTTCTGGGTGCGCCGTTGAAGGTCAGTGTGGGGACGAGCAAGTTCCTCCTCTCCATCACCGACACGTCGGCCGCGTGGATCTACATGAATCAGGGGTGCATCATCCCGCTCCTCGTAGTCCCGTCCCTCGTGGGGATCATGCTCGGCTCCTTCGTCGGGGTCCGGGTCCTGAAGGTCGCCAAGCCGGCGTTCATCCGCTGGGCCGTGATCCTGCTCCTTCTGTTCGCGGGTGCCAAGGCCATCACCAAGGGCCTCGGGCTGCCCTTCATCGTCTGAGGCCAGGGAGACACGTGCCATGAGCAACGAGCCAACGCCCCGGATCACCGAAGAGCAGCGGATCTACGCGAACATCCTGAACATCGGGATGTACGCGGGGCTCGCGTCCCTGCTGGTGGGCTTCGCGCTCTACGTGAGCGGACTGGTGGAGCCGGCGGTGCCCATCGACCAGTTGTCGAGCTACTGGCAGCTGAGCGTGGGCGAGTACCTGGAGGTGGTCAACGAGCATTACCTCCACCGGGAGCACCACCTGACCGGATGGTGGTGGCTCACGGCGCTCGGGAAGGGCGACTACCTGAACTTCGTCGGCATCGCCGTGCTCTCGGGCGTGACCATCGTGTGCTTCCTCTGGATCATCCCGACGCTCTTCCGGAAGGGCGACTATATCTACGCCGTCATCGCCATCGTGGAGGTCGCGGTCCTGGTGGCCGCGGCCAGCGGCATTCTGGCCGTGGGGCACTGATGCGGTTCCTGCCGGTGGGCCTCGATCTACAGGACCGCGCCTGCGTGGTGGTGGGTGGGGGTGCGGTCGGCACCCGGAAGGTGCGCAAGCTGCTCGAAGTGGGTGCGCGGGTCACCGTCATCTCGCCGGCCATCACCGACGAGATCGCCGCCGAGGTGGAGGCCGGCCGCGTGCGTTGGATCGAAGGGCCCTTCGATCCGGAGCACTTCGAATGCGCCCGGCTCGTGATCGTGGCCACCGACGCCCCCGGAGTGAACGAGCGCCTGGCCTCGCTGGCCCGTGAGTGCGACACGCTCCTCTGCGACGCCACCTCCGGGGAGCGGACCGACGTGATCTTCGGCGCTACGCACGAGGCGGACGGCCTGACCGTGGCCACCTTCACCGACGGCCGCGACCCGTCCCGGGCGAAGGACGCCCGTGACCGGATCGCCGGGTGGCTCGGCACCACGGACGGTGATGGGCGGACGGTGCCGGCCGACGACACGCTCCTGGTCTTCGTGGCCCACGGCAGCCGCAACCCCGAGTGGGGCGAGCCGCTGGAGGCGTTGACGGCCGCGGTGGCCGAGCAGACGGGGATCGAGAACCTCCGGCTCGCCTACTCCCAGTTCGCCTCGCCCACCCTGGAGGATGTGGTGGCGGAGGCCGGTCCCGAAATCGAGCGCGTGCGGGTGTTGCCGCTCTTCATGACGGCGCACGGGCACGTGGAACGCGATATTCGCCCGGTGGTGGAGGATCTCCGCCGGGCTCATCCCGAGATCGAGGTGGAGCTCCTGCCCCCGGTGGGTGAGCTGCCCTCGTTCCGGATACTCCTGGTGGAACTTGCCAGGGAGGTGACACGATGACGTCCCGAACTGAAGGCAATCGCCGCGGATCGCATACAGCCCCGACCGACCGGGTCGACAGTGCGGAGGCCGGCTCGAGTCGGTCCCGTCGCAAGCCCGGCACCGTCTACCTCGTGGGCGCTGGCCCGGGGCACCCCGGGCTGCTGACGCTGCGCGGCAAAGAGTGCATCGGGAAGGCGGACCTGGTCCTTTACGACTACCTGGCCAACCCCAGCCTCGTGGAGCACGCCAGCTCCCGGGCCGAGCTGGTCCGGCTGGGGCACCACAACGGCGGCCCTCGGATGACGCCGGCCCAGATCACGGCCGCCATGATCGACGCAGCCCTCGACGGTCGCTCGGTCTGCCGGCTCAAAGGGGGCGATCCGGCGGTCTTCGGCCGGATGTCCGACGAGGTCGATGCGCTGCGTCGCCTCGGGATCCCGTACGAGGTGGTGCCGGGGATCACCTCGGGTCTGGCGCTGGGCGCGTTCGCCGAGATCCCCGTGACTCACCATGACGACGCATCGGCCGTGGCGCTGGTCACCGGCCACGAGCGGGGCGGGAAGGACGCGTCGAACCTCGACTTCGAGGGGCTCGCGAAGTTCCCGGGCACGCTGGTCTTCTACATGGGCGTGAAGCGGGTCGCCCGATGGAGCGGTGGGCTCATCGAGCACGGGAAGCGGCCGGACACGCCGGTGGCCATCGTCCGGTGGTGCAGCCGGGCCCGGCAGCAGACGGTCTGCTGCACCCTGGAGACGGTGGCGGAGGTGGTGGAAAGCCGGGGCGTGCGCCCGCCGGCGCTGTTCGTAGTGGGGGAGGTGGTGAAGCACAGCCCGTGTCTCTCGTGGTTCGAGACGCGACCGCTTTTCGGCTCCACCGTGCTGGTGGCGGGATCGGTCCGTACCGCCGAGCGTCTGCGGGAGCAGCTGGCCGAGCGGGGCGCGGAGGTGATCGTGCAGCCGGCCATCGAAGTGGCGCCGCCCCCGTCCTGGGACCCGGTGGATGCCACTCTCGCCCGGATCCGGGAGTACGACTGGCTGGTCTTCTCGACACCGAATGGCGTGGACGCCCTCATGAACCGGATCCTCGACCTGGGCACCGACGCCCGCCGGCTCGGCGGTGTCAAGATCGCGGCCATCGGGAAGGGCACGGCCGACCGGCTGCGGGCGTTCCAGATCCAGCCGGAACTGGTCCCGGACGTCTACGAGCCGACCCGGCTGGCCACGCGGCTGATCCCGGAGGGCACGCAGCCCCGGTTCCTCATGGCGTGCGGGCCCGACCGCCCGACGCTGTCCGAGGAGCTCGAGGTCTTCGGCGGCGTGGTGGACGAGCTCGTCGTCTACGACACGGTGGCCGTCAACGACCCCGACCCGGACGTCAACCTGGCGCTGATCGAGCGGGAGATCGACTGGGTGGCCGTTACCAGTGCTACCACCGCCCGGGCACTCGACCAGCTCTACGGCGAGAATCTGCGCAACGCCCGGATCGCGTCCATAAGCCCCCTCACCTCGAAGGTGCTCCGGGGGCTGGGGATCGAGCCGCCCGTCGAGGCGAGCCCGCCCACCGTCACGGCGCTGGTGGACGGGATCACGGCCGCCGCCGAGCGGGTGGTGGAGGCCAGGACGGAGGCGGACTCAGCGGCACCTGTGGGCCGCGGCACCGGAGACGAGGAGTAGGCGACCATGGAACCCCGGACCCGGGACGAGCACGGCGCCGAGACCGGCTCCCGCGACGCGGAGCGGGCGGCGTTCATCGCCCGCGTGACCGCCGGCGCCACCCACGAGCTCCGGAACCTCCTGGCCATCGTGAAGGAGTCGGCGGGGCTGGTGGGCGACCTGGTGGAGGTCGCGGGCCCCGACCGGCCCGCGCCGGCGGAGAAGGTGGCGTGGGCGCTCGAGCGGATCCGGCTGCAGGTCCAGCGGGGCACGGATCTCACCGACGCGTTGAACCGGATGATGCACGGGCTCGATCACCCCGTTGAGACGGTGGATCTCGGCGCCACCATCCGGCACGCGGGGCTCCTGGCCCAGCGGTTCGCTCGGCGCAGGCAGTGCGAGATCCGGATCGAGGACGGGACGGACGCCACCGTGACCGTGAACGGGCTCGACCTCTTCAGGACGCTGGTAGAGCTGATGGAATGGTGTGGCGAGCGACTGCCGCCGGAGAGCGTGGTGGCCGTGCGCCCGGCATCGGTGGACGGTCGGCCCGCCGTCAGGTTCACCGCGGAGCCGGATCGGCTCCATGACCCGGAGGAGACCGGGCCGCGTGGTCTCGAAACGATCGTGGCGCCGGTGGGAGGCCGCGTCGAATACGCGGATGGGGCGCTCCTCCTGCTGTTGGCCGCTACAACGAGCGGATGAAGGAGACCGCATGAGCAGAATCAAGCTTCTACTGGTCGATGACGAGGTGGACTACGTCAAGACGATGGCCGCCCGTCTGGAGCTCCGCGACGTCGCGAGCCGGATCGCCACGAGCGGGGAGGCCGCGCTGGAGGCGGTGCAGGAGGACGCCCCGCACGTCATGGTCCTCGATCTCCGGATGCCGGGCATCGACGGGATGGAGGTGCTCGAGAAGGTCCGGAAGGAGCACCCCCACGTCCAGGTGATCGTGCTCACGGGCCGGGGCTCGGAGGAGGACGAAGAGCGGGCCCGGCAGCTCGGGGCGTTCGAGTACCTGGAGAAGCCCACCGACACGTCCGAGCTGCTGGACACGATCCGGTCGGCGTGGTCGAAGGCCATCGACCTCCTCAAGCAGTCCGGCGAGGAGTTCAGCCGGAGCATGATGGCCGCGGCGATGGCCGAGGCCGGCGAGACCGACACGGCGCTGGAGTACATGGAGGAAGACGAGAAGGCGGAAGAGGTGGAAGAGGGTGGGCCCTCGGAGCCCGAGCCCGCCGAGCGCCCGGCCGGCGGCGTGAAGGTGCTGTACGTGGACGACGAGGAAGATTTCGTCCGCACGCTGGCCGAGCGGATGGACATGCGGGAGCTCGGCGGCGATGTGGCGCTGAGCGGGCAGGAGGCGCTGGCGATGCTGGAGGCGGAGCGGCCCGATGTCATGGTCCTCGACCTCCGGATGCCGGGCCTTGATGGGCTCGAGGTGCTGCGCCGGGTCAAGAAGGCGTACCCGGAGATCGAGGTCATCATCCTCACCGGCCACGGCTCGGAGCAGGACGAGCAGGAGGCCCGTCGCCTCGGCGCGTTCGACTACCTCCGCAAGCCGGTGGAGCTGGAGACACTGATGGACGTGGTCCGCCGGGCGGGTCGGGCGAGCGAGCGCACGTCCGGGGCGGATCCGGAGTAGCCCCATGGAGTCCGGGGCGAAGCGCGCGGCGGCCGGTTCCACGGATCGGCTGGTGTCCGGAGACCGCTACCGGCGAATGCTCATCGCGGTGGTGATCTCCGTCTCCGCCGTGGCGCTCCTGCCGCTGGGGATCATGTCGTGGATCAGCTACCGCCAGTACCGGGAGGCGTTCCGGACGGAGCTGACCCGCCCCATGCTCCGCTTCGCCGAGGCCGGCAAGCATTCTCTGGAAGCGTATCTGAGCGAGCGCTTGAGCGGGCTGTCGCTGGTGGTCCGCCAGAACAGCTACGAGGAGCTGACCGACCCGGCCTGCCTCGACTCGGTGCTCGTGGACCTGAAGCGGACCTACGCCGGGATCATCGACCTGGGCGTCATCGATGACGATGGGACCCAGGTAGCGTACGCCGGCCCCTTCGAGCTGGAGGGCCGGAACTACCGGGAGCACGAGTGGTTCCGGGAGGTGGCCACCCGGGGGTCGTGGGTCAGCGACGTCTTCATGGGCTACCGCAACTCGCCCCACATCGCCGTGGCGATCCACGCCGACCGGCCCGAGGGACGCTGGTTCGCGCTGCGAGCCACCATAGGCACCGATCTCTTCCACTGGCTGGTCCCGGACCCGGTGGACCGGGTCCCGGAGCGGGGGTCGGTGTGCAGCCGCTGCCATTCCCTGGCGGTGCCGGCCTTCAGCGACGCCTTCATCATCAACGAGGAGGGCCTGCTGCAGACCCCGTCACGGCTCTACGGCGCGCCCCTCGACACGGCCCGACTGCCGCGGCTGCCCCGGGCCGGCGAGCCCCGGTTCCTCACCCTCGACGACGGGCGTGGCGAGCCCGTGGTCACCGCGTACGTGGAGGTCGATCGGTCACCGTTCACGCTGGTGCTGCTCAGCCCCCACGACGAGTTCCACGCCGGGTGGTCCACACTGCGGCGGGACCTGGTGCTTTTCCCGATCATCAGCGGGATCATCATCCTGGCGCTGATCATCGGGGGCGCCATCTACTCGGTTCGGGCCGCCCGCAAGTGGGATCAGCGCCGGGCGACGCTGTTCCACGAGATGGAGTACACGAACAAGCTGGCGGCCATCGGCCGGCTCGGTGCGGGCGTGGCCCACGAGATCAACAACCCGCTCTCCATCATCACCCAGAAGGCCGGTCTGCTCCGGGACCTCCTGGATCGGTCTGATGAGCCGCCACCGAAGGAGAAGCTGACCGGGCTGGTGGAATCGGTGCAGAAATCGGCGGAGCGCTGCGGCGAGATCACGCACCGGCTCCTGGGCTTCGCGAAGCACATGGACATCCGCCGGGAGAAGATCCATCTCGATAGGCTGATCGATGAGGTGCTGAGCTTCCTCGAGAAGGAGGCGAGCTACCGGGAGATCGAGATCGAGATCGAGAAATCGGATGACACACCGCCGATCATCAGCGACCGGGGTCAGCTCCAGCAGGTCTTCCTCAATATCATCAACAACGCGTTCGCGGCCGTGGATGATGGCGGCCGTATCGAGATCTCGATCCAGCCCGTGGACCACCGGACCGTGGCGGTCTCCATCACGGACGATGGTGTCGGGATCCCCGAGGAGCACCTGCCGCGAATCTTCGACCCGTTCTTTAGCACGAAGGACGGGGCAGGCACCGGCCTGGGGCTGTCCATCACGTATGGCATCGTTCAGAAGCTCGGGGGCGACATCGCCGTGGAGAGCGAGGAAGGGGTCGGGACCTCGTTCACGGTGACGCTGCCCGTCGACGGCGTGGAAGGAAGGAACGGCAATGGAAACCGTGCGCGTACTGATCGTCGATGACGAGGAGGAGCTGGTAAGCGCGCTCACCGAGCGGCTGGAGCTGCGAGGCTTCACCGCCGCCGGCGCCACCAGCGGGAGGGAGGCCCTCGACGCCCTCGCCCACGAGACGTGGGACGTGGTCCTGCTGGATGTGCGCATGCCCGGCGTCGACGGGTTCGAGCTGACCCGCCGGGTGCGGTCGGAGCACCCCGACACGGCGGTGGTCCTCCTCACGGGCCGGACATCGGCGCACGACGAAGAGAGCAGCCGGGCGGCCGGCGCCATGGCGTACCTGATCAAGCCGGTCCCCATCGAGCGCCTCGAGGAGGCGCTCCGGGAAGCCGCGGAACGGAGGGAGCCGTGAACGAGACGACGGTGCTGTTGGTGGATGACGAGCCGGACTTCGTGGCGGTGCTGGCCGAGCGTTTGTCGGCCCGAGACCTCGAGGTCGACACGGCCACGAGTGGCGCGACGGCGCTGGAGAAGACGGAGGAGCACGTCTACGACGCCGTGGTCCTGGATCTGGCCATGCCGGGGCTCGACGGGCTCGAGACGCTGCGGCGGATGAAGGCCAGGACCCCGGACCAGCAGGTGATCGTGCTGACGGGTCGGGCCACCGTGGCGCACGCGGTGGAGGTGATGAAGGCCGGTGCCCTCGACCTGGTGGAGAAACCCGCGGAGATGGATGAGCTGGTCACGTTGATCGATGACGCGGCCCGGCGCAGGGCCACCCTCGATGATGCGCGGATCCAGCGTCGCATCGAGGAGATCACGCGAAAGAGGGGGTGGTAGCGGCATGCAGGAGATCACCGAGCTGCGGGACATCTTGATCCCCACCGACCGGTATCCGTCGGTGCGGGACACGACGCCGGTCAGGGAGGCCGTCCATGTCATTGCGTCGGCCCAGCTGGAGGTGAAGCTGCGCAAGTCGCTGCCCCGCTGCCTGCTGGTCTTCGATGGGATCGGTGTGCTGGTGGGCTACGTCCGACGTCGGGACCTGATGCAGGGGCTCGAGCCCCGGTTCCTGGTCAGCCGGCCGCTGGAGTACCGGGACAAGCCGTTCGACATCGCCATCGACCCGAACCTGGCGGAGCTCTCCTTCGACCGGATGGTCCACGGGATCCGGAACCAGTCGACCCGGCCGGTCAGCGATGTCATGCGCCCCATCGAGGCGATCCTGCAGGCCGATGACCACGTGATGAAGGCCGTGGCCACCATGGTCTCCATGGATCTCAGCCTGATCCCGGTGGTCGACAGCAAGGAGCTGGTGGGCGTGGTCCGATCGGTGGACGTGTTCAATGAGCTGGCGAAGCTGCTGGAGTCCGGGGCGCCGGCCCCGGTGGAGGAATAGATGGGGAACCCCGTGATCACCCCCGAGGTCGGGGAATCGGAAGGAAAGGGAGTCGGCCCCGCGGCCGCCGCGGACCAGAACGTTCCCACGGTCCGCGTGAAGCCCGGCCCCGGCGATGGCGGAGAAGGCCCGGCCCCGCCGGAGGCGCCGCCGGAGCCGGAGGAATCGCAGCGACGTCGGGCCTTCTTCGTTCTGCTGGGCGCGGCGCTGTTCTTCGCCCTCTACTTCGTGCCGAATCCGGGGCCGGTGGTGGACCCCATGGGGGAGTCGTTCGCCCTGACGCCGGAGGGGAAGATGGCCCTCGGGCTCTTCCTCTTTGCCGCCACCTGGTGGATCACCGAGGTCATCCCCATCGGTGTGACCGCCATCGCCATCGGGGTGATCCAGGCCATCTTCCTGATCCGGCCCGCCCGGACCGCGTTCACCGACTTCATGGACCCGTCGGTCTGGTTCATCCTCGGGTCGCTCCTGTTCGGGATGGTCTTCACGAAGACGGGGCTGACCCGGCGGATCGCCTACAAGATGCTGACGGTGGTGGGCGAGCGGACCAGCATGATCTACCTGGGGTGCTTTACCCTCACGGCGGCGCTCACGCTCATCATGGCCCACACCGCCGTGGCCGCCACCGTGTTCCCGCTCCTCATGGCCATCTATGCGCTCTACACCGATGACGATGAGCCGACCAGGTTCGGGAAAGGCCTCTTCATCGGGATGGCCTTCGTGGCCGGCGCCGGCAGCATCATCACCCTGCTCGGCGCGGCCCGGGGCGCCGTGGCCCTCGGGTTCTACAACCAGATCACCGGCTCGAACATCGGCTTCTTCGAGCTCTCGTTCTTCATGTTCCCGGTGGGCGCGCTCATGACCGTGCTCCTGTGGGGCTACATCATGCTCTACTATCCGCCGGAGCGGAAAACCATACCGGGGCTCCGGGGGCGGGCCAGGAAGCTGCACGAAGACCTGGGGCCCATCACCCGCAACGAGGTCGCCGCCCTCGTCCTCGTGCTGGCGGCCATCCTGCTCCTCAGCCTGCGCAACTTCGTGCCGTTCCTCGCCGGGATCGACAAGAGCGCCATCATCCTGGCCGCCGGCGTCCTCTTCTTCGTCTTCCGGATCATCACCGTCGAGGACCTGGAAAAGACATCGTGGAACATCGTGCTCCTGTTCGGCGGGGCCATGAGCCTGGGCTTCTGCCTCTGGGAGACGGGCGCGGCGAGCTGGATGGCCATCCACTGGCTCAACATGTTCGAGAACGCCCACTGGATCGTGTTCGTCCTGGGGATCGCGTTCTTCGTCATGATGATGACGAACTTCATCATGAACGTGGCCGCCATTGCCATCACCATGCCCGTGGCGC
>CAZSBL010000132.1:0-9710 GCA_964605205.1 uncultured Gemmatimonadaceae bacterium
TCCCCGGCCACTTCCACGCCACCGTGGTGAGCGGCACCGCCATGGCGTTCATGGGCGTCACCTACTACGTGATCCCGCTCATCTTCCGCCGAAAAGTGGCGTTCTGGCCGCTGGCCAGGATCCAGCCGTACCTCTTCGCCGGCGGGATGCTGGTCTTCAGCATGACCATGACGTTCGCCGGGACCTTCGCCGTCCCCCGGCGCCACTGGGACATCACGTTCCAGAACGCGCCGTTCGACCTCCAGTTCAGCCCCGCCGTGGACCTGCTCCTCGGGATCATGGCGCTCGGCGGCCTTATCGCCGCGCTGGGCGGCGGGATCTACATCCTGGTCACCGTCTGGAGCGTCTTCTTCGGAGAGAAGCTGGAAGAGGGCGAGGGGCTGGGCCTGGCCAGCGGCGTACCCGCCGGGATCTCGAACCCGCCGCGCCCCGTCACCGGGGAAGACGAGCGCCTGGTGGAGGAGAGTCACGGCAAGTGGGGACCGACCCCGGGCACGGTGGTCCTGGTCACCATCTTCCTGGTCTCCTTCGCCGTCTACTACTTCACCAACTGGAAGCTGCTGAGCTTCCTCTGGCAGATCGGCTGATCGGATGCGTCGAGGCGACGACCCGTTGAACGGCTCTCTCGATCCCAGCCCGGCCGGTGGACCGGGCCGGGGCAGCCGGCACCGCCGGCCCTCGCCCCGCGAGGAGCTCTTCGCGGCCACCGCCCTGGGCGTCATCATCCTCGTCACCATCGCGTGGTGGATGCTGGCGCTCTGGCCGGTGGACGACTCGGCCACCCTCGTGCTTCGGACCCGGGCCGTCTGCTTCGGCGCCACCGAGTCCGGCCTCCCCGACGCCGAGGGCTGGTCGCTCCTCATCGGCCAGCCGCTGACCATGACCGCCGTGCTGCTCATCGGCTGGCGACGGGCCACGCTCAACGCGCTCCGTCGCATGGCCGGCTCCGTCCCGGGCCGCCTCGCCATGGGCGCCACCACGCTGGCTCTGTTCGCAGGTGTTGTTGGTGCCGGCGTGCGCGTGGCCGAGGCGACGGCACCAGGCCCGCCCCTCCTCGAGGCCCCGACCCGCGCGCCGGCCGACCTCCCCCGGACCGACCACCGCGCCCCCACCGCCCTCCGGCTGGTCGACCAGTCCGGCGAGACCTTCGACCTGGCCCGCTACATGGACCGGGGGAAGCCCGTCCTCGTCACCTTCGCGTTCGCCCACTGCGAGACCGTCTGCCCCGTCCTGGTCCAGGACGTCCTCGACGCCCAGCGGATCGCCGACCAGGACCCGGACACCGAGCGGCCCGCCGTGGTCGTGGTCACCGTGGACCCCTGGCGCGACCGGCCGGCGAGGCTGCCGCACGTAGCCATGCAGTGGGGGCTGGAGTCCGACGCCCACGTGCTCTCCGGATCCATCGACGACGTGCTGGAAACGCTACGCGCGTGGGAGGTGAACATCTCCCGCGACGAGCTCACCGGCGAGATCACGCATCCGGCGCTGGTCTACGTGATCGACCGCCTCGGGCGGGTGGCCTTCACGGCGACGGGGGGCGGGGAGTATGGGGCGAAGTTGGTGGGGCGGCTGTAGGGCAGACTCCGCCGAGGCAGCGGCCGGCGCGGGAGGTGGGGGTGGTGGGGCGGCACAGACCACCCCAGACAAAGGATGCTATGCCACTCCCCAAAGGGAATGAATCAGAAAAGACATCGGGTCAGTCACGTTTGCGTCTAACCCACTTGGCGAGAATGCGGATGGGGTACAAACTCAGTAGCTATTTGTGGCTGAACATTGGTTCGTTTAGTTAGGTGCCTTGGCGCTGGCGTGAATCGACCACCCAACGCTGGTTCGATGCTATACCCTGTTTTCGGAGACACGCCGAGTTTTCGGAGGCGCTGGTTAACCTCCTCCACTCGCTGCAGGACGGTCTCATCAACGGCCCTGTTGCCAGAAGTGTCTACGACGAGTGATTCACCCGACATGGCTCCTCCCAGTTCGGGAAGTCAGAAATACACTGGGCTGTGGACAAAAGTAGTAGCCTGCATCCGGCCCATGTAGTCCCTCATGAACCAAAGATAGTTCCAAACGGTAGCGTGGAGGTCAGGATCGGTGCTGTAGTCATCGATCTTGAGGTTTAGCTCATTTTGGAGTGTCTCCATGCTGATGCCTCTACCGTGAGTCTGCCATCTATCATGTTGGTTCAGCGCACGAGCAATTGAATCGGCGCGGTCCTCACGGATCTCATCAGTAACCTCGAGCTTCCTGGTTTCGGTGATCGTCCAATCCTTGAATTTGTATGTGGTCAGCCACTCTTTCAGTAGGCTGATCGAAAGATCCCGTGCAAGCTCAAACTGATGTAGCTCGGCCAAATCCAACTTTTGCAGTAGCACTACTTCGGCTGTTGTCAAGGCCCCAGCTTCCGATCGTTCCTTGAGCCTCTCGAACTGCGCTAGATAGGACAGCGCTGGGACCAGTTTGCCGTCGCGCTCCACTTGAGGGTCGATTGGCCCCAAGACCGAGTGGTAGTCCATGAATATCGCGTCACCGGACATGGCCAATATAGTGCCTGCCGACAGCGCCCGGTCCGGGACGAGGAAGAGGACTTCTTGGTAGAAGGTGCGAAACACACGCACAATCCTCTCGACAACCTCGACAATGCCACCAGTGGTGTCGAGCAGAACGAGTAGAGAATCCTTCTTCGGTTGGCGTGGTTCAATCGCGGTGCGAACTCGATGTTCTAACCCCCATGTGATCGGGGACAGAATTGACACCGCATCAGCGTCAAACTTGGCTTCGATCTCGCCTAGACGAGCGTCAGCCCATTCTTTGATTCCCTCATCCGCTCCGGGCGGAACAAGCGACCGTGCAGCCATTGAATTCTCAACCGGGGCATTGGGCGTTTCCGTATTCATATCATAATCGGGCGCAACGCGTGTAACCATCCCTTCGCGAGAAGTGAGCGTTGAGGTTTGCCATGGTCAACGTCGTTCGGTGTGGCGTGGCAGCCATTTTCTTGCCACAAGGCCGCCGCAACCGCTCAACTCACAGGTGGGGGTTCGGTTCGGATACCGAGGTGAGCCGGTGCGGTGTGTCGGTGCCGGGAACGCCCGGCACGCCATCAAGATGGGCCGTAGGGTTGGCGGCCACAAGGAGATTCAGATTTGAGATCTGAGTCGGGATCAGGCAGGTTTGCGGGTGGGGACTGGGTTCGTCGGCAATCGGGCTGCTCTGCTCGACCCGGGCGGTAATGTTGATTGCTCAAAGGGGGGTTCACCCCCTGCTCTGCTCCACCCTACTAACCTTTTACTAATCCATACCGAATTAGTACAAACCTTGACAATTTTATACTGATTTCTACTATATTAGCAGATAGCAACCAAATATGATGGATTCAGTGTGAAGCCACCCGTCATAGCGCCTCAGCTGCCCGATCTGCTGGAGAAGGCTGTCAAAGGCGGCCGGCTCGCCCGGCTTTTGGAAGTCGGGCCACTGCCGGATGGCGACTACTACCACTGGGATGAGCTGCGCCATCGCACGCCGCCCGAGGACCTGTCGCACGACGAGTGGTGGGCCGGTGTGAAGATGGCCCGGGGCCAACTGTTGAGGGAAATCCCGCTGTTGGGCACGGATGGCCGGCCGTTCCGGTACGGGCAGCCGGACCCGGTCCTTCGGCTGCTTCACGAAATTGACCAGGAGGCCGGCGGCGGAATCCAGCTGGCCGAGGAGGTGACGAACCCGGCCACTCGGGACCGATACGTGATCAATTCCCTGATCGAGGAGTCCATCACATCCAGCCAGCTGGAGGGCGCGGCCACGACCAAGGATGTAGCCCGGAACATGATCCGGTCCGGCCGAAAGCCGGTGGATCGGGGCGAACAGATGATCCTCAACAATTTCATGGCCATGCGGTTCATCCAGGAGCATCGGGATGAGCCGTTGACGCCCGAGCTCGTGTTCGAGCTGCACCGGATCGTCACAGAGCAGACGCTCGACGATCCGGCCAAGGCGGGGGCATTCCGGGAGGCGGCGGACGACATCATCGTGGAGGACGGTTTCGGCAACCTGCTGCACGTCCCTCCACCGGCCGACGAGCTGCCGGAGCGCTTGGACCGGCTGTGCTCCTTCGCGAACGAGGAGTCGGAGGACGACGTGTTCGTCCATCCAGTCGTTCGTGCCGTAATCCTACATTTCTGGGTGGGGTACGACCATCCCTTCGTTGACGGGAACGGTCGCACGGCTCGCGCCCTCTTCTACTGGGCCATGCTGACACGGGGCTACTGGCTGGCCGAGTATCTCTCGATCTCCCAGATCCTGAAGAACGCGGTGGGGCAGTACGGGCGATCGTTCAGCCTGACGGAGACGGACGGGAACGACCTGACCTACTTCCTGCTGTACCACCTTCGGGTCATTCAACGGGCGATCCGGAGCCTCCAGAAGTACCTGAAGCGAAAGATGAAGGAGGTCCGCCGGGTCGAGGGCCTGCTCCGTGAATCCGTCGACATCAACCATCGCCAGCTCGCGCTCCTCAGCCACGCCCTGAGGCACTCCGGCATGCGGTACACCATCGAGTCGCACCGAAAGAGCCATGACGTGGTCTACCAGACGGCCCGGACAGATCTCCTGGACTTGGCAGACCGCGGGTTCCTGCGGAAGCGGAAGTCGGGTAACGCCTACGTCTTCACGGCGCCCGATGACCTGGGCGACCGCTTGGCTGATGCCTGACGGAGAAACGACTCCCCAATGACGATGAACCCGGAGGGCGCCGGCGTATTCTACCCACGGTCGGGAGCAGAACGGCCGCTAGGCCACCGACTACGAACACCAGGCCGGGTTGGCGCCTCCGCCCCTCACCGGTACGTGACGTGGAACTGCCGGTTGATCCGTGCCCAGTCGTCCGAGGTGAGGCGCTTCGGCGGCTGGCCGGGTGGGACGCCGATCTCGCGGAAGTAGCCTTCGAAGCCGGCGGGGGAGTAGCCGAAGACCATCCGCAGCACCTCGTCGCCGTGGTTGTGGAGGCCGTGCCAGACGCCCTCGGTGACGAGGGAGAGCAATTCCACGCTCTTCCGGTCCCCATCGACCTTGATCACGACGCGACCCTGCCGCTCGCCGATGAGGTAGACCTCGCCTTCGTCGTCGTGGAGGAGCAGGTCGGCATCCTGGATGGCGGGGGTGAGGCCCGGGCGGACGAGGCCGGCGCCGAGGTCCGGGGCGAGGGCGCCGAGACCGCCGGCGGCAAGATGGGTCCAGGCGACGGGAGACCACAAGGAACGGCCGATCGCGGCGCGTGTTCCGGAGCAACCATCCGGTCGGAGCTACTAACTCTCTACTAATCGATGTCAGATTAGTACAACCAATCCGAGCCCGGGGCCGCTGGATCCGAGGCCCGACCCGGACTCGGCTCCCGGACGTTGCCTGGCTCCGAAGGCTGACCACCACCGGAACCTCTCGTCCACCCGGATCAACTCCCAAAAGCTGTTCTCCGCGTACGCTCCGCGCCTCCGCGGCTCCGCGGTTCCCGATGCGCCAGCCTTGCCGAAGCGCCTCCCATGCCCTACCGGTGAAGGGGCGAATCGCGAGCCCGCCCGTCCCCACACGAGGAGACGCACCATGCACCGTCGCTCTACGGCCTTTCGCTCGATCGGCCGCCCATCTGTCCTGCTCGGTCTCGCCCTCGCCCTCCTCTTCGCCGCCGCCTCCGACCTTACCGCCCAGCGGTTCCCGGACGACGACTGGATGGCCTACCAGGATGTGGCGGAGGCCGGCTTCGACCCGGCGAGGCTGGAGGCGGCGCGGGCGAGCTGGGAGCAGCTGCCGTCGTCTGCCTTCATGGTGGTGGCCGACGGCGCGGTGGTGGCCGCGTGGGGCGACGTGGGCCGGCGGTTCATGTGCCACTCGGTGCGGAAGAGCTTCCTGTCGGCGCTCTACGGGGTCTACTGGGACCGGGGCGAGATCGAGCTGAACAAGCAGATGGAGGACCTGGGGATCGACGACCACCCGCTTCCGCTCATGGAGACGGAGCGGGAGGCCCGGATCCTGGACCTGATCAAGGCGCGGTCGGGCGTCTTCCACCCCGCCGCGTACGCGGGTCGGACCGACTCGCGGCCCCGGGGCAGCGAGGGGCCGGGGCGCTACTTCGCCTACAACAACTGGGACTTCAACACGCTGGCGTACATCCTCGAGCAGGAGACCGGCGCCGAGGTGTTCAGCGCGTTCGACGAGCACTTCGCCCGTCCGCTGGAGATGGAGGACTGGCGGGTCAGCGATGGGTACTACCACTACGAGCGGGACAAGAGCCGCTACCCGGCGTACCCGTTCCGGATCTCGAGCCGCGACGCCGCCCGCTTCGGGCTCCTCTTCGCCCGGGAGGGCGCCTGGGGTGACACCCGGATCCTGTCCCGGAACTGGGTCCGGCGCAGCACCGCCACCTACTCGGTCGACGACGAGGTCCGGGGCTACGGCTTCATGTGGTGGACGTACCTCGAGCCCCGCTTCCTCGAGCACGGCATGTACTCGGCCATCGGCGTCGGCAACCAGATGATCGCCGTGCTCCCCGACCTGGACATGGTGATCGTGAACCGGGCGGACACGTACGCGGGCGAGGGGACGCCGCTGGGTGGGCTGCTCGACCTCATCGAAGAGGTCCTCGGGGCGCGGTCGGGCGACCCGGTGGCCGACCCGGCGCTGGCGCCCCTCACCGTCGAGGCGGACCCCATGATCACGGTGGCCGACGACGACCGGCTGGCCGGGTTCGCGGGGGCGTTTCCGTACCCGCCGGCGCCGCTGGGGCTGCCCTCCCGGACCACGCTGGAGCTCGAGCCCGGCGACGGCCACCTGGTCTCCCACTCGCCCTTCTCCGGCACCTTCCGCCTCTACCTCCAGGACGACGGCACCTTCCACGCCGAGGACAGCCACGAGCGGTACTGGCCCGTCGCCGATGACGACGGCGCCTTCGCCGGCCTCGCCGCCGCCGACCACCTGACCAGCGCAGCGGTCCTCGCCGCCGCCGACGGCCGCATCGACCGGGCCCGGTCGCTCATGGCCCGCGTCGAACACGAGCCCGGGCCACTGCCGGAGGTCGGGAACGCCGTGGTCGATCTGCTGGCCGGCGAGACGAGGACGGCAGGCCGAGCCGTCCGGGCGCTCATGGAGGAGCACGGCCAGGGCATAGCCGTGACGGTCTTCCGGGCCGGGCTGGAGCTGGCCGAGGCCCAGCGGTATGCCGCGTCGGTCCGGGTCCTCGAGCTCGTCACCCGGCTCCGTCCCGACGCCGCACCGGTCTGGGCCACCCTCGGCGAGGCCTACGCCGCCACCGACCGGGATCGGGATGCCATCCGGGCCGCCCAGCGCGCACTGGAGCTGGACCCCGAGAACGAGGGCGCCCGGGCGCTGCTGGAGCGGCTCCGGGAAGGAGGGTGAGGCAGCGCGCTTGCCGAGCGGGAAGCGGGAGCCGGGGCGGGCGCGGCGGGCGGGGCGAGAGCCCGGGCGCCCGAAATCGACGATGGCGGGGGCTGGTAGCGCCGCCCGTACAATAAGGGTCGCTACGCGTCCATTATGTGACATCCGCCGCGAGCCGGAACGCCGCGCGTAACATAAGGGTCGCTACGCGTCCGTTATGTGACATCCGACGCGCGGACACCGCCGAGTGTACCGAAATGGACACTCACGTTGCGTGCTTCCGCCGCGGATCCGCCCGCCCCGCACAAGCCCGCCCTCGCCCGATGACGGCGGTGGCCCGTATTTTGACAGCTGTTGAAATCACCTTCTGAACGAAACAACGGAAATCAGACCATGGCCGAAGACCACAAGGAATTCGATCTCACGCTGCGCCGGATCGAGAACTTCAAGTTCGACACGGAGTTCGATGGCGAGAATATGCCGAACCTGATGTTCGACGAGCCGGACCCCATCGGCGACGACGAGGGCCCGAACGCGTCACGAGTCCTGGGCGCGGCGGTGGGCAACTGCCTGAGCGCGTCGCTCCTCTTCTGCCTGCAGAAGGCGCGGGTGAACGTGGAGGAGATGACCACCGACGTCCACGGGATCGTCACCCGGAACGAAGACAAGCGGCTCCGGGTCACCGGCCTCCAGGTCCGGATCACCGCCGCCATCCCGCCCGAAGACCAGGACCGGGTCCCGCGCTGCCTCAAGGTCTTCGAGGACTTCTGCGTGGTGAGCGGGAGCGTGCGGAAGGGGATCGACATCGACGTGGAGGTGGATGTCGTGAATCCGAGCTCGTAGGCGCGGGGTCGGCGTCGTCGCGGGGGCGGGTTGGATCGGGTGGAATCCGGGGTCGTGGCGAGGAAGCCATCTTCGCGGTCCGGGAGGCCTCCGACGTCAGGAGCGCCCCGAGAAACGCCAGCCGATACGAAACGTCCGTCATCTCTCCCTCCACGGGCGGTTTCTTGCGAGTCCGCCGCCAGGCGACGAGCCCTGCGGCCTGCGGCCGCCTGTTGCGCCGCGTCAGCGGCGCCTGTTGCGAGCGCCCGAAGGGCGCGAGCCGTTGCGGCTGAAGGCCGCCGGTTGCCGGCCGCAGGCCGGCCTGATGCGAGGCCCCGGAGGGGCCGAGCCTGTTGCGGTGGCCCGCAGGGCCGCCGCCTGTTGCGAGCCCCGGCGAGCTTCGCCTCGCCGGGGCTCGCCGCGGCGCGCCGCCTACGCCACCAGCCTCCAGATCGACGCGACGCCGAACGTCACCGCGAACCCCATGGCCAACGGCAGTAGCGCCGCCACCGCCGTCCACTTGGCGCTCCCGGTCTCCTTGTAGATGGTGTAGAGGGTGGTGGAGCACGGGTTGTGGAGGAGGCTGAAGAGCATGAGGCTCACGCCGGTGAGCAGCGTCCAGCCGCCGGCGGTGAGCACGTCGGCCATGGCCATGGTGCTGTCCAGCTCGAACATGACCCCCGCCCCCTCCCCCACCTCACCGAGGCCGGCGGTGGCCAGGACCGTCAGCATGAGGACGGTGGGGATCACGATCTCGTTGGCGGGGATCGCCACCACGTACGCCAGGAGGATCACGCCGTTCATGCCCAGCAGGAGCCCGAACGGGTCGAGGAAGCCGATGGTGTGCTCGGCTATGCTGGCGCCGCCCACGTCGATGTTGCTGATGAGCCAGATCACGGCGCCGGCGGGGACGGCGAAGACCACGGCCCGCCCCAGCACGATGAGCGTGCGGTCAATGACCGAGGTGTAGAGCGTCTGCCAGATCCGCGGGGGTCGGTACGGCGGCAGCTCGAGGCTGAACGTGGTCGCCTCGCCCCGGAGCACGGTGCTCGACAGGAGCCACGAGCCGAGGAACATGAAGCCGATGCCCAGGACGGCGATGGCCACCACGGCCGCCGCGGAGACGAGCCCGGCCAGGTGGGCGGGCACCAGGGCGCCGATGAAGATGGTGGCGATGAGGATCTGGGTCGGCCAGCGGCCGTTGCAGAGGCTGAAGTTGTTGGTCAGGATCGCGATGAGCCGCTCCCGGGGGCTGTCGATGACCCGGGTCGAGACCACGCCGGCGGCGTTGCAGCCGAAGCCCATGGCCATGGTCAGCGCCTGCTTCCCGTGGGCGCCGACGCGCTTGAAGAGCCCGTCCATGTTGAACGCCACCCGGGGCAGGTAGCCGAAGTCCTCGAGGAGCGTGAAGAGCGGGAAGAAGATGGCCATGGGCGGGAGCATCACGGCCACCACCCACGCCGTGGCCAGGTACACGCCGTCGAAGAGGAACCCGCTCAGCCACCACGGCA
>CAZSBL010000133.1:0-9541 GCA_964605205.1 uncultured Gemmatimonadaceae bacterium
CAATGTGGTCGCGTCGGTCACGGGCACCCTCCAGGACCCGCGAGTTTCCTTGAGCAGCGACGCCGAGCTCCCGCTCAGCGAGACCGACCTGGCCAGCTACATCCTGTTCGGGCGGGCGGGGGCGGAGCTCACCCCGGAACAGCTCGACGCGGCCCAGGGCACCCAGCTCGCCCTCGGCTTCTTCAGTCCGGTGGCTACCGGCGCCTTCAGCACGCTGGCCCAGCAGCTGACCAGCAGTCTGGGGCTGCCCGTGGACTACGTATCGGTCAGCCTGCCCGAGTACGGCCCGGGCAGCGACCAGATCGGTATTGAAGGGTTCTGGCAGAACGCCCAGATCGAGGTCGGCTTCGACCCGGCGGCCAACGTGTCCGTAATCGGCAGCGTCCGCATCCCGAGCGGGTCCGAAGGGGAGGGACAGACATCCACGCTCCGGTACTTCGGCGCCCGGATCGCGTACAGGCCGTGGCAGACGTGGACGGTGGAGGGCTACATCGAAGACCAGTTCGCCCGCCGCCCCTCGTTCGGCGCCGCCGAGATCGCCGACAGGAAGGTGCTGGGCCTGTCGCTTTTCCGGGAGTGGGGCTACTGAGCGGCCCGGGCCGATCGCGATGGCGGATCGTGGCGGCGGATCCCGGCGGATACTGGATCGGCAGGCCTGTATCGGGGTATCTTCCTGCTTGACGAAACCCCTGACCTGAGACGAGAAATGCAGCGGACTAAGATCTTCGTGATGATGGCGGGGCTGACGGCCCTGCTGGTGGTGCTGGGCGGGTACTTCGGCGGCACGGGTGGCGCCGTGGTGCTGTTCATCTTCGCGGCGCTCATGAACTTCGGGATGTACTGGTGGAGCGACAAGGCGGTGCTCCGCATGTACAAGGCCCAGATCATCGAGCGCTCGGACGCGCCGGAGTTGTTCGACATGGTGGACCGGCTCCGTCAGCGGGCGGGGCTGCCGATGCCCACGGTGGCGATCTCGCCCCAGGAGCAGCCGAACGCGTTCGCCACGGGCCGGAACCACGAGCACGCCGTGGTCTGCTGCACGGCCGGGATCCTGAAGCTGGTGGACAATCAGGAGATCGAGGGGGTGATCGCCCACGAGCTGGCCCACATCAAGCACCGGCACATGCTGGTGAGCACGGTGGCCGCCACCATGGCCGGTGCGATCGCGCTGCTGGGCCGGATCGCGATGTGGGGCGCGATCCTCGGGGGCGGGCGCGACCGCGAGGGCGGCGGGTTCGGAATGATCGTGATGGCCATCGTGGCGCCGATCGCGGCAATGCTGATCCAGTTCGCCATCAGTCGGCAGAACGAGTTCCAGGCGGACAGGACCGGGGCGGAGATCAGCGGCAATCCCATGGGGCTCGCCAGTGCGCTGCAGAAGCTGGAATCCTACAGCAAGCGGATCCCCATGCAGGTGAACCCGGCCGGCGCGTCGCTGGCCATCGTGAACCCGCTGGCGGGCCAGAAGGTGGCCTTCAGCAGCCTGTTCAGCACGCACCCGCCCACGGAGGAGCGGGTGGCGCGGTTGGAGGAGCTGGCGACGGGCCGGTGACACAGTCCACGTCGGGCAGCGTCTCCCTCTCCGACGGCAAACGTGCGGCCGGTCCCTACGCCGGCCGCACGTTCATCATCCTGAACCCGAAGGCAGGCCAGGAAGATGTGACGCGCCTGCGTCGGGTGGTTGGCGGCGAGTTCGCGGCCCGGCGCGCGTCGTTCGACCTGGCGGAGACGGAGCACCCGGGGCACGCCACGGAGCTGGCCCGGGAGGCGGCGAGGCGAGGCTACCGGGCCGTGTGCGTGGTGGGCGGTGATGGCACGCTGGCGGAGGCGGCCACGGGGCTGGCCGGGACCGACGTGCCACTGGCGGTGATCCCCCGGGGCACGGCGAACCAGGTGGCCCACAACCTCCATATCCCGTCGAACCTCGAGGAGGCGGTGGAGCTGGCGATCCGGGGGACGCCGGCGGCCGTGGATCTGGGCCAGATCGGCGACCGCACCTTCGCGCTGGTGGCCGGCGCGGGGCTCGATGCCGCCGTCATGGCCAGCGCCACCCGGGAGATGAAAGAGCGCTGGGGGTTCGCCGCGTACGTCTTCGCGGCGGTGAAGGAGGCGCTCACCGCCCAGCCGGTGGAGTTCCGGATCACCGCCGATGGGGAGACGCTGGACGTCCGGGCCGTGAGCGTCATGCTGGCCAACGTGGGTGAGTTCTTCGCCCACTTCCTGCCGTTCCCCGTCCCGCTGGCGCCGCGGCCCAACAGCTCGTGGCAGGATGGCCTCTTCGACGTGGTGATCGTGGCGCCCCGGAACGTCATGGATGTACCGGCCGTGGTCTGGAAGGCCCTCGGTGGCCAGTTCGATGACGACGATCGGCTGATCCACTTCCAGGCGAAGGAAGTCACCATCGAGGCGGATCCCGCGATCGCGGTGCAGGTGGACGGTGACCCGGCGGGTGAGACGCCGATGTCCGCACGGGCCCTGGAGCGGGCGGTGCGGATCGTCAGCCCGCTCCTCTCGTGAGGCCGGCAGCGGAACGGAGCGCGTCGTGAGGCGGGGTGTCCGGAAGGAGGAGGTGGTCGCGGCCGACGGGACCCGCCTCGCCCTCTACCGTGTGGGGCCCGCGGACGGACCGCCGGTGGTCCTGATGCCCGGCACCTTCTCCAACCACACGTTCTGGCTCGGGACCAGGGGCCACGGGATGGCCCGGGCCGTGGCCGACGCCGGGTTCGAAGCCGTCATCCTCGACCCCCGGGGCCATGGCGGGAGCGAGCGGCCCACCGGCCAGGACTGGACCTTCGACCACTGGGGCCGCGTGGATGTGCCCGCCGTCGTCGAGGCGGCCACCGCCGACGGCGGGTGCGCGCTGATGGTCGGCCACTCCGCCGGCGGCGCGTCCATGCTCATCGCCCTCGCCGGCGAGCCCGACCTCCGGGACCGGGTAGCGGGCGTCGTCGCCCTGGCCACGCCGGTGCCGTGGCTCCAGCGGTGGCGCAAGCTGGGGGCGTGGGCCGTGCGCGCCGGGTCGCGGGTGCTGGGCCGGTTCCCGGCGAAGATCCTGGGCCTGGGGCCTGAAGACGAGCTGCCCGGCGTCATGGCCCAGTGGATGACCTGGAACCTGCGGGGCGAATGGTTGGGTGACGACGGCGTGGACTATGTGGCGGCGCTCGCCGATGTCCGGGTCCCGGTCCTGGCGGTGAGCGGCGCCGGCGACACCGTGTTCGCGCCGCCGCCGGCGTGTCGGGGGCTCATGGAGATGGTGGGGACCGATGACGCGACGTACGTGCTGGCCGGTCGCGAAACCGGCTTCAGCGAGGACTTCGACCACCCGGGGATCGTGGTCTCGAAGGCCGCCCACGCGGAGGTCTGGCCGCTGGTCATCGACTGGCTGCGCGGGCACGCGACAGGCCCCGTGGGCGGGATCGGCGGGGGCTTGCACGCGGAATAGCCCCGGGCGACATTCAACGCTTCATGAGGCCCCGCACGTGCGGGGCGTTTCCGTACCAGGATCCGACGAAGGAGCGGCGCATGGCGATGTCCGCCACCCAGATGCGGCGGGGCAGTGTGATCATGCACCAGGGTGAGCCCTGCCGCGTGATCGAATTCCAGCACATCAAGCCCGGCAAGGGCCCGGCGTACGTGCAGACCAAGCTCAAGAACATCCTGACGGGCGTGATCTTCGAGCACCGGTTCCGCTCGGCCGACACGGTCGAGAAGGCCCAGATGAACACGCGGGAGCTCCAGTTCCTTTACCATGACGGCCAGCACCACTACTTCATGGACAAGGATTCGTACGAGCAGTTCCCCATCGGTGACGCCGCGCTGGGGGACGACGCGAAGTGGCTGGTCCCGAACATGGACGTCCAGGTGGAGTTCCTGGAGGGCAGCCCCATCGGGATCGATCTGCCGCGTTCGCTGGAGCTCAAGGTGGAGGACACGGAGCCCGGCGTCCGGGGAGACACCCGCACGTCGGTCACCAAGCCGGCGAAGCTGGAGAACGGCGTCACCGTCCAGGTCCCGGCGTTCGTGAACAAGGGCGAAGTCATCCGCGTCGATCCCGAGTCCGGGGAGTACATCGAGCGCGTGCGATAGACGCGACGACGTCCTGGCCGCCCCTCCGGGACAGCGTGGCGTGCCGCGCGCCAATCGAGCCGCCGGCCCACCGCCGGCACCAACAGGAGAAGCATCCGATGCTGCGAGCCATCCGTACCGTTTTCACCGCGGCGTTCCTTGCCGCGTTCCTCTTCGCGCCGGCGGCCGCCCAGAGCGGGTATCAGACGCCACCGGCTCCGATCCCTTCGATCCTCGACGCGCCGCCACTGCCGTTCGGGAGCACGAGCCCCGATGGGCGGTACCTGCTGCTCATGGAGCGGGCCAACATGCCGCCGATCTCGGAGGTGGCCGCGCCCATGCTGCGGCTGGCGGGGATGCGGATCAACCCGGCCACCAACGGGCCGGCTGGCAGCTACACCACGTTGACCGGGTTCACCATCAAGAACCTCGAGGACCAGACGGAGCAGCCGGTGACGGGCGGGTTCGACGGCACGCCGGGCTTCGCCAGCTGGTCGCCGGACGGGCAGTGGATCACCTTCACGAACACCCACGCGAACGGCGTGGAGCAGTGGGTGGCGGAGGTGGCCACCGGTGAGGCGAGCCGGGTGATCGGCGGGGTGAACGAGGCCGCGGGCGGGTGTGAGTGGATGCCGGACAGCCAGCGGCTGATGTGCATGCTGATCCCCGCGGGGCGGGGTCAGCCGCCGGAGGAACCGGCCGTGCCCGAGGGTCCGGTGATCCAGGAGAGCCGGGGAATCAGCGCACCGGTCCGCACCTACCAGGACATGCTCGAGGACCCCTATGACGAGGCGCTCTTCGAGTACTACATGACGAGCCAGCCGGCGTTCGTGAGCATCGAGACCGGCCAGCGCACGGAGATCGGTGAGCCCGCCGTCTACGACGATGTCACCCCATCACCCGACGGCAGCTACCTGCTGGTGGAGCGGCTGCGCGAGCCGTGGTCGTACCTGGTCGGGGCCTGGGGCTTCCCCGTGGCCATCGAGGTCTGGGACGCCCAGGGGAACGTGGTCCGCGAGGTGGCCGACCTGCCCGTCGCCGACAACATCCCGATCCGGGGCGTGCGCACCGGCCCCCGGAGCCTGAGCTGGCGGCCGCTCCGGCCGGCGTCGCTCTACTGGGTCGAGGCGCTGGACGGCGGCGACCCGACCCGCGACGTGGAGAACCGGGACCGGGTCCTGATCCTGGACGCGCCGTTCGACGGCAGCCCCCGGGAGCTGGCGCTCACGGAGGAGCGGTACGGCGGGATCGCTTGGGGCGAGGACGGCCTGATGCTCCTGAGTGACTACGACCGCAGCACCCGCTGGCAGCGGACGTGGGTCATGAACGCCGACCGCCGCAGCCAGGAGCCCCGGCTCCTCTGGGACCGGAGCACCGAGGACGCGTACAGCGATCCCGGCAGCCCCATCTACACCACCACCGAGAACGGCGAGCGGATCCTGCTCCAGGATGAGAACAGCCTCTTCCTGCGGGGCTCGGGCGCGAGCCCCGAGGGGGACCGGCCGTTCCTCGATCGGCTCAGCCTCGAGAGCTTCGAGAGCCAGCGCCTCTGGCAGTCGGAGCCCGACTACTACGAGACGGTGATCGATGTTCTCGACGAGTTCGGCCGCCGGATCCTGACCCGGCGGGAGTCGAAGACGGAGCCGCCCAACTACCAGCTCCGGGACCTCGCCGCCGGCCAGCGGGTCACGGTGACCGACTTCCAGGACCCGGCACCGCAGCTCCAGGGGATCACCAAGGAGCTGGTCACGTACGAACGCGATGACGGCGTGCCGCTGAACGGCACACTCTACCTGCCGCCGGACTACCAGCAAGGGCAGACGCTGCCGGTGGTGATCTGGGCGTACCCACGCGAGTTCGTGAACGCCGATGCCGCCGGCCAGGTGCGGTCCAGCGACAACCGGTTCACCACCATCGGCGGCTCCAGCCACCTCTTCTTCCTGACCCAGGGCTACGCCGTCTTCGACGGCCCGAGCATGCCGATCATCGGCGGTGACACCGCCAACGACACCTACGTCCAGCAGCTGGTCTCCAGCGCCGCGGCCGCGGTGGACGTGATGATCGAGCGTGGGATCGGCGAGGCCGGCCGCTTCGGCGTGGGCGGACACTCTTACGGCGCGTTCATGACCGCGAACCTCCTGGCCCACAGCGACCTGTTCGCCGCCGGGATCGCCCGCTCCGGCGCGTACAACCGGACCCTCACGCCGTTCGGATTCCAGAACGAGCGACGCACGTACTGGGAGGCGCCGGAGATCTACTACCAGATGTCGCCCTTCATGCACGCGGAGGAGATCGACGAGCCGATGCTCATGATCCACGGGATCGCCGACAACAACAGTGGCACGTTCCCGGTACAGTCGGAGCGGATGTTCCACGCCATGAACGGCCTCGGCGGGACGGCACGGCTCGTCATGCTCCCGGCCGAGTCCCACGGCTACCGGGCCCGGGAGAGCGTGATGCATACGCTGGCGGAGATGATCGGCTGGTTCGACGAGTACGTGAAGGGCGGCGCGAACGACGGACCGTAGGACCGACAGGCCACGGACGCGCCGCAACCGGGGCGGGCCGCGGGCGTCGGCCCGCGGCCCGCCCAACAGGCGGCGCCATGGGCAGGCCGTGACACCTCCAGGCGCCGTGGGCGCGCCGCATCAGGCCGGCCTGGCGGCCGGCAACAGGCCCGCTTCGCGGGCAGCGGCTCGCCTTCGGCTCGCAACAGGCTTGGCCCTTCGGGCCGTCGCAACAGGCTCGGGCCTCCGGCCCTCGCAAGGGCTCGCTTGGCTCGCAGGGGCCGCTCACTTCGCTCGCGTGGCGGCGGCCGCAGGCCGCCGCCGTTGCGAAGGCGCGCCAGCGCCGAGCCTGTTGCGGGCGAAGCCCGCCTGTTGCCGGGCCCCGCAGGGGGCTGGCCGTTGCGCCGCGTCAGCGGCGCCTGTTGCGCGGCGTAGCCGCGCCTGATGCGAACGCAGTGAGCCTGATGCGGCGCGCCCACGCCCGGACGGATGTCGCGATGACGCCTGTCGCGCCGCCCGTTGCGAGGCGGGCGAAGCCCGCCGAGCCCCGGTGGACCAAGTCCACCGGAGCCGTGTATACAGAAGCCGCGGTAACTACCACACCACACCCTCAGCCGGACCCACATGGACGAGCTCCTGACCATCCGCGGCGCCCGCGAGCACAACCTCCAGAACATCGACGTCACCCTCCCCCGCAACAAGCTGATCGTGGTCACCGGGATCAGCGGGTCGGGGAAGAGCTCGCTGGCGTTCGACACCATCTATGCGGAGGGCCAGCGTCGCTACGTGGAGTCGCTGTCCGCGTACGCCCGTCAGTTCCTGGGCGTGATGGAGAAGCCGGACGTGGACATCATCGAGGGGCTCAGCCCGGCCATCTCCATCGAGCAGAAGACCACGGGGCGGAACCCCCGGTCCACGGTGGGGACGGTCACCGAGATCTACGACTACCTCCGGCTCCTCTGGGCTCGGGTCGGCACGCCCCACTGCCACAACTGCGGCCGGCCGGTGCAGCCCCAGACGGCGGGGCAGATCGCCGACCGGATCCTGACGTGGCCCGACGGCGCCAAGCTCGAGATCCTGGCGCCGCTGGTCCGGGGCCGGAAGGGCGAGTTCAGGGACCTGTTCGAGGAGGCCCGCAAGAAGGGCTTCGTGCGCGTCCGCGTGGACGACGAGACCTACGACCTGGAGGAGCCGCCGGAGCTGAACCGGTACGAGAACCATGACATCGCCGTCGTCGTCGACCGGCTCAAGGTGAAGGCGGAGGACCGCCCGCGGCTCGTCGACTCGGTGGAGACCGCGCTGAACACGGCCGAAGGGCTGGTGGAGGTGGTGTTCCACGGCGTCGGTGGGATGGACGAGGGCAAGCGGGCGGCGCTGGAGGCCGCCGCGGGGCCCGACGGCGATGGCGTCGCAGCGGCCGCCGACATCGACGCAGCGGAGGAGAACGACACCCGCGTCTTTACCTTCAGTGAGCGCTTCGCCTGCGTCCATTGCGGCACCAGCATCCCGGAGCTGGAGCCCCGGCAGTTCAGCTTCAACAGCCCGTACGGCGCGTGCGACGGGTGCGGTGGGTTGGGCACCCGGCTCGAGGTCAGCGCCGACCTGGTCCTGGCCGACCCCATGATTTCGCTCCTGGAGGGCGTGGTCATCCCGTGGGGCGCGCCCAGCGGTCACCTGCGGAAGTCCATCATCACCGGGCTCGCCGAGCACTACGGCTTCGACCCGAACACGCCCTGGGGGCAGCTCTCCGAAGACATCCAGGAGGCGATCCTACACGGCAGCGGCGAGGAGGAGATCGAGTTCCCGTACAAGACCGGCGGCAAGGAAGGGAGCTACACGGAGCCGTGGGAGGGCGTCCTCGACCACGTGAAGCGCCGCTACGAGGACACCGGTTCGGAGAACGTGAAGAAGCAGCTCCGGGAGTACATGGTCACCCAGCCGTGCCGGGTCTGCGACGGGCACCGGCTCCGGCCGGAGAGCCTGGCCGTCACCGTCGCAGGGTACACCATCGGAGAGGTCACGGACCTGAGCGTGGACCGGGCGTTGGAGATGTTCGACTCCCTGCCCCTCGATGACGAGGCCCCCGCCAGCCCGGACGCGCTCCCGGCCCTCGTCGCCCGCCCGATCCTGAAGGAGGTCACCGAGCGGCTCCGGTTCCTCACCAACGTGGGGCTCCAGTACCTGACGCTGGGCCGGAGCGCCGAGACGCTGGCGGGCGGCGAGGCCCAGCGGATCCGGCTGGCCACGCAGATCGGGAGCCGCCTCGTGGGCGTCCTCTACATCCTCGACGAGCCCAGCATCGGGCTGCACCAGCGTGACAACGAGCGGCTGCTGGCCACCCTCGGCGAGCTCCGGGACCTGGGCAACACCGTCATCGTGGTCGAGCACGATGAGGAGACGATCCGGCAGGCCGACTACGTCATCGACCTGGGCCCGGGCGCCGGTCGGCACGGCGGCCGCCTCGTGGCCGCCGGCCAGCTGGAGGACGTCCTCGCCGCCGAGGAGTCCATCACCGGCGCCTACCTCCGGGGCGATCGCTCGATCCCGGTCCCCGAGAAACGACGGAAGCCGGAGAAGGCGCGCTACCAGCTCACCGTCCGGGGCGCCCGGCAGCACAACCTGAAGGACATCGATGTCCACTTCCCGCTGGGCACGTTCACCTGCGTGACCGGCGTGAGCGGATCGGGGAAGAGCACGCTGGTCACCGAGATCCTCTACGAGGCGCTGGCCATCGAGTTCTACAAGCGTCGCTCGATCCCCGGCGACCACGACGGGATCGACGGAGTCAAGTACCTGGACAAGGTCATCGATGTCGACCAGAGCCCCATCGGGCGGACGCCTCGCTCCAACCCGGCCACGTACACCGGCCTGTTCACCCCGATCCGGAGCCTGTTCGCCGACCTGCCCGAGTCGAAGATCCGGGGCTACGAGCCCGGCCGGTTCAGCTTCAACGTGAAGGGCGGCCGCTG
>CAZSBL010000134.1:0-9507 GCA_964605205.1 uncultured Gemmatimonadaceae bacterium
GGTGGTGGGGTGGGCCCGGGACGACGGCTGGGAGCCGTACGTGGACCTCGGTACACCGGCGTCGGAGGAGCTGGATCTGCGGAGGGATGACGGGGAGGCGATCCGGGTGAGTGCGTCCATGGAGCCGATCCGGTTGGGCGGGCGGGCGGCGGGCGCGGTGATCGTGGCCCGTGACGTCCGGTCGCGGCTGGAGGTGCAGCGGGCGCTGGAAGCCGCGCAGCGCCGGTACGCATCGCTCTTCTGGCACAACCCGGCGGTGCTGTACGAGTTCGACCTGGAGGGCCGGTTCGTAGCGCTCAACCCCGCCGGCGAGGACCTGCTGGGCCGGTCGGCGGCGGCGCTGCGGGGCCGGCCGCTCCTGGACGTGATGGCCCGTGAGGACCACGATACGGCCCGGGCGGTGTTCGAGGCGGTCCTGGCCGGAGAGTCCCGGGAGTACGAGATCACGGTGCGGACAGGGCAGGGCGGGCGCCGGAAGATCCGGGGCGTGAGCATCCCGATCTTCGAGGGCCCGGAGGTGGCCGGGGTGTTCGGCGTGGCACTGGACATGACCGAGCAGGATCGGATCCAGCGCGAGCTGGAGATACAGCGTCGCTATTTCGCGGACCTGTTCAACAGCTCGCCCGAGGGGATCGTGCTGGTGGATCCGGAGGACACGGTGCTTCGGATCAACGACGAGATCACCCGGATGTTCGGCTACACTTCGAAGGAAGCGCTGGGCCGGAAGCTGACGGAGCTCATCGTCCCCGAAGACATGGCGGCGGAGGGCCCGGCGCTGAACCGGCAGGCCCGGACGGAGGGCAGGGTCCGGACCGAGACGGTGCGGCAGCGGAAGGACGGGACGCGGATCGACGTGAGCGTGCTGGCCCGGGAGCTCCGGATCCCGGGCGAGCCCCGCCAGCTCTACGGCATCTATCGGGACATCACGGCCCGGAAGGAGGCGGAGCAGGCGCTGAAGCAGCGGGAGGAGGAGCTGCGGCACGCCCAGCGGCTGGAGGCGGTAGGCACGCTGGCGGGCGGCATCGCCCACGATTTCAACAACCTGCTGACCGTGATCAACGGACAGGCCCGGTTCGCGCTGGAGAACACCCGGGACGATTGCCTGGCCCGGCCGGAGCTGGAGGAGATCGAGCGGGCCGGGGCCCGGGCGGCGTCGCTGACGCAGCAGCTGCTGGCGTACAGCCGGCGCCAGGTGCTGCGCCCGAAGGTGCTGGACCCGAACGCGGTGATCGCCGAGACGGAGGGGATGCTCCGGCGGCTGATCGGTGAGCATATTCTCGTCGAGACCCGGTGCACCGAGGCGCCCGTCCGGGTCCGGGCTGACCGGGGTCAGCTCGAGCAGGTGCTGGTCAACCTGGTGGTCAACGCCCGTGACGCCATGCCCGACGGCGGCGTGGTCACCCTCGAGACCGAAGTGCTCGACCTCGCCCCCGGCGACGACCGGGTGGATCGGTGGGGCGTGGGCCCCGGCGAGTTCGTCGCGATCCGCGTCACCGACACCGGGCGTGGGATGGACGCCGACACGCTGAAGCACGCCTTCGAGCCGTTCTTCACCACGAAGGCGCAGGGGAAGGGGACGGGGCTCGGACTGGCCACCGTGTTCGGGATCGTGAAACAGTCCGACGGCCACGTGGTGGCCACCAGCGAGCCGGGTGTCGGCACCACCGTGGAGGTGATCCTGCCCCGGTCCCAGGACGCCATGGCGCCGTCGGCCGAGGCGCGGGAAGAGCCCCGGGGGGTGGGTGGCGGAGGGACGGTGCTGGTGGTCGAGGACGAGAACGCGGTCCGGAAGCTGGCGGTGAAGGCGCTGGAGAAGGACGGGTACACGGTGCTGGCCGCCGGGAACGGCATCGAGGCGCTGGCGCTCGTGGACCGCCACGCGGGCCCGCTCGACCTCGTCGTCACCGACCTCATCATGCCCGACATGGGCGGGCGCGAGCTGGCCGACGAGCTGCGCCGGCGCCGGCCCGACCTTCCCGTACTCTTCATGTCCGGCTACGACGACGCCATGGTCGACGCCGCCGACGCCGCCTCCGCGTTCCTGGCGAAGCCGTTCACCCCGGCGGAGCTCTCTTCCCGCGTGGCCGCCGCCATCCACGGCTGAGAGCTCTCCTCCGACCGACCGATCCGGATCGCTTGAATTCCCGCCATCCCGGGGGTATTCTCAGCTCCTGAACCCCCTGGAGGACGACGTACCAACCCGGAGAGCCTGACCCATGAGAGCACGCAGCCTGGCCACGGCTGCTCTCGGGCTGCTGATCGCCGCCAGCGCGAGCGCCCAGAGCACGCCACCCATCGACTTCGAGACCTTCACGCTGGACAACGGGCTCGAGTTCATCGTCCACCCGGACCACAGCGTGCCGATCGTGCACGTGGAGGTGTGGTATGACGTGGGCAGCGCCCACGAGCCCGAGGGTCGGAGCGGGTTCGCCCACCTGTTCGAGCACATGATGTTCATCAACACCGAGAACCTCGACCAGGGCGAGTTCGACAGTATCATCAATCGGGCCGGCGGGAGCCTGAACGGCACCACCAACAAGGACCGGACGGCGTATTTCGAGACGCTGCCAAGCAACTACGTGAACGTGGCGCTGTGGCTCGAGGCCGACCGGATGGCGAACCTGGTGGTGAACGAGGCCAACTTCCAGCGGGAGCGGGAGGTGGTGAAGGAGGAGCGTCGCCTGCGGGTGGACAACCAGCCGTACGGCGAGGCGCTCATGAGCATCGACACGCTGAGCCAGGACTGGGAGCCGTACCGCCACACGGTGATCGGCTCCATGGAAGACCTGGACGCCGCCACCTCCGAGGACGCTCGCCAGTTCTACGAGCGGTTCTACGTCCCGAACAACGCCGCCGTGGTGGTGGCCGGTGACGTGACGGTGGCCCAGGTCCGGGAGCTGGCCGAGCGCTATTTCGGCCATATGGAACGGGGCCCCGAGATGGCCGAGCTGCCGCCGATGCCCGAGGTGCCCCGTACCGATGACGAGCGCCGGGTCACCCTTGAGGATGACAAGGCCACGCTGCCGCTCTACCTGTCGGCGTACGCCATCCCGGCCGAGGGCCACGCAGACGTGCCGGCGCTGGAGCTCATGGGCCAGATCCTCATGACCGGCGAGTCGAGCCGGTTGAACCAGCGGCTGGTGAAGGAGGAGCGGGCCGCGCTCCAGATCTTCGGCGGCGCCGGCGCCGGGATGGGGCCGGGCGCCGTGAACGTGTACGCGGTCCCGAACCAGGGCGTGGACGTGAGCCGGGTCGAGGCGCTGGTGTGGGAGGAGCTGGACCGGATCCGCGCGGAGGGCGTGAGCGAGCGGGAGCTGCGCAAGGCGCAGAACCAGACGCGGGCCCAGATGATCTTCAGCCGGCAGCGGGTTGCGTCGAAGGCGAGCATGCTCCAGAGCTACCGCCGGCAGGGCGATATCGGCGAGATCAACCGCGCCATCGAAGACTACATGGCGGTCACCGTGGAGGATATCCAGCGGGTGGCCGATACGTACCTGACGCCGGAGAACCGGACCGTGGTGATCGCGGTCCCGGCCGGCCCGTCCACGTGAGCCCAGCCAAGCGAATGAGGAGCGACACCATGAAGATCCAGCGACTGCTTCCCGCCGCGCTGCTCCTGGCGGCGTGCGGCGGAGCGGAGACGATGCAGACGGCCCGGCCCGGGCCCGCGCAGCAGGGCGCCTTCCCGGCGGACCCGCCGGCTCCGCTGGCGGTGGAGGACGTGGACTTCCCGGAGTACACCGAGCGCACCCTCTCGAACGGCGCCCGGCTCCTGGTGGTCCCGAACAGTGAGCAGCCGGTGGTGAGCATCCAGCTGCTGGTCCCCGCCGGCACGTCCGCCGACCCGGCGGAGATGGCCGGGCTGGCCAGCGTGACGGCCAGCCAGATCGACAAGGGGACCGAGTCCATGACGGCGGCGGAGATCGCCGAGGCCGTGGACTTCATCGGCGCCCGGCTCGGCGCCGGCGTATCGAGCGAGTGGACCAGCGTGTCGCTGACCACCATCACCGACTTCCTCGATGACGGGGTCGGCCTCATGGCCGACGTGGTGCTGAACCCCACCTTCCCGACCATCGAGCTGGAGACGGAGAAGCAGCGGCGGATCAGCGGGCTCCAGCTCCAGAAGTCGCAGCCCTCGTCGCTGGCCGCCGAGCAGTTCATGAAGGGCGTCTACGGCGAGCACCCCTACGGTCGGCAGGAGAGCGTGGAGAGCATCGCGGCCATGGACGCCGCCCGGCTCGAGGCGTACCACGGGGCGCACTACCGCCCCGATGGCGCGCTCTTCGTGGTGGCCGGAGACGTGGACGCCGACGCCATCGCCGCCACCCTCGAGTCGGCCTTCGCCGGCTGGGAGGGCGCCGCCGAGATGGCCGGGGACCGGCCCGAGCCGCCCACGCGGACGGACCGGCGGATGATCTTCGTCCACAAGCCCGGCTCCGTGCAGGCCGTGATCCGGGTCGGGCACCTGATGCCCAGCGCCACCGATGCCGACTGGGTCACCCTCGACGTGGCGAACCAGGTCCTCGGCTCCGGCTCCGCCCAGTTCAACGCTTGGATGATGGAGATCCTGCGCGAGGAGCGGGGCTACACCTACGGCGCGTACAGCGGGATGAGCGAGCGGGTCGGCCCCGGCTACTTCATGATGAACGGCGAGTTCCGCAACGAGGTGGCCGACAGCTCCCTCATGATCATGCTCGAGCTGGCCCAGCGGCTCCGGGCCGGCGCCGTCCCCGCCCATGACCTCGAGGACGCGAAGCTCTACCTCACCGGCTCGTTCCCCCTCTCCATCGAGACGCCCCAGCAGGTGGCCGGCCAGGTGGCGAGCAACCGCCTCCTGGGCCGCGACGACAGCTACCTCGAGGCGTACCGGAGCCGGGTCGACCAGGTCGGCGCCGCCGACATCGCGCGGGTCACCGGCGAGCTGATCCGCCCCGACCGCGCCCTGGTGGTGGTGGTCGGCGATGTCGCCGAGGTCCTGCCCAGGGTCCGGCCCCTGGTCGACGAGGTGGAGGTCATCGATCCCGACGGCGAGCCGGTGGACGTGGAGGCGCTCCTCGCCGCCGCCGAGGCCGCGGCCGCCATGAGCTACGACGCCTCCGGGCTCCAGCCCCGGCAGATGGAGTACGCCATCATGGTCCAGGGCAACGAGTTCGGGACTATCGTCACCCGCTGGGAGCGGGATGGCGACGCCTTCGCCGTGGTCACCGAGCAGCGGATGCCCCAGGCCACCGTGACCCAGACCACCGAGTTCCACGCCCTCACCTTCGCGCCGATCCGGATGACCACCGCCGTCGGCGCCATGGGCGAGTTCACCCTCGACGTAGAGGACGGCCACGCCACCGGGACCTCGCTCGATATGCAGCGGGGCCCGCAGGAGGTGGACGTGCAGCTCCCCGAAGGCACCGCGCTGGAAGGGCAGATGGACATCGCGCTGGCCGTCACCGATTACGACGACGTGGGCGAGTTCACCCTCCGGGTCCTGACCACCGGCGGCACCGTGCAGCCCATGAGCGCCGCCGTGGCCGCTGAAGAGACGGTCACCGTGCCGGCCGGCGAGTTCGAGACCTACCGGCTCGAGCTCGAGGGCCAGCAGGCCATGACCGTGTGGGTCACCAGGAGCGAGCCCCATATCGTGGTGAAGCGGGCCATGGCCGGACAGCCCGTAGAGATCGTCCTCACGTCGATGTAGCGAAGACAGGAGAGGGGGTCGGAGACCGCATCATGCGCCGTGTCTCCATCCTGATGCCCTGCCGCGACGCGGCCGAGCACATCGAGGCGGCCATCACCTCGGTCCGGGAGCAGACGTTCACGGACTTCGAGGTGGTGGCCGTCGATGACGGGTCGGTGGACGAGACCTTCGCCCACCTCTATACCTGGGCCCAGAAGGACAGCCGCGTTCGCGTCCTGCAGACCCGGGGCCGCGGCCTCGTGCCCGCCCTCGCCACCGGCCTGGCCGCCGCACGCGGCGAGATCGTGGCACGCATGGACGCCGATGACATCGCCGAGACCACCCGCCTCCAGAAGCAGGTGGCGCTCATGGACGCCCACCCCCGCATCGCCGCCTGCGGGACCCGGGTCCAGTACTTCCCCGACGAGGCGGTCCGCCACGGCGCCCGACGCTACCAGGCGTGGATCAACCGCCTCGTTTCCCACGACGACATCGCACGCGACATCTTCGTCGAGTGCCCCATCGCACACCCCAGCCTCATGATCCGCCGACACGTCCTCCTCGGCGTGGGCGGCTACAGGGACCTCGGCTGGCCCGAGGACTACGACCTCATCCTCCGCGTCTGGGCCGCCGGATACCGCATGGCCAAGGTCCCCGAGACGCTGCTCCGATGGCGCGAGTACCCCCACCGCGCGTCCCGCACCGACCACCGGTACGCCGACCACGAGTTCCGACGCCTCAAGATCTCCTTCCTCCAGCACACCCTCCTGGCCGGAGAACGCCACGCAGTGGTCTGGGGCGCCGGCCCCATCGGCAAGACCTTCGCCAGAGAGCTCGCCGCCGCCGGCACACCCATCGCCGCCTTCGTCGACCTCGACCCCAACAAGATCGGCCAGCAGATCCACGGCGCCCCCGTCATCCCCCCCGACGAGGCGGCCGCCTTCCTGGAGGCCTACGAGCCGCAGGACGCCGGGGATGCCGGGGCCACGCGAGACGGGTCGGACGCCGGGGACGCCGGGGACGCCCGGATCGCCTTCGGGATCGAGCATGGCACCGGCCCCGCCCCCCGCCCGCCTCGCCCTCTCATCCTGGCCGCCGTGGGCCAGGAGGGCGCCCGGGAAGAGATCCGGGCCGCGTGCCGGAAACAGGGGCTCATCGAGCTCGAAGACTTCGTGGCGGTGGCGTAGTTCGCACGGATCTTCCGCCCTTCCCGACCCGCCATTTAGATCGATCGTGAACGATCTTTCCTGGATCTGGAATGGGGTCAGTGCCGTTGCGGCAGTGCGCCGGCCAGGAACGTATCCAGCGCCGCCCAGACCTCCACGTGCCCCATGAGTCTGGCGTGATCGGTGGGCGCCGCGACCAGCGGGATCGGCTCCGTCCGCTCCGCCATCTCGCGGGCCGCTCGGTGGACGCTGCGGCTGATCTCCGGCGGGATCGTTCGGTCCTCGGTGCCGATGACGACGAGGACGGGAGCGTCTACTTCACCGAGCTTCGAGCCGGCGTCCAGGCGGTTCTTGCGCCGGGGCCGCATGAACGGGGGCAGCCACGGGGCGTGGTGCTGGAACAGCGACGGCATGTCGGGGAAGGGCGAGCCGACCACCAGGCCGGCCGGGCCGCCCACCTTGCCGGCCTGCACCTCCAGGGCGAGGCGGGTGGCCACGGCCGAGCCCAGCGAGTGGCCCATGAGGACCACCCGGGCCGGGGCCACGCCGCGCTGATCCACCACGTGCCGCCACGCGGCCCGGGCGTCGCGGGCCATTCCTTCTTCCGACGCCCGGCCCTGACTGAGCCCGTAGCCGCGATAGTCGAAGAGGAGCACATGGAACCCGCGGCGGCTGAGTCGGTCCGCGATCCACGCCCGGGTGGCCATGGACTCGGCGTTGCCGTGGCAGTAGATGACGGCGCCGTCTTCGCCCGACCGTGCCGGCGTCCACCAGGCGTGGATGCGGACGTCATCCTCCGTCTCGAGCCACACTTCTTCCGCACCCGTCAGCCCGTGTTTGGACGGGTGCGACATGGCTTCGGGCAGCGTACCACCCGGGTAGATGGCCCGGTGCTTCAGCAGTGGCCACAGGAGCGCCACGAGGGCGGCCGCCGCCGCCAGGATTCCCAGGATCCCCACGACTCTATTCACACCGATCGCCCGGCCATTCGGGTCAGGGATGCGGCACGGGCGTCGGGGGGGCCGGGAACCATGGGGCCGTTAGTTCCGGGGCCGCTAGTTCCGCGAGGCGAGCGTCGTCTCGGCGGAGATGCGCTCCCCGTCCCGGAGCCACTCGATGGTCACCACGTCACCGGGCCTGTGGGCGCGGAGCGCGTCGGTCAGCCCGTAGAGGTCGGCCACCTCCATCCCGCCGAGGGCCACGATGATGTCGCCCTGCCGGAGCCCGGCCTGGTCGGCGGGCGAGCCCTCGCGGACGCCGCCCAGCAGCACGCCGTGGTCCACGGGGCTGAAGTCGGGGATGGTGCCGAGGTACGCGCCGTAGCCGGGGCTCTCCGCCTCGTCGCCCTCGCCGGGCTCGGGCGCGCCCACGTCGGGGATCACGGCCAGCCGCGCCATCCCGCCCACGTCCCGGGCGAGGTCGGCCACCGCGCCGGCGATGGACCGGATCCCGGCCACGTCGACGAGGTGCCAGTCGTCTTCGGGGCGGTGGTACTGGGAGTGGGTGTTGGTGAAGAGGTGGAGGACCGGGATGTCGCGGGTGTAGAACGACGTCTGGTCGCTGGCCCCGTAGCCATCGGGGATGGTGCTGACATCGGTGATCCCGGCGGCCTCGAGCGCCGGCGGGACGATACGGTCCCACTCCCCGGCGGTGCCGGTGCCGTAGACCACGAGCCCGTTCTCGGAGAGCCGGCCGACCATGTCCATGTTGATCATGGCGACGACGTCGTCCAGCGCCACCGTCGGGTTATTGACCCAGTAGGCCGAGCCCAGGAGCCCGCTCTCCTCACCGGTGAACGCCATGAAGACCACGCTCCGTTCCGGGCGCGGGCCCACGGCCAGCCGCTGGGCTGTCTCGAGCATGGCGGCCACGCCGCTGGCGTTGTCGTCCGCGCCGTTGTGGATCGCCGGCTCCTCGCCCCGGGCCAGTGAGCTCATCCCGCCCATCCCCAGGTGGTCGAAATGCGCGCCGATGACCACGTACTCGTCGGCGAGCTCGCGGCTGGTGCCCGGCAGGATCCCCACCACGTTGCGGCCCGTCCCGCCGGGCGCGTGGGGGTTCATAACGCTCTCCAGCGGGACCTGCTGGAAGTAGCCGTCATCGCCGCCGGGGGCCAGCCCCAGGCGCTGCATGGCGAAGGCGATGTACTCGGCCGCGCACGCGCCGCCGGGGGTGCCGGCCTCCCGGCCTTCCAGCGCGTCAGCGGCCAGGTAGCGGCCGGTGTGGTCCGCCAGGTCGGTGAGGGAGTCCGGGTCGAAGGTCGGGCAGCCGACGGTGTGGGCCCGGGCCGCGGCGGCCGGCATCCGCGCGTCGGTGAACACGGGCGCCCGGAGCGTGATGGGCGCCGGGTCGTCCACCCACTCGGCCAGGTAGACGTTGGTCTCGCCCTCCACGTCGCCGCCCCGGTTCGATGCGAAGACGAAGGAGCTCGGGTCCGCCGGGTTGAACATGGGGAACCCGTCGAAATCGTCGTAGGTGGTGACCCGTTCGAGCCCCGTCCCGTCCACGTTGATCAGGTAGAGGTCGAAGTCCCGGCCGGTGGGGTCGTGCATATTCGAGCTGAAGATGATCTTCTCGCCACTCGGGTGGAAGAACGGGCCGAAGTTGGCCGCGCCGTTGTTCGTGACCCGCGTCTTGTTCGAGCCGTCGGCGTCCATGACCCACACGTCCAGC
>CAZSBL010000135.1:0-5638 GCA_964605205.1 uncultured Gemmatimonadaceae bacterium
AGCAGCGGGGTGCCGGCGAGGCTGCCTTTCCGGGCGGAGAAAGTCCCCGACAGCTGGTGTGGGTGAAACCGACCCCGGCCTCCGTGCCGCCAACGCAGAGCTCGCGTCTTCCGCCGACAAGAAGTTCTCCGCGCGTGCTCCGCGCCTCCGTGTCTTCGCGGTTAACGATGCCTCCGGAGCACACGACTCACTCGAAATGTCGAAGAGCCTTCTTTCTTGATGAGCGAGATCTGGGTGTGGGAACTTCCGCTGTGACGACAGTTTCGAAAAAGGACCTCTCAGGCGCGGTATTCCGTACAACGAAAGAAGGTTGCAACACCAGGACAATGCCGATTCAGACGACCTTTGACCCTGTCACGCTTCTAGGGGTTTTCGTCGATTTTGGCGTTGTCAGTATTGTGGTGATCGACTGGTTGGCCACAGGTGCAGTTACGAAGGCAGCCCAAACCGAGTACGTCCTGACTCCCACATGCGCTAATGAGGACTACTTCTTGAGATTGACTCAGCCCACGGAAGAAGAGTTGGCCTTTCGGGCGTTGTTGAATGCTGATGTGCTGCTGAACAACCATTAGATCCTCGCTGGCGGGTGACCGGGCTCACCCCCGGGATCATCACGCCCATGACCATCACGGTTACGTGCGCCTCCGGGGGAATGGAGGCGCCGGACTCACCGGACCGGGAGGTGATCGAGATCGAAAGCTCGGACCCGGATGAGCTGGCGCAGGGGCTGAACACTGCGGCGCTCCGCTCGTGGCAGCGTGCGGGCAGTCCGGTCTACGTGTCCATCATCGCGGACTGACCGGCTCGACGGGAACAGGCGGCGAACGGGGGCGGCCGGATCATCCGGTCGCCCCCGTCTTCCGTATCCGGTGCCGCCCCCTTCCGGCGATCCGGCGGAGGGTGGGGTCCCGACGAGGGCGAAGGGGCCCGTCGTCGTATTGACACCCGCGTTGCGCTTAGCCTACAATCGAGACCCCCGCAAACCGGGATTCAACGGCCGCTGTTAAGGGAGGAATGATGGCCACGGCGAAGGAATACACCACCGAAAGGATCCGGAATGTCGCTGTGCTGGGGCACGGCGGCTCCGGCAAGACCACGCTGGTCGACGCGCTCTGCTTCGTGGCGGGCTCGACCCGGCGGCACGGGAGCGTCGATGACGGCACCGCGCTGACCATGTACACGCCGGAGGAGACCGACCACGGGCTGTCCATGCAGGCGGCGCCGGCGTTCGCCGAGTGGGACGATGTGAAGATCAACCTGATCGACTCACCCGGCTACATGGACTTCACCGGTGAAGCGCTGGCGGCCACGAGGGTTAGCGACGGCGCGGTGGTCGTCCTCGGCGCCACCACCGGCGTCGAGGTCGGCACCGAGAAAGTCTGGGAATATTGCGAGGACCGCGCCGTTCCCAGGCTTTTTTTCGTGTCCATGATGGACAAGGAGAACGCCGACTTCGATGCGGTCTACGACGACATCAAGGAGCACCTCACCACCTCGGTGGTCCCGGTGGAGATCCCCATCGGCGCCGGCGAGAACTTCCGGGGCATCATCAACCTGTTCAGCGGCCGGGCCCATATCTACGACCCGGCGGGCACCACGGGGGAGTATGAGGAGACGGATGTCCCGGAGGAGCTTCAGGCCCGGTTCGAGGAGTGGCGGACGGAGTTGATGGAGACCATCGCCACCACCGATGACGACCTGCTCGAGGCGTACCTCGAGGGGGGCGAGATCGATCGTGACCAGGCGCTGGCCGCCATGAAGAGCGCCATGGCCAGGGGCGAGATCTTCCCCCTCTTCTGCGGTGCGCCCCAGAAGACGTGGGGGACGCGGGCGCTGGGCGGGAAGCTGGTGGAGCTGATGCCGAGCCCGGCCGAGGGTCCGGCCGAGATGGCCCAGCGGCCGAACATCGACCAGGTGGTGGAGCTGCGGGCGGCCGATGACCAGCCTTTCGCCGCCCTGGTCTACAAGACCATGAGCGAGCCCCACGTGGGCGAGCTGAGCTTCTTCCGTATCTACAGCGGGAAGCTGACCAACGGGATGGAGGTGCTGAACGCGAACCGGGATGCCACCGAGAAGATGGCCCATATCTCCGTGGCCCAGGGCAAGGAGCGCCTCGAGGTCGACACGCTGCACGCCGGTGACATCGCGGTGGTCGCGAAGCTGAAGGACACCCACACCAACGACACGCTCTGCGACCCGGGCCGGGCGCTGGTCATCGAGCCGATCCGCTTTCCCGAGCCCGATATCGCCGTGGCGGTGCAGGCCGCCAGCCGGAGCGACGAGGACAAGCTGGGCACCGGGCTGGCCCACCTCCGCGAGGAGGACCCGACCTTCGACAGCGGCTACGACGCCGAGGTGAAGCAGACCATCATCCGTGGACTCGGTGAGCTGCACCTCGAGGTCCAGATCGAGCGGCTCCAGCGGAAGTACGGCGTGGAGGTCAACACGGAGCAGCCCCGGATCCACTACCGTGAGACCATCCGCAAGACCGCCGAGGCCCAGGGCCGCTACAAGAAGCAGACGGGCGGACGGGGCCAGTTCGGCGACGCGTACGTACGCCTCAAGCCGCTGCCCCGTGATGAGGGCTACGTCTTCACCGACTCCATCAGCGGCGGCGTGATCCCCAACAAGTTCATCCCCAGCGTGGACAAGGGGATCCAGGAGGCGGCCGCGAAGGGTGTGATCGCCGGCTACCCGGTGGTGGACTTCGAGGCCGAGTGCTACGACGGAAGCTATCACAATGTGGACTCCAGCGACGTGGCGTTCCAGGTGGCCGGATCCATGGCCTTCAAGAAGGCCGTCCAGGATGCCGCGCCGGTCCTCCTCGAGCCCATCATGAAGGTCGAGATCACCACGCCCGAGGACTTCATGGGGGACATCATGGGCGACCTCAACCAGCGGCGAGGCAAGATCCAGGGGATGGACAGCCAGGGCTCGAAGACCATCATTCGCGCGCTGGTGCCCGAGGCCGAGCTCTACAAGTACGCCACCACTCTCCGCTCCATGAGCCACGGCCGGGCCGTCCACACCCGTGACCTCCACGGCTACGAGGAAGTCCCGCAGCACGTGGCCCAGAAGATCATCGAGGAGAGCCAGCGGGAGGAGGAAGAGGTCACGGCCTAGCGGCCAACAACGGACGGCTACGGTACCGCCCGCGGCGGCCCTCCCGGCGGGGGGGCGGCATGCCGGCAAGGCCGCCTTTCCGGGCGAAGAACGGCCCCGCCAACGCAGAGCTTGCGTCTTCCGCCACCCAGAAGTTCTCCGGAGCGCACGACCTGTTCGGGGTTTGTTGTCAGGCTTGCGGGATCTCGATCTCCGGAGGCCGCCGCCGGCGCGCCAGCCAGGCGTCCACGCTGTAGCGGCCGGGGCCGATGAACGCCAGGCCCAGCGCCACCCAGAGGTTCTTGAAGGCGTGGGCCGGGCTGCCCTGGCCGGTGCTCACGTGCATCACCCACGCCACGAACATGGTGAGGACCACCAGGATCGCGGCGGGCCGGAAGAGGAACCCGGCAGCGATCAGGAGCCCGCCGATGGCCTCGGCGAAGGCGGCCATGAAGCCGAAGAAGGTGTGGCCGAACCCGATCCCCAGGTTCTCCATGGCGCCGCCCACGCCGGCCCACCGCTCGGGCCCGCCCATGAGCTTCCCCCACCCGTGAAAGTAGAGGAAGCCGAGTCCGAACCCGAGCCGGATCAGCAGCAGCCCGAGGTCCGTCCAGTTCTCCCGGGCGAAGAGCCCGCGTCGTTCCTGTCGCATCCGTCGCCGTCCCTGTTCCCTGTCTACGAAGCGTCGTCACCGCCCAGTCGTTCGGCGATGGCGTTCCACTCGGGCAGGAGACTGCGAACTTCGTACCGCGGCCGGATGTCCACCGGGACGGTTTCGAGCCGCTCGACCGCGTCCTCGATCTCCGGCCGCATGACGCCGTACTCCTCCAGGATCTCACCCGCGCGCTCGTAATCCCCCTCGGCCTGGAGGGTGAGGACCTCGGTGGCCAGGCTCCGGACGGCGTCTTCCATGGCGCCGATGTCGGCGGTGATCATCCCATCCTCGTCGAAGGAGATGGCGCCCTGCTCCCAGAGCCAGTTGAACTGGATCAGGTTGGCCCGGCCGTGAGCCTCGGTGGCGCCGAACCGGATCGAGCGGAAGAGGTCCGGGAGCTCGCCCACGAAGGCGGCCCGGACGAAGTCGTCGCTGTAGAGACCCCGGTCGCGGAGCACCGTCAGGTTGTGCAGCCCCACCACGTCGGCCTTGGCCTCCTCGATGGCGCTGTAGCGTTCCTTCAGCACCGCGTTCACCGTGGTCCGCTCGCCGTCGACGGTGATGTAGCCGGGCCCGAGCCCGTGGGCCAGCTCGTGCATGAGCACGCTGGTGAACCACGGCTGGAACGCCAGGTCGGCCAGCATCCCGGGGTCCAGGATGCTCTCGGCAATGGGCACGAGGATCCCGTCGAACTTGGCCTGGCTCACGTTCCGGAGCATGACTTTCTTCGAGCCCTTCTCGGCCCGGACCCGCTCATCGTTGGGCAGGTTGAACGCGATGGTCTGCACGCCGGCCCGCGTGTCGCCGGCGGTGTAGACCACGTCCACCACCCGCATGGGGCTCTCGAAGCCACGGTCCAGGTTCTTGTAGCGGTCCGGGATCGGCAGGTTCTCCTCGAGCGTCCTGAGGGAGCTCTTCAGCGTGTCCAGCTCCGCGCTGGCCTCGGCGTCGGCGATGGTCACGAAGCTCTCGAACGCCGCCTTCAGCCCCAGCAGCTGGTCTTCGTAGACCTCGTACGGCCCGATGGTCGGCTCGATCTTCGTGCCCAGGATGTCCATCCAGGCCACGTCGCTCGGGTAGTAGTCGTCGCTCAGGAAGCTCCGGGCCCGGCTCTCCAGGTACGCCGACAGCGACGGGTTCTCCGACAGCTCCGCCGCGTCATCCAGCAGCGCGGCCGCCTCCACCAGCTCCTGGCCGTAGAACTCACTGTACGGGATCGCCACCAGCCCGTCGCCCTCCCGGCGGATCACCGTGAACGGGCTCTCGAACGACGCCCGGTCCTCCGGGTTCGCCTCGAGCCACGCCTCATACTCGTCGCGCGTCAGGTCCGCCGGGTAGTAGCCCGCGCCCTCCGGCTTCGGGCCCACGTCCAGGAACGGCGCCATGTCGGCCTGCCGGTCCCACGGCCCGACCATGATACGGTAGTACTCGGCGGCGGCGTCATCGCGCCCCGCCATCCGCGCCGCCCATTCCGGGTTCCGCTGCGCCACCTGGCGGGCGAAGAGCTCGTGCATGATGTCCGACGCCTCCACCAGCTTCGCCAGCACCGCCTTCTCCCAGTCCACCAGCGCCGTCTCGTCGAAGGTGATCTCCGCGGGCGCGAAGTCCGCCACCCGGGCCTCCAGCTCGTCCATGGTGATCCCCTCCACCAGCTCCATCTCCGGATCGTTCGGCTCCACCGAGCACCCGGCGAGCGCCACGAGCCCGAGTACCATCAGTCCACGTATGACCTTCATCGCTCCTCCTGGATTCATCGCCATGACTTCCAACTGATCGAAACGAGAGGTCGGAGACATCAACGCTCGAATCTGTTTCGAACGCTGCCTCGCCGCGAAGCCGGCCGACCCCCGGAAACCGTCGCGCTCGTCGCGTCGTCGCGGT
>CAZSBL010000135.1:5738-9312 GCA_964605205.1 uncultured Gemmatimonadaceae bacterium
CGTCGCGTCGTCGCGGTTCCTCCGCTTGCCGTCGCGTCGTCGCGGTCGCTACCGTCGCTCCGTCTCCCGGACCCGGAACTCGAACAGCTCCCGTCGCTGGTAGTGGCCGCTCACGTCCAGCGTCATCGCTTCCTCGATGTTGCGGCCGTAGTCGAGCTCGGCCAGCAGCGTGCCCGCTTCCTCGTACAGCGGGCCCGCAAGATACGACCCGTCGGGGGCGATGATGGCGCTCCCGCCGGAGAGGAGCCACTGGTCCGGGCTCTCGATCTTGGCGGGGCTCGGCTCCAACTCGGCCGGGAGCGCGCTGGCCCGCATGAGCTGGCCCGCGGCGACCACGTGGCAGCGGGCCTCGAAGGCGTAGCACCGGCTCGCCTGCTGGTGCATCCCGTTCACGCCCGCCACCGCCGACCACGTCGCCACGTGCACGTCCTCGCCGGCGTCGTGTAAAGCCTGACGCGCCAACGGGTTCCAGTGCTCCCAGCAGATCAGCCCGCCCAGCCGGCCCGCCGGCGTGTCCACGGCCCTGAGCCCCGCCGTGTCGCCAGGGCCCCACAGCAGCCGCTCCGTGTGCGTGGGCGTGAGCTTCCGATGGTGGTTCAGCAGCGCGCCGTCAGGGCCGAAGACGAACATGGAGTTGTACAGCGTCGCCCGGCCGGGGCCCGACCGCACCCGCTCGCTGACGCCCACCACCAGCGTGATCTCCAGATCCCGGGCCAGCTCCACGAGCGCGTCGTACGATGCGTCGCCCACGGCCACGCTGTTCTCCACCAGCCCCGCGTACGCGGCCTTCACCGGCGGGTGGTCCCACAGCCCCACGTCCCGGCTGTAGTCCATCCACGCCGGGTAGCCCGGGAGCCACGTCTCCGGGAAGACGACGAGAGCCGCGCCGTCCTTCGCGGCGGCCGCCGCACGCTCCCGGGTGATCTCGAGGGCCGTCTCCAGCGACGACGCCTGCTCCGCCTGGACCACTGCCGCCACCGCCTGCCTCACTCTCGTCATGCCCGTCACCGCTGGAGGAAGTCCACGTGGTAGGCGCCGAAGGTGATCTCGTGGTCCTCGGCGTAGGAATGGGCCTGGTCCCAGCGCCGCAGCGCCCGGGCGATCATATCCGGCTGGTCGTTCGGCAGCCCGTCGCCCACGAACAGCACACCGCCGTGGGGCCGCCCGGCGTGGTAGAACTCCCGCGTCCAGTGCAGGTAGTCGCCCCGGTTCCGCGTCACCAGCACCCGCTCCTGCTGCCCCGCGAACTCCAGCTGCTCCCGGTCCTCCAGACCCCGGCGACGCAGGTCGATCACGCTCGCCACGTCCACGTCCTGCTCCCACGCGGCCTCCGCCACCTTCGGATGGATGTTCTCATCCAGCAGGTATCGCATACGACTACCCCCTCGACCGGGTGAACGGCAGTTCGCTCTGCACCCGCTCCGACGTCAGACGCGCCTCACGCTCCAGACGCCCGTCCACCTCACGGCCGTACAGCTCGTAGTAGCTCAGCGCCGCCCGCAGCTGCGGCTCGGCCAGCCACTCGTACGCCCCCCGCAGACGCTCGTAGTTGCGACCGACCTCCTTCCACGTCTGCACCACCTCCCATACCTCCAGCCCGCTCCCCGCCACCACCGGACGACGACCCGTGGCCCCGTCCACGAACACGATCCCCGGCGCCCGCCGGGCGCGGATCGCCTCCCGCAGAAGCTCCACCACCATGGTGGACCACTCGTCCACCTCCCGACGCTCCATCTCCCGCTCGATCTCCGCCTGCAGCTCCGCCGGGACGCGGACGCCGCGGGCTGTGCTTTTCGCCATCGTTTTGTCTGTTGAGGTGAGTCGGTGCACGCAGTGCACGATGGCGACGGCTCGCTTCGCTCGCAACAGGCCCGGCCTGGCGGCCGGGCAACCGGCGCCCTGCGGGCGCAACAGGGGCGGCTGGCGCCGCCCAACCGGCGGCCTCCGGCCGCAACGGCCCGCTGCGCGGGCAACGGCGCTCGGTCCTTCGGACCTCGCAACCGGCGCCTTCGGCGCAAGGGGCTCGGCGTGGTGGCGAGCTCCTTGACTTCGGTTTTTCTTCGGTGCATCCTACAGGCCCCGACGTGGTGAACGGAAGCGAGCTGGAGGGTGGTGGACGTGGCGGCGGTGCCGGCGGAAGTCCTGGAACTGAGGCGTGAGCTGGAGCGGCGGTTCCCCGACGCGCAGCCGGTGCGTGCGGAGACCACCGGGGCGGTGGCGACGGGGATCGGGCCGTTGGACGCGGCGCTGCCGGCGGGCGGGCTTCCGCGTGGCAGGGTGACGCTGTGGCGGCCGGGCGGCGGCGCGACGGCGGTGCTGCGGTCGGCGTGTGAGGCGGTGGTGGCGTGCGGGGAGCGTGCGGCGTGGGTGGACGGGGCGGGAGTGATCTCGGGGGCGTACTGGGCGGGTGGGCCCCGCGGCCTCGGTCCCTCGGTCGGTCCGGGGTCTGCCGGCCCCGATGCGTCCGGCGGCTCCGGGAGCGCGACCCCGCTTCTCTTCCGGCCGGCCGATCCGGTGAACGCCGCGGCGTGCGCGGAGGAGCTGTTGCGATCGGGCGGGTTCGCCCTCGTCGTGTTGACGGGTGTGGGATCGGGTGGTGGCGGCCGCGGGTTGGCCGACGGCGAGGGCGTCCGCCTGGGTCGCGCGGCGCGGGAGGGGGGCGCGGCGTTCGTGGCGGTGACCGGTGGGGCGCCGGTGTCGCACCTGCGGGTACGGACGGCGTTCGACTCCGGCGGCTTCCGGTGGCGGGCCGGCCCGTTCGGCGAGCCGGCGGTCCTGGACTCGGTGATGATACGCGCGCGACTGGAGTCCATGGGTCTGGATCGTCGTATCCGGTTCCGTCTCGGTGTGGAGGTTCACGATGTACGTCTGTCTCTGGAGCCCCGACTGGTCGACCGCCGCGGCGTCCGCCGCTGAGGGCGACGACGGGCCCTCGCCGACCTACGGTCTGGCCCCTCTCCTGGCCGAGCACGCTCCCCGGCTCCGGGTGGAGGCCGAGGTCATCTGGGCCGACGGCCGGGGCCTGGACGCCGCGGCGCTGGCCGGGCGGCTCCTCGAGCGGCTGGCAGCGGAGGGTGTTACCGCCCGCGCCGGTGTGGCCGCCGTACCCGTCACCGCCGAGCTGGCGGCCCGTTGGGGCCCGCACCCCGAAGCCGATCCGGCGGGCTCGACGCCGTTCCTGGTGAAGGAGCGGACGGGATGGGGGAGACGGGCCACCCACCCCCAGTCCCCCCATCCTCGCCGCGAACGTGCAGCCGCCGGAAAGGACGCCGTCAGCCCGCGAGTCCGCGGTCGCGAGGAGGCAGGCATCCCCCAGTCGGGGGGTGGGGTCGTGACGGGCGGGGGAAGGGTGGTGGTGGAGGCGGGACGGGAGGCGGAATGGCAGGCCGCGCTCCCGATCTCGGCCCTCCGCCCCCCCGATCGCGTCAAAACGCTGTTCGATGGGGTGGGGCTCGCCACGGTGGGGCAGCTGGCGCCGCTGGAACGGGAGGCTGTCGAGGTCCGGTTCGGTGGCGGGGCGGTGGCGCTGTGGCGGGCGGCCCGGGCCGACCACCGTCGTCTGCTCTTCGACCGG
>CAZSBL010000136.1:0-9081 GCA_964605205.1 uncultured Gemmatimonadaceae bacterium
GCGTTGGACGGGTGCACCTCGCCGGTCTCGACGAGGGTGGCCACGTCGCGGAACGGGGCGGCCTCGCCCAGGCTCTCCATGTAGACGCCCACGTCGTACCGAAAGCGCCGGCAGAACATGTTCGGCCGGTCGAGCTGCGCGCCGATGTCGAGGTCCACGTCGACGACGGTGGCGCCGAGCCGCTCGAGGTCGGCCACGGCCGCGTCGAAGAGCCGCATGACGGCCGAGTCGGCCTCGGCGGGGTCGGCGAGGGCGGTCAGGCGGCCGATCCGGGCGCCCGCCAGCGCCCCGGCGTCGAGGCCGGCCGCGTAGCTGGCTTCTCGCCGGTCCCGTCCGAGCTCCGTGTACGGGTCGGCGGGATCGTACCCGGCCACCACGTCGAAGACCCGGGCCACGTCCTCGACCGTCCGCCCTATCGGGCCGGCGATGTCCCGATCGAAGGCAAGTGGGATCACGCCGTCCCGGGACGTGAGCCCGATGGTGGATCGGATCCCCACGAGGGCCAGGTGCGACGACGGCCCGCGGATCGAGTTGCCGGTGTCGCTCCCGAAGCCGATGAGCCCGAGGCTCGCCGCGACGCCCGATGCGGTCCCGCCGCTCGACCCGGCCGGCACCCGGTCGAGGGCGTAGGCGTTCCGGGTGGTGTCGAAGGACGAACTCACCGTCTCCCGGGGCGAGAACGCCCACTCGGCCATGTTGGTCTTGGCCACCACCACCGCGCCGGCCTCGCGGATCCGCCGGACCATGAAGGCGTCGTCGGGGGGCACGTTGTCGGCCAGCGCGATGGAGCCCCCGGTGGTCACCATGTCGTGCGTGTCGAAGTTGTCCTTCACGAGCATGGGCACGCAGGCGAGGGGGCCGGGCTCGGCTCCGGCCTCGAGGGCGGCGTCGATGGAGTCGGCCACCACCAGCGCCCGCGGGTTCACCACCGTGATCGCCCCGATCCGGTGGTCGTAGGCGTCGATCCGGTCGAGGTGGGCCTGGGCGACCATGCGACAGGTGGTCCGCCCGTCGAGGATCGCCTCCTGCACGCCGGTGACGGTGACCTCCACCACGGGGATCGGGGCGGGGGCGGTTCCGCACGCCGCCAGGAGGAAGAGCACCGGAAGGAATCGTGATCGGGCCATGGTGTCCACCAGGGTAGATCGCTCAGGTCCCGAGGACCGCGGCGGCGATTGCGAGGTAGGTCACGGAGAGGGGCAGCACCCAAAGCAGTACCACGGGTTTTCTGCGGATCAGCGGAAGACCGAAGGCGAGGGAGATCAGGGAACACGGGGCCGCCATCAGGGCGCAGAGGCCCGTGATCCAGATGGCGTTGCCGGGGGACCCCAGCACCCAGCCGGACTCCCAGTTGGCGAAGCTGTGGGCCAGCGCCAGGGCCCCGATCAGGGCCAGGACGGAGGTGGCAGCGAAGAAGCGCCGTGATCTCCTGAGATTGCGGGCGACCGTATCATCCCGACTGAGCTGAACTCGCATCACACTCCAGGGCCGAGGAATCCAACCGCCCTCTGGCTGTTACCGGTAGGATGGATGGGTCGGGATCGGCGGGCAAGGGTGATCTTCCCGGGCACCCGCGGGGCCTGAATGCCGGGGTTCATCAACCCGGGCCGGCGTGCTATCTTGCCTCGCCCGATGGCCGCTACAGGACCTCTGACACACGACGCAATGAAGCACTGGCCGATGGCCCGATCCGCCCACCGCGCAATGTCCGCTGTCTTTGGCGCTGTCGCCCTCGCCCTGGCCGCCCTGGCCGCCCTGGCCGTCCTGCCGACGAGCGCGCCGGCCCAGGGAGCGAACGAGGTGGGCCGGGATGCCGCCCCGCGAGTCTATATCGACTGCCGGCACTGCGACACCCAGCATATCCGCCGCGAGATCACGCTGGTCAACTACGTTCGGGAGCCCGCCCTGGCCGAGGTCCACGTGCTGATCACCGACCAGGCCACGGGCAGCGGCGGGCGGCGCTACACTCTGCACTTCGAGGGGCGGGGCCGCTTCGCCGGGACCGCCGACACGCTGTCGCACACCTCGGGGGCTACGGCCACGTCGGCGGAGGAGCGGGCGGGGCTGACCCACGTCCTGGGGCTGGGGCTGGTTCGCTACATCGCCCGGACACCGCTGGCGGACCGGGTGGCGCTCGAGTTCGGGGGAGTGGAGGAGTCGCCCGCGCCCGTACAGGACCCGTGGAACCACTGGACGTTCGAGCTCTACGGTGGCGGGAACGTGAGTGCCGAGGCGTCGCAGAGCGCGTGGAACGCGCGCTACGGGTTCTACGCCAACCGTGTCACCGAGGATTGGAAGGTGCGGCTGCGCCCGTACTTCAACAACAATGTGCGAGCCGTGCAGACCGGCGACGGCGAGGTCCGTGTGGACCACAAGCGCCACGGGTTCGAGAGCCATCTGATCCGGAGTGTGGGCGCCCACTGGGGCACGGGGATTTTCGCGGAGTACCGGACCTCGACCCTGGACAATCTCCGCCACAGCCTGGTGGTGGCGCCGGCGGCGGAGTACAGCCTGTTCCCGTACGCGGAGGCGTCGAGCCGGCAGATCACGCTGACGTACCGCCTGGGCGTCGAGCGGGCCGACTACATCGAGGAGACCATCTACCTGCAGACGGCGGAGACGCTGGTGAACCAGTCGCTGGAGGCGGCGGTCCGGATCCAGCAGCCCTGGGGCTCAGTGTATTCCGGGTTCACGGGCTCGGCCTACGTCCACGACCTCGACCACCATCGGCTGACGTTCAACGGCAACGTGTCTCTCCGGATCGGGGGCGGGATTTCGGTGAACGTGGGCGGTCGGTACGACCGGATCGACGACCAGCTCTCGCTGCCCCGGGGCGACGCGTCGCTGGAGGATATCCTCCTGGCCCGACGGCGGCTGGCCACGTCCTACCGGACGTCGGGCTCCATCGGCCTCTCCTACACCTTCGGCTCGATCTTCACCAACGTGGTGAATCCGCGGCTCTGAGCGGCAGGAGCGGCAGCGATGGTCGTGGCCGACCGTCGTTCGGCTACCAGCGGATCCCCGCCTCGACGCCCAGGCGCGTGGCGCCGCCATACTCCATGAGCCCGGTCTGGAGCGTCAGCCCGACCCGGAACAGGTCGTGGTTCGCGGCCACGCCCAGCGTGGTGAAGAAGTCGGTCCCCGTGGGGAGGTCGTCGCTGTCATCGTCCACCGTGGTCTCGTGGATGAGGCCGCCGAAGAACGGGCTGATCCCCGGGGCGATGTAGGGCACCAGGTCGAAGGCGTCGCTCAACGGGATCCGGTAGCCCACGTCCACGGTGATGGGGAGGGCGCCGGAGATGTGCCAGCCGGTGAGCTCCAGGTCCGGGTCGCCGGTGACCGCATCGGGCTTCATGTTGTAGCCGTAGGAGCTCAGCCGGAAGCCCAGGGAGACGCAGACGCCCAGGGCGCCCGGGCCGCCCACCTCGGACGGGACCGGCAGGCCGAACAGCCAGCGGCTCTCACCCCGGTAGGCGTGGAGGTTGTAGTCATCGGCGTTGGGCAGCCCGGTGAGGGCGCCGTACTGTACGGTATAGACGCTCTGGGCCACGCCGAACAGGCCGCCGGGGCCGGTCACGTGCTGTACGCCGGCCATGTGGAGGCCCATGTCGTGGGGCAGATCCACGCCGCCCGTGGTCACGGTGACGGCAGCGAGCCGCCGGCCGTCCGCCGAGTTGCCGATACAGATCTGCGCCGCCGTCTGGCCGGGCAGCACCAGCAGAAAGGACAGGGTGAGGACGATGGAGAGGGAGTGACGCAGCTTCAAAACGGTCTTCTCTTTCGGTTGGAGTTCACGGACGGATTGGCCCCGGGCTCGACGGCCCGCGCACCAAGGTTGCGCAACAGCCAATGCAGGGAGGGGCCTCGAGGGGCAGGAAACCCGAACGCCCTCTCAGCCAACTGCGCTAGAATGGGCGGAGGCGGTCCGCGAGGCAAGGGCAGCCGCCGGAACAGGGCCCGATGGTCGAGGCGGCGCAGTCGGCGCGGCCGTCACCACTTCCAGTGTACGTCTTCGGGTTCTCCGTCCGGTCGCTGGGCCCGGGTCACGAGCACCTGGTCCACGCGGCTGCCGTCGATATCCACCACCTCGAGCCGCAGTCCGGCCCAGCGCACCACGGCGGCCCGGGCCACCTCCCCGTCCAGCCGGTGGTACATGAACGCGTGGAGTGTCGAATGGTCATGCACCGGCGCTCCCGTCCGATCGAAGTACTCGAGGAACGCGTCGAAGGGGAGGAGCCCGTCCACGAGGAACGAACCGTCGTCGCGCTCGACCACACCGGGCACCGCCACGTCCCGGACCGTGGGCATGTCCCCCACGATTCCCGCCAGCACGTCGTTGAGCGTCACCAGGCCGGAGACCCGGCCGTCGCTTCCGGTGACGATGGCGATGTGATCGCCGGAGGACTGGAACCGCTCCAGGAGCTGGAACACCGGTGCATGGGCGGGCAGCACGTGGGGTTGGCGTACCAGGCCCTCGAGGGACGACGCCCGTCCGCTCGCCATGCGCTGGAGCAGGTCCCGGACCATGATGTAGCCCTCGGGCGAGTCCAGGTCCCCGTCGGCCACCAGGAAGCGGGTGTGGCGGATCCCCGCCAGCAGCTGCGGGCGCCACGACTCGGGGTCGGCGCCGCTGTCCAGCCACACGATCTCGTCCCGCGGCACCATGATGGTGTCGACGGTGGCGTCGCTCAGCCGGAAGAGTCGCTCCACGATCTGCTGCTCCGTGGGCTCCAGCACGCCGGTCTCGGTGGCGTGGGCGATCATGGCCCGGATCTCCTCCTCCGTGGCGGCGGCCTCGTCGCGGGGCCGGAGCGGGATGAACCGCAGGACCAGCTCTGTGGAATGGCTGAGGACCCGGACCAGCGGCTCGGCCAGCGTGCCCAGTCGGAGCATGGGGCCTGCCGCCCGAGCGGCCACGGCCTCGGGGTCGTGGAGTGCGATCCGCTTCGGCACCAGCTCCCCGACCACCAGGGTCAGGTACGTGATGCCGATGACCACGACCAGGAGCGCCGCCTCATGGGCGAACCGGGCCGGGACGCCGACTCCGGCCAGCACCGGCGTGAGGGTGGACGCCACGCGAGCGCCGCCGAACGCGCCGGCCATGACGGCCACGGTCGTGATCCCGACCTGGACGGTGGACAGGAACCGGTTCGGGGACTCGACGAGCTGCAGCGCCCGCCCGGCCGCGGCGTCGCCGTCCCGGCTGCGCTGACGCAGCCGTACCTGGCTGGCGCTGACCACCCCGATCTCGGCGGCGGCCAGCAGGCCGTTGACCAGAACCAGCAGCAGGATGATGACGATCTCGAATGCCGTTTCGATGATGCGCTCCCGTAGTCAGAGGTCCACGGCGTGCTCCACCGGCAGCAACAATGCCGTGGTACCACCAACCTCGCAATGCGCGCCGAAGGGCCCAGGGGCCCGGGTGCCGGGCTCCTGCAGCCGCAGCCCGCAACAATTCGGGGCCGTCATACGTCTTACCACGTGAGATGGCCCGAGACTCCTGGACTCCTGCTGAAGCAAGCGATGAACCTGTTGAAGACGACCGTACTGGCCGCGGCCTTCGTCGGCCTGGGCACCCCCGCGGCCGCCCAGAACCTGCCCGGCTACGTCGATGACTACGATGCCGCCGAAGCTCAGTTCCGAGCCTGGGCGCTGGAAGGGTTTCAGCGGACCCTGTCCGGCTGGACCGAGGCCGTCCTGGCCGGGGATGTCGACGCGGCGTTGCATTACTACGCCGATGAAACGTCCGTCTACATCGGCGAGCCGGGGCGAGGCAAGGAAGGCGTGCGATCGCTGCTCCTGAGCTGGATCGAGTCGGTGGACGGCTTCCGGACCGGGCTCAGCGACTTCGCGGCCAGCGGGAGCATGTCGTACGCGTCGGTCAACGTGGTCATCAACGCGGTGAACCCCGCCGAGGATGGAGACGGCACAATGATCTTCGTCCTGAAGCGGCGGGGCCGGGACTGGCTGATCCGGTCCCATACGCTGGTGCGGGACTGATGGCGCCGCCGCGTAGCTCGAGCGAGCCACCGGCCCTGGACGACCCTCCCCGCGATCGCGTGCAGCGTGCTCCTCCTCGTCCGCCTGGATTTCTAGGGGCCGACACCGCGGCCGGCGCCGATTCGCCCCCTCTTCGTGGAGTACCCGACCTACGCCCACACCGCCGCCGGTCTGAACGCCACCGCGCGGGACCTGGCCCGTTTCGTGGCAGCCGTGGCCTCGGGAGAGGTGCTGGGGAAAGCGTTCCGCCGCGCGATGTGGACGCCCGTCCAGCTCGCCGATGGGAACACCTTCCGGTTCGGCCCGGGGACCACCGGCTTCGGGCTGGGCTGGCAGGTGGATACCCACCGCGAACAGCCCTGGGTCGCCATGAGCGGTGGCGCCTCGGTCGCCTTCCGCCACTACCCCCGGGAGGCGCTCACCGTGGTTATCCTGACCAACTGTCAGGGGGCCGACCCGGACGGGCTGGTCGAGGCCGTAGCGAACGTGTATCTGGCGGGCGACGAGCCGTAGCGGGCCACTGGATCATCCAGGCAGTTTGCACTCCCGAGACCGGGCTCCTATGGTTTTAGGGCATATCCTTCTGAGAATATCCCCTACCTTCCGGAGACCCCCATGCGCTGGTCGACTGTCGCACTCCTCATCCTGTTCATTGTGGGCATGACCGCCTGTGACCAGGTCGAAGACATCACCGGCGGTGCCACGCCGGCGGTCATCGAAGCCGTGACCTCCACCACGCAGGAAGCGGGTGTGGGGACCACGATCACGCTGACCGTCCGGGTGCTGGACACGGACAGCGCCGGGATCGAGGGGATCACGGTGGCGTGGTCGCCGAGTGACGGGACGGTGGACCCGGACACGTCGACGACGGACGGGAACGGGGAGACGGGGACGGACTGGACGCTGGGCGGCGCGGCGGGCGACCAGGAGCTGACGGCCACGGTGCAGGGCCTGGGCTCGGTGTCGTTCACGGCCACGGCGCTGGCCGGTGACGTGGATTCGCTGTCGGCGTCGCTGACTCGGTGCGGCTGACGGCGCTGGACGACACGGTCCGGTTCGAGGTGGCGGCCAGCGACTCGTTCGGAAACAGCGTGCCGGCGGGCGCCTCGTGGACATCCCGGGACACGGTGGTGGTCACCGTCACGAGCGAAGGTCTGGCCACGGCCGTGGGCAACGGTGTGACCCACGTGGTGGCGGAGGCGGACGGGGAGACCGACTCGGTGAAGGTGGTGGTGGCCCAGGAGCCGGTGAGCGTGGCCGTCGACGCGGGTGCGGGGCGGGTCCTGATCGATGACACCCTCACGGCCACGGCCACGGTGGCGGACGCCAACGGCAACCCGATTGCCGGGGCCACGCCGAGCTGGTCATCGACGGCCGGTGGACTTCTGGGCAGCGCCGGCGCCGGCGAGTTCACGGGTGTCGGTGTGGGCACGGCCGGTGCCGTGGCCAGCATCGCCGGGCTGGCCGATACGGGGAGCGTCATGGTCACCCCCCGGCCCGAAGACGCCCTGGCGGCGGGGAGCCGGCACGTGTGTGCCCTGGACGAGACGGGCGCGGCGTACTGCTGGGGGCAGAACGGTTGGGGCCAGATCGGCAACGGCTCAATGGACACGCTGCGACACGCGGCCCCCGAGCCGGTCCAGGGGGGACACACCTTCAAGGCCCTCCGGGTGGCCGACCACACCAGCTGCGGGATCCGGAACGACAGCACGGCGTATTGCTGGGGTCGGAACCGGGGGAACTACGGCAATGGTGACACCATCGACGCCGGCACCCCGACGCTGGCCGCCGGCGGGATGACGTTCGCCGACATGGACGTCGGTGGCACCGGGAACGTCGGGTGCGGGCTCCAGGCCGACGGCGGTATCTACTGCTGGGGCGTCAACGGCGCGGGTCAGCTGGGCACGGGCGATACCATCTGGAGCTACGATCCGGTGCCGGTGGACCAGGGCAGCCTGGTCTTCGAGCGGCTGAGCGTGGGTCTGGTCAATAGCTGCGCGTTGACCGCCGACGGCACGGCGTACTGCTGGGGCGACAACGCCTTCCTGAGCGTCGGTACCACGGACGACCGCAGCGTGGACATCCTCTCCCCCACCCAGGTCCAGGGGAGCATCACCTTCGAGGCGATCCAGGTCGGGGCCACCACCGCGTGCGGCGTAGCCGCCGACGGGTCCACGTACTGCTGGGGCTGGGACTTCTATGGCTCCCTGGGCACTGGCGCCACGTCCGGCGTCGCCGCGAGCTCCGTCCCCGCGGCCATCGTGGGCGGCAACGCCTTCCTGTGGGCCGGTGAGGGCCCCCAGAACAGCATCTTCGCCCCGAGCTGCGGGATCGAGGCCAGCGGCGACGTCTACTGCTGGGGCGCCGGCGCCTACGGCGCGCTGGGCACCGCGGCCACCGTCGACTCGTGCGGACCCATCACGCAGGACGGCGAGACGTTCCCCTGCTCGGGGACGCCCGTGCTGGTTCAGGGCGGGCACACGTGGCTCGTCGTGAGCGGCGCCGCCGCATCCGCGTGCGCCATCGATGACACTGGCCAGGCCTACTGTTGGGGACGGAACAGCTCGGGCCAGCTGGGGACCGAGGTGGGCGAGACGTGCACCGTCTTCACCGACCCGGAGGCGTGCAGCACCGAGCCCGTGCAGGTGAGCGGGAGCCTCCAGCTCCCCGTGATCCCGTAACGCCGGAGTCCCGAACCTTCCGGCTATCGACGTTCTGCAAACGAGTGGAGACTTCGGGACGCGTGCCGCCCGCCGCCCCGGACGCCTCCGACACCGTCGGTCTGAAGGCCCCCCTTGCCCGATCCCCTCACCTGATGCCATCCTAGACTTTCGGTAAATCTTCGGTATCGCCGCGGCCGGCTCCTGATCCCCGGGAGGCGTCGTGGGAGCCGAACGCAGGACCGGGAGGTGGGGTGGCGGACTATGTTGAGCTCAGGACTCACAGCGCGTTCTCGTTCGGCGACGGCGCGTGCACGCCGGAGACGCTGGTGGAGGTGGCGGCGGGGCGGGGGTACGGCGCCCTGGGCCTGACGGACCGTTCGGACCTGGGGGGAGCCATCCGGTTCGCGCTGGCGTGTCG